>NZ_JBSGCR010000034.1:0-75003 GCF_053601935.1 Streptosporangium sp. NPDC004631 | reverse complement strand
ACGCTCCATCCACGACCGCAGCGGAGACCGATCCGGCCAGACGACACCGTCCATCCGATTGGCGTAGAGCCCCAGACCGATCCGGTGATGGCAACGGGCCCGGATCCCCCGCTCCCTGAGAAGCCGCTGCACCACGGCCAACGCCCTGTCATGCAGATCCGCCGTGGCCTCGTCGATCGTCTCCGCGGATCCGATCGGCGCCGTGTGCCGTATCACCTGTCCTCCAAGGTCGGAATCATCGGATTCAGGCGGCGAGAGAGGTGGCTCTCGCCGTCACGGCGACCTTACGGAGTGTCACGATCGTGGTTGTTCACGCTTTCCGGTGAACAATCGTCCGGTGAAAACGACGCCTACAGGGTCATGCGTCTTTCCAGACGGCGGAGTTCTTCGGGGACACTGCGGTAGTGGGAGCCGAGCTGCCGGACGGTTTCCCGTGCCGTGGGGTGGAAACGGGTCATTTGCGGTGCAATTTTGTCGGCCTTGAGTACGCGTTTGAATGTTTTGCCGTAGTCGTTGAGCCAAAGGTGGGTTCTGGCCATGTCGATCTCGTGGTGTGCCCTGCGCTCGGCATAGAGGGTGGGAGGCGGCTTGAAATCCGTGTCCAGACGGACCGCCTGGTCGTAGTCGCCGAGCTCGGTCGCCACCGCACATCCGTGGATGGCTATGTTGGTGGAATTCACTTCTGAGCCGTATGGGTCCAGACGGTTTCGCGGGTCGATACGGGCCGCTGTTTCGGACGCGAGGCCGTAATGCTCCCAGGCGTCCGATGCCCGTCCTATCCGGGCGGCGGAGACGGCGGCTCGGAGGTGCAGGGAGGCGTAAACCTCCAATCCTGCCGCTTCAGAGCGGTCTACGTTCTCTGCCGCCTGTCTCACCACCATCAAGGCGATGTCGCCGAACCCCAGATTGAGCATCAGCAGTGCGCGTCCCAGCGGAACCAGGTGCCGCAGATGGGGGTCGTCGGCGCGTGGGGCGGCGGTCGCGGCTCGTTCGATGCCGATCTGAGCCAGGTCGTTGTAACCCAGGCGGCGCGCCAGGGATGCCGCCAGGGCATAGGAGTGGTTCAGCAGACGCCATGCTTGCGGGGCGTCCGACTCCATCGTGCGAACCGTCAGTTCCTCGATGACCGCCGGTAGGTGGTTTCCAAGACTGACGTGTGCGGCGGCTTCTTGTAGTTTCTGGAGTTTGATCAGTTCTGCGGCCAGTTCGTTGAGCGGCCTCGGAGGGGTTTCCAGCTCGGGGGGAATGTCGATATAGGCCAGAGCGCGCCTGATGGCGGGGATTGCCTGGTGGACGGCATCGGTGCGTCTGTCGGGTCCTCGGTAGGGTTGGCCGTTGAGCTCGGCGGGGTCGACCGCGCACACGCGGGCCACGGCCGCGACGAGTGCGGGGGTGGCCGGTTTGTGGCCCGATTCGACCTGTGCGATCAGGCTGCGGGAGACGTGTGCCCTGGCCGCGAGGCCCGTCTGGGTGAGTCCTCGGCGGTTCCGTGCTCTGGCGATCCGGCGGCCGGTGGACTCGCTCTTGCCGTCGCCCGGATCGGGGTTCCAGTCACGCTCGGCCATCTCGGCTCCTCCTCGCCCTCGCGCGGCCTCTCCACCTTAACTTTCGCTCCGCCCGGGGAGATGAACATTCCTCAGAGACGACTCCGCTGAGGCGCCCTGATTCCTGTCATTCGTCGGGACTTGGTGGGGCTTGTTAATTCCATGCCGGTCCGGGCGGGGCACGGGGTGAAAAGCGAATGGTCTGTTATGTCGGTGCGGCTGAGCGGTTCTCGTACGCCTCGCGGGGGTCGACGAGTTCGGCCGCGTGCGCTTCGATCCAGGCGCAGCCGGCGGCCATCGGCTCCAGCAGGCTGCGACCGAGCGGGGTCAGCTCGTACTCGACCCGTGGCGGGATCTCGGCGTGGGCGGTACGTGTGATCATCCCGTCGCGCTCCATCGCCCGCAGCGACTCCGTGAGCACCTTTGGGGTGATGCCGCGCAGCGGTACCTGGATCTCGGAGAAGCGCCTGGGGCCTCCCTCCAGGCAAGCGATGATCCTCGCCGTCCATTTGCCGCCGAACCGGATCGGCACCGGTACGGGCAGGCAAGCGTCGAACATGGCGGGATCGAGCGGCTCGCTCATCGGGCACCTCCGGCGTGGGGACCCCGGGCTCCGGCTGCGGGGAGGGTGTCGAAGCAGGTCACTATCGTTGCGGAAACCGGCACCTCACGATCTACCGTCTGGGCGGTGACCGGCGATCCCACGCCGGTCCTGTTGGATGGAGTGTCCACGATGAGGAAGATAGTCGTTTTCGGCGCCGGTGGGCGAGCGGGCCGGCGGGTGGTCGCCGAGGCGGTCACCCGAGGCCACCAGGTCACCGCGGTGGTCCGGGACCCCGCGAGGTATCCGGAGCCGCTCGGTGCCGGGGTGACGCTGGTGCGGGGCGACGTCACCGAGCCCGGCAGCGTCGCGGAGGCCGCGGCCGGTCACGACGTGGCGATCGGGGCCGTCTACCGGGCCGACGTCCCCTCGAAGGAGTTCTACCCGGCCGTGGCGCACGCCCTGCTCGACGGTCTGACCCGGGCCGGAGTCGGCAGGCTGCTGTTCGTCGGCGTCGGTACCACCCTGGAGACCGCGCCAGGCGTGCCGGTCCACGACGCCCCCGGCTTCCCGGCGGAGTTTCGGGAGTTCTCCCTCGGGCACGAGGCGGGCCTGGACGTGCTCCGCGCGGCGGACACCCCGATCGACTGGCTGGTGGTCACGCCGCCGCCCACCCTCCTCGACGAGGAGGCCCCGAGGACCGGCCGCTACCGCGTCGGTGACAACCGGGTGCTGGCCGACGGTGAGGGGACGGGGCTGTTCTCCTACGCCGATCTCGCGGCCGCGCTGGTCGACGAGATCGAGAATCCGAGACACCACCGGACGCAGATCGCCGTGGCTCCCTGACCTCCTGATCTCCCGACCTCCTGACCTCGGGTGTTCCGGCGGCGCCCCGGTTGTCGGCCGGGGCGCCGGAATGTCATGGGAAGGGGGCGTGGAACCGATCCGTGGCGGCGCGGTACGTTGATCGGGTGGAGGGGGAGCCGTACGACGACACGGGGGTCCGCGTGCGCGTCCCCGCGCGGGTGCGCCGCGTCGTCTCGCTCGTCCCGTCCCTGACCGAGGCCGTCGCGGCGACCGAGGCGGAACTCCTGGTGGGGGCCACCGACTGGTGTGACCATCCGGCCGGACTGGACGTCGCGCGGGTCCGCGGCACCAAGAACCCCGACCTCGACCGGATCAGAGCACTCCGTCCCGACATCGTGCTGGCCAACTTCGAGGAGAACCGGGCCACCGACCTGGACGCGCTCCGCGCCGCCGGGGTGCCGGTCTGGACGACCGTGATCCGTACGGTGGACGAGGCGCTCGTCTCCCTGGACCGCGTGCTCACCCGGGCGTGCCGGATGCCCCGCCCCGCCTGGCTGGACGAGGCGGGGGCGGCGTGGAACCCGCCGGAGCCCGCTCGCCGGCGCCGGGCGGTGATTCCGGTCTGGCGCAGGCCGTGGATGGTCCTCGGCCGGGACACCTTCGCCGGTGACATGCTGACCCGGCTGGGCGTCGGCAACGTCTTCGCCGGCCATCCGGAGCGGTATCCGAGGATCCCGCTCGCGGATCTGCTCGCCGCCGGGCCCGACCTGGTCGTCCTTCCGGACGAGCCGTACCGTTTCACCGCCGACGACGGGCCGGAGAGCTTCCCCGGTGTCGACGCGGCGCTGGTGAGCGGCCGTCACCTGACCTGGTACGGCCCGTCCCTGGCCGAGGCGCCCTCGGTGCTGGCCGGACAGCTCGGCCTGGCGGCCGATGCCGGGTGAGGGGGCGCCGGCCTCCCGCCGTACGGCCGTCCCGCGCGGCGGTGGCGGCGGCCGGGGCTCGGCCACCACGGGGTGGACGCGGTGGAGCGGCCCGCTCAGCGCGGGAGTCGCTCAGCGCAGGAGTACGGCGGCGCCCTCGACGCGGTCGGCCGCAAGGTCGTCCAGTGCCCGGTCGGCGGCGTCGAAGGGGTAGGCGACCGTCGTGACCTGCGGGGGGCGCGCCAGGGCGAGGTCCAGGAACGCCCGGCCGTCGGCGCGGGTGTTGGCGGTGACGCTGCGCAGCGTCCGCTCCTGGAACAGGTGACGCCGATAGTTCAGCGCGGGGATGTCGCCGAGGTGGATGCCCGCCACGGCCAGGGTGCCGCCCCGGTCCAGGGCGGCCAGCGCGACCGGCACCAGCTCTCCCGCCGGGGCGAACAGGATCGCCGCGTCCAGCGGTTCCGGCGGGGCGTCCGCCGCGCCTCCGGCCGAGGCCGCCCCCAGCGCCAGCGCCAGCTCGCGGGCCCTGGCCGACCGGGTGAGGACGTGCACGGTCGCCCCCTGGGCGACGGCGACCTGGGCGGTCAGATGGGCCGAGGCGCCGAAGCCGTAGACGCCCAGGCGCCCGCCGGGAGGCAGGTCGCAGCGGAGCAGGGCACGGTATCCGATGATCCCGGCGCAGAGCAGCGGCGCCAGTTTCTCGGCCGGGGCGTCGTCGGGGAGGGGGTAGACGTAGTCCTCGGGGGCGGTCAGATATCCGGCGTAGCCGCCGTCGGCGTCCCATCCGGTGTAGGTGGAGGCCGGGCAGAGGTTCTCCGCGCCCCGGAGGCAGTAGCGGCAGCGCCCGCAGGTCGAGCGGAGCCAGGCCACGCCGACCCGGCTGCCGGGTGCGAGCCGTACGGCGCCGGGGCCGTTCGCGGCCACCCGGCCGACGACCTCGTGGCCCGGTACGGTCCGAGGGCGGTGCGGCGGCAGGTCGCCCTCGGCGAGGTGGAGATCGGTCCGGCAGACGGCGCACGCCTCGACCTCGACCAGTACCTCGCCGGGGCCCGGCTCGGGAACCGGGAGCCGGACCCGCTCCAGGGGACGTGAGGCCATCGGTCCGGGCCCGGCGACCACCCAGGCGTCCATCTCGCCGGGGATCGCCCGGCCCACCGGACGCGCGCCGGAGGTCACGGGGCGTGCCGGATGCGCCGGCCGGTGATCTCGGCGGGGACGATCCTGACGTACAGCTCGCGGTCACCGCCCGCCCACGGCTGAACGTCGGAGGCGTCGACCGAGGCCCGCTCGTCGTCGGAGACGTGGTGGGCGCCGCCGCGCACCAGCACGCTCCAGCCCTCACGGCTGGCGTCGTCGATCCGGTCGACCTCGAAACCGATCTTGAACTCGACGCCCTGGACACCGGTGCGCAGATTGTCGTCGAGCGGGCCGCCGAAGGCGGTGCGGAAGACCACCGCGTTGTCGTGTATCACGTAGTTGACCGGCAGGATCGCCGGTCCTCCGGGCTCGTTGAAGGCCACCCTGCCGACACCGCCGGGGGAGATCAGCCGCAGGCACTCCTCCGGCTCCAGCCGCTCCAGGCTGGGCCGGGGGGCGGGACGGCCGCGCCCGGGAGGCAGGTCCATCGTGCCGCCCAGCAGTTCCTCGACGCCGGTCCCCAGCGCGACGGCCAGTTTGCGCACGGTGTCCATCGTGGGGGACGCGGCGGCCTCCTCCAGGTACCCGAGGTATCCGGGGTCGATCCCGGCCCGGCCGGCCAGCTGCTCGCGGCTCAGGCCGAGGCTCTCGCGCCGCCTGGCCACTCGGCGGCCCAGATCGCCCGGGGCCGTCATATGTTCGGTCATGCGGGTCTCCAGTGGAAGGGTGAACGATCGTCCGGAGCCGGCGGCGGGAGTGTCCGGCCGCCTTCGATCCGGATCACTCCGGGGCCTCCCCCCGACGGCCTGTCCCTAACCTGCGGGAAGGTCGGCCCGATCGACGCGTGCTCCGTCGCGCCCCATCATCCCACCGCGGGGACGGCCGCCGGCCAAGGGCCGGAGGTCCCCGATGACAGGGTCCTTGGGCCGGTGGGGTGACTGTTGCACATCACATAAATCATGTAAAATAAGTTCCTTTTCGGCAATTGTGGCAGTGAGTAATTTTTCGCATTTAATGCTTATAGGCGGAGAAGAGGGGGGAGATCATTGGGGGGCCGCCGCGCCCGGGGGCGTCCCGAGGTGGAGGGGTGTGCCCGGATATGCCCGCGCGCCGGGTCTCGCCGGGGCCGTCTCCTCTCCCTGGGGTGGATGACCTGCTGGAAGCTGCCCTGAATGCCGTCGATATTGGCTTTATCGGGCATGTGTCCACCAAAGGAGTCCGATCGGATAAAAGACCGATTTATGCCTTTCGGTGAGTGGGTTCTGGTGGTTCATGTCCCTGCTCGATGCCGAGATCCTTTGCATAGGATGCGTAACGATCGAAAGACAAAACCTCACAAGTAGGGATTCGGTCAGTAGGCATAGTGCATCGTTCCAGTACCAAGCAGTGCGCGACTACCGGCGTGGGGGCCGGTAGGGCTCGTAGGGTGGACGGACGGAGCTTGGAGCGGGCGGCGCGGATGTCGCGGGTTCGGGGAGATGCGAATCCGGCTGCGATCGCGGGGAATGACGTTCCGGCGGAGTCAGAACCGGGAGAAGAATGTCAAGTATTAAGAAGTTTGGTGGAGTGTGCGGAGATAGTAAGCGCCGGGCGTTGCCGAGTCGATGACGGAAGACAATTGGTTCCGCGACTACGCCGCGCCCGGACGCGACTCCAGCCGGCCTCCGGCGGCCGGCCCGAACGGTGCCCAGCCCTCCGGGGAGGAGACGGACGCGGCGTGGCCGCCCGTCGGCGGTCCCGGCGGAACCCGGCCGTACGAGAACGGTTTCGCCGACGGCGCCCGACCCTCGGCCACCCGGGATCCGGGCGGTTCCACGGACGATCCACCGGGAGACCGGACCTCGGGGAACGGTTCCGGCGGCACCGGGCACACCGGTATCGGCTTCGGCGCCACGGGGTACTCCGGCACGGGCTTCGGCGGCACCGGGCACCCGGGTGCCGGCTTCGGCGACACCGGGACGTGGGGGAGTGGTTCCGGCGGCGCCCGGCACTCCGGCAACGGTTCCGGCACCCCCGGGACGTGGGAGGACGACTTCGGCGGGACGCCCCCGGGCGGCGCTCCCGGCGCCTACTACAGCGAGCGGACCGCCAACGACCCCACGACGAGGTACCAGACCCTCCACGACGACCCCGCCGCCCCGGACGACCCCGACGAGCGGACGGACGACGGACCCGGCGACTGGCGCGATGACCGGCGGGAGAGCGGTGAGGACGCCGGGTGGACGCGCCCCCAGGGGCCCGCCGGGCGGCTGTACGAGACGTTCTCCGACACCTTCTCCGGGCTGCGGGAGAGGCTCCGGTTCAGGCGCCGTCCGGCGCCCGGACGGGCCGAGGTGCACACGCCGCCCCGAACCGTCACCGGCGCCGAAGGCTACCGGGTCCCCGTCGCCTCACGCCCCTTCCTGTGGTGCGCGGGCACCGACCCGGACCTCGTCCCGAACCGCAGCGAGCTGTACCGCTACTCGACGATCGGCGTCTTCGTCTGCCTGGTGGCGCTCGTCGCCACCACGATGTTCGCGATCTTCGCCTCGGTCGTCAACGGGGAGTTCTCCCCGGCGATCCTGCCCTTCGCCGCGATCTGGGGCGTCGTCATCTTCTGGGTCGACCGGTCGATCGTCGCCGAGCCCGCCTACGGCAAGGTTCTGTCGGGGACGGACCGGACCGGCCTGCTCGACCCGGTCGGCAGGAGCCGGAAACCCGGCTGGCTGACCTATCTGATGCGGCTGATCCTCGCCGTGGGCGTGTCCTTCATCATCGCCGAGGCCGTGACGCTGCTCATCTTCCAGTCGGAGGTCAAGGAGCAGCTGGCCTTCACCCAGACCGCCCGCACCGGCCAGCTCGACGCCACCTTCAAGGCCGCCGACGAGGACAGGCGGCGGCAGCTCGACGTCAAGTACAACCGGGAGAGTCTCTGCGCCGAGAGCGACGCCAGAAGGCGCGTCCGAGACGCCGTGCAGCGGAAGAAACAGGACGAGGAGGCGGGCAAGGAGGGGCCGGGACTCAGCGGTGACCGGGGGGTCGGCCGGATAGCGGCCAACCTGAAGCGGGACTACGACAACGCGCAGCGGGAGTACCGGGCCGCGCAACGCGAGTGCGACGCGGCGCGCAAGGCGGTCACCGCGGATCTCACCCGGTTCCAGGAGGCCGAGCGCGCCAAGCGGGAGGCCGAACGCCTCGACGTGCGGAGGAACACCGGCTGGGTGGCCCAGGAGAAGGCGCTCCACGAGTTCATCAGAAACAGCGACAGCCCCATCGTCTTCGCGCTGCCCTGGGTGCTGCGGGTCACGATCCTGGTGCTCGACCTGTTGCCGCTCAGCGTCAAGCTGCTGGGCGGCCCGACCGTCTACGAGCGGCGGCTCCGCGAGCAGGCGTACAGCCAGGCCTACGAGACGCAGCGGCTGCGCGACTCGCACATCGCCAAGATCGACATGAGGTACGACCTTGATCGGCTGAAGACACGGGACAGGTACGACCAGGGGCGCGCGGACATCCGTGACGGTCCCGACCGCGGTAGTCGGGGGACTCGTAAACATCGGAATCGATACTTCTGAGGGGCCTCGTTGACCGACTTCCACGCCCGCCACGGTGGATCGGCCTCCTCCTCCGACGCCGGCCACCGGGCGGCGATCGGCCGTTACCGCCGGCTGGCCGACCGTGCGATGGCCGCGCTCGGCCAGGAGGAGATCCCGGACGCGGCGGCCGTACGGCACGCCCACGACCGGGCCGCCGGTCTCGCCGCGCGGCTGAGGGAGCGCTGCGCGAAACCGGTGTCGGTCGGCATCGTGGGAGAGTACAGCGCGGGCAAGTCCATGCTGCTCGGCGCGTTGCTGGGCCGGCCTGGACTGCTGCCCACCTCCGGCTCGCCGACCACCGGCAATGTGACGGTGCTCCGTATGGAGGCCGCCGGGCCCGGGGAGGTCACCCGGCTGCGCGGCGCCAGGGTCGAGTACCTCACCCGCGAGGAGCTGGCCAACGCCGCCGACTACATCATGAACGAGCTGATCCGGACCGTGCGGCGGGCCGGAGGCGGCCGGGACGTGTCGGCGCTGACCGGCTACAACCCCGTCAGGGACGGATGGGAGACCCTGAACCGCTGGGCGGAGACCACCCTGGACTGGGCCGCGACGGAGAACTCCCGGCTGCTCGGGATCACCCTGGAGCTGACCCGGATCCGGGACGCGCTCAAACTCGCCGGGGAGTTCGTGCTGCCCGGTCACGCCGGGCTGGTCCTCCCGGTCGAGGTGGACATGCTCCGGCAGGCGCTGGACATCGAGGACATCCGGGATCTGCCGCGGAGTTTCCCGCGCACGGTGCAGGGGTTCCCGCTCTCCCCGCGGAACGCGGTGACGGCGGAGACGCTGCGGGTCACCTTCACCCTGATCCGCAGGGTCGTCTGCCAGGTGGCGGTCGCGGAGGGAGACTGGGCCGGGCCGCTCCCCGGCGACGGCTCGGCGGCGGAGCTGTGCGACCTCCCCGGGCTCGGCGCCACCGCGATCCGGGACGAATACCTCAGTGTCCGGGAACTGGACGAGATCGACGCCATCGTGATCGTGCTGCCCTCGCACCGGGCCGAGCGCGACGACGCCCGGCAGTTCTACTCGCTGCTGGAACGTAACCGCCGGGGCAAGGGCGCGCTCAGCGAGTCGATCCTGGTCGCGGCCAACTGCTTCGACCTGCTTCAGCCTCCCGACCCCCCGCACACCGGGGCCGCCGGCCTGGTCTCCTCCTCCCGGGACCTCTCCTCCCTGCACCGGATGGCCACGACGCTCAACGGGCGCAGGGAGGACCGGGTCGCCTTCACCTCCTCGCTCGCCGCGATCGCCGTCGGGGGCCTGCCGTACGACGTGGACGGAGAGGAGGGCGACAAGGTCGCCAAAGCGCTGGAGACGGCCGGGGCCCGGGCACAGCGGTGGAGGCGGGTCGCCGACGACCTGCTCCTGACCGACCCGGGACACGCCTACACCGCGGCGCTCGGCGAATTCGGGCGCGACGGCGGGATCGCCGGGCTCCGCGCCATGCTCGACCGGCACGTACGGACCTACGGCGTGTTCCTCAAACACGAGGCGGTGGCGCCGATCGCCGCCGACCTGCTGGGCGCGCTGCGTACGCTCGACCGGATGCTCCGGCCGGGCCACCTGGGCGGCCTCGGCGCCCCCCGGGACGGCGCCTCACTGACCGCGCTGTTCCGGCAGATCGAGGAGGAGACCTCCCGCACGGTCAGGTCGCTGGGACTCCTGTCCGACCCGGAGCGCCTGTCCGTCGAGGGCGTCCAGGCCGCGCAGGCGGACGGGGAGGCCGTGCTCGACCTGGCGCGGGCCACGGTCACCTACGACGTGTTCACCTGGGGGGAGTGGCAGCAGTACCGGGAGCGGGTCAGGGACGACGACGGCCGGATAGGGCCGCCGCCGACCAGGGGCCGGACGGGCGGCGGGGCCGGGCGGAGCCCGTTGCTCGGGATCGTGCACCAGATGCCCACCGAGACCGAGGAGGCCGCCCCCGACACCACGGAACGGCTCTTCGGCAGGTTCGAGCCCACCTGCGTCCGGGCCGTCGGCACCGGCAGGGAGATCTACCTGGAGGCCGTGTCGTCCTGGGCGGAGCGGCGCCACCGCGAGCTGGCCAAGGTGCGCGAGGCCCTGCTGGACCCCGACCTGCGGACACCCATCGAACGGCTGTTCGCCGCCCTGGACCCCGCGGACGGCGGGGCGGCGCGCCGGCACAACCTGCTCGGCCTGACCGCGATGGACTGGCTGCCCGGCGCCGCGGCCCGCGTGCTGCCGGTGCCCGTCCCCTCCTCGCCCGAGGAGGCGGCCCAGATCGCCGAACGGTTCCCGCTGCGCACCGGGCACGCCCTGCCCTGGCACGGCGGCCGGCGGAACATCGGCGGCGAGGCGGGCACCCACGTCGTCACCCACCAGATGAACATCTTCCGGGTGCGCGGTGACATCATCGCGGCGGTCAACCATCACCTGCGGCGGCACCTGCTGGCGGACGCGGCCACCCTGGGCCGTGATCTCCGTGAGGTGCTGCAGGCGCTCCGCGAGGCCGTCCCGGCGGAGGAGAACGTCCGGCGTCTCACCCGTACCGGGGCGTCGGAGGCCCGAGGGCCCGGCCCCTCGGGAGGCCCGATCCGCGACCTGCTCGACGAATGGGGCGACGAGCCCGGAGGGAGGACTCGATGACCGTGCGCCTGCTGTTCGCCGGCCCCGAAGACGGCGAGGGCACCGACGAGACCGCCACCGGCGTCTTCACGATCTACGAGGTGAACGGGGAGTACCGGCTGCCCGACGTCTTCGTCGAGCCTGAGGGGATCGCGCACGCCGTCGACGTCACCGGGCCGCGGCCGGAGCCGCCCGGTGACGAGGCGGCGACGGAGATCGCCGGGCTCTACACGCTGCCCGGCTGGCGCCCCCGGCCGATCCCGGGACGTTACCTGCTGATCCAGGGGCCGGCGATCTCGGTGGGCGCCCTGCCGCCCGGCGACGGCGAACGGGTCGTCAGGGTGGCCTGGCGGCTCGGCGCGGCCGGGTCGCCGCCCCGGGAGTTTTCCCTCGAACTCCGTCTCATGCCCCCCGGCGCGCGCCCCGCCCAGGGCATGACCGCCGGCAGGGACGCCACCCGGCAGGTCGCCCCGATCGGTGAACCGCGGCGGCACCGGAGCTTCTTCGGGCACGCCGCGATCGACTTCGGCACCTCGTCCTCGACCGTCACCCTCTACAACAGAACGGGCGGGCGGCGCGTCGCGCTGGACGAGCAGCAGTTCGAGGTGCTGCTGAAGGGGTTCCACCGCCTGCTGCTCGAAGGGCCCGAGGGGCCGCACGGCGCCGACTGGCCACGGGTCCGCGACGACATCGCGCACGGGTTCACCGTCCGCCTCAACTCGCGGCTCGGCCTGACCCGCACCGGAGACTCGGTCCGGGTCACCGTCGGCGCCGACGACATCGAGGTGCTCAAGCCGGGCTCCCACCATCTGCCCGTGCCCCCCGTCCACTACCGGGACGTGCTGTGCCGGGAGCTCGACACGGCGATCTCCCGGATGGACGAGAAACTGGGCACCGCGTACGCGATGAGCCTCCAGCGCTGCTACGCCGACGCCTTCGGCACCCCCGCGCTGGGCTCGCTCTACCTCCAGCAGGTCGTCTTCGACGGTGACTCGCCCGAGATCCCCAGCGAGATCAAGGTGCTCGACGGCTCTCCGCTGCGGGCCGTGCTCGGCGGCGGGGCCGACCGGGTGCTCCGCAGTTACCCCGGCCTCAAACGGGCCTTCTCCCGGCCGCGCGACCTGCCGGAGCTGCCGGGCGCCGAACCGCACCCGGTGACCACCGACACCCTGCTGATGCACGCCTACAACGACCTGGTCGACAAGACGATCGAGTACGGTAACAAGGAGCGGTCCGCCGAGTGGGGGATCCGCGGGCTGAACCACCTCGTGCTGACCTACCCGACCACGCTGCCGCCGTCCGGCCGTCGCGCGCTGGAGAAGATGGCGCAGTCGAGCCTCAGGATGACCAAGGTGACCACGACGTTCGACGAGGCCGTGGCCGCGGCGCTCTTCTTCGTCATGCGGGACTTCGGCGGCGAGTCCGACACCGGCATCGAGCCGTTCCGCGCCCGGTCCCGGCGGGTACGGCCCGGCCGCCCCGCCTGGCGGCAGAACATGCTGGTCATCGACATCGGCGGCGGGACCACCGACGTCGCCCTGTTCGCACTGCACCTGCTGGACCGGCAGGTCCCCGCCGAGGGGGTCGCCGAGGAGTTCTCCGGCCGCCACTACCTGATCCGCCCCGAGGTGCGCGGCTCCACCGGCCATCCGCAGCTCGGCGGCGATCTGCTCACGCTGCGGGTCTTCCACTGGCTGAAGGCGGAGATCGTGGACGCGCTGATGGCGCTCGGCCCGGCGGACCGCGACAACACGTGGCTGCGGCACTGGCCCCCGTCCCACATGGGCGCAGACGGCACCCCGCGCCCGATCGCGCCGGCCTTCATCGCCAACCCCGACCCCGGCCCCAGGCCGGACAAGGTGTGGGAGCGGCTGAGGGACCTGCTGCCCACGCACAGCCCGTCGCTCGGGCCGGCCGGCGGCCGTGCCGTACCGGGCTCGGCGTTCTTCCGGCTGTGGCAGGAGGCCGAGCGGGCCAAGAGGCTCCTCGGTGCCGGCGAGCGGTACACGCTGCCCAAGACCACCCTGCAGGAGGTGATCAACAACATCGACAGCCGGTCGCGGCCCCCGGCCGCGCTGATCGAGCGGCTTGAGCGCACCGTGGTCACCCTGCGCCCGGAACAGTTCGAGCACCTGGCCACCCCCGTCATCACGGCGGCCGTCGACATCGCGCTCACCACCTTCAGCGCGCAGCGCCGCAGAGAACCCGACGAACCCATCGACATCGTCGCGCTCTCCGGCAAGACCAGCACCATGCCGCTGGTGGAGCGCATCGTGACCAGGCGGCTGCGCGAGCTGACCCTGGACGGCGCCGACGGCATCCCGGCGCCCCGGCTGGTCGTGGAGCGCCGCTACGCCAAGCAGGCCACCTCCATCGGAGCCTGCTGGGCCTACGGCTTCAGCCGCTACGCCGACATCGAGAGCGACGACGCCCCCGGCCCCGAGGACGGCGCGGAGCGCCAGGTCGACGGCCGCGAACGGCTGAGAGCGGGTGAGAACATCGTCGGAATCGCGGTGGACAACCTCTTCCAGAGCCTGCCGTGCGACTTCTCCCTGCAGAACGCCGACACACGGGTGGGGATGCTGCTGAACGCGGGCGACCAGCTCGACATCGCCGACCGCACCGGCCGGCTGTCGGTCCGTACGGCCTGGCGCCCGATGAAGGAGGACATCCACATCCACCGCGAGCTGGGCGGCGACCGGGGCGAGTCCATCGAGTGGGGGCGCTTCACCTTCGCCGGCCGGGAGGACAGGCTCACCCGTGCCAACGTCGACTGGGGGAGGATCCGCTTCCAGGTCGAGATCAACCAGGAGCTCGAACCGGTCATCCACCTCTGCCACGGAGGCAACCCGATCTACCTGACGGAGGGCGACTTCAGCGACATCGGGGCGGTGCTGAACGGCGGGCGCGGGGGCGGTCGCCTGGAGACCCCTCTGGAGGCGACGGGCCTGCCCGCGGCCGTTCACGTCAAGCGGACCCCCGACGCGCTGGACGAGAGCACCAGCGTCGAGCTCTTCCCGATCCTGGCGCCGGGGGAGGAGACCACGCGCCACCTGCGCTCCTACCTCCTGGACAGCCACGGCGACGGCAGGGTGTTCACCGGTGCGATCGCCGCGGACTGGCTGCCGGCGCCCGCACAGGAGCACGGCGCGGCGACCTGGGAGTTCCTCTGGGTCGACGCCTACGGCCGGATCTCCCCGCTGGTCAGGATGTCGGCACCCCGTCGCGACCCCCACGTGCGGTATCACGTCACCCTCGACTGTCTGGGACGGCTCAGGATCCACGTCGGCTACCCCCGCTATCTGGCCGCCCGCAGGCTCACCGACCTGGCCGACTACCCCGGTTCGGTGTTCACCGCGGTGATGGAGCCGGGGGAGTCGTTCGGCAGGCCAGAGTGGGAGCCGTTCACCGGTGACCACTGAACTCCTACAGGACGGCGTCATGCGAACGCTCGACGAACTGCTCGAACCCCTGCTGGGCCTGGACGGGGAGGCCGCGCCCCTCGCCGGACCGCTGCGCGACCGGCTGCGTGCCGTCGTCACCGCGCTGGACGCCCATCTGGATCGGCACGCCCCCCAGGCGTCGGCCGACCTCTACCTGCGCGGTCAGAGCCTGATCGACCGGTTCCGCACGATCCACCGGGTGCCGGGCAGGGGACTGCACCCCGCCGTCACCGAGGAACTGGCCGATCCGGAGAGCCCGCTGCGCGTCCCGCTCTGGACCGCGCTGGGCGATCTGGCCGGGCATCTGGTCGCCCTGCTCCACCTGGACGGGCCGCCGGAGCCGCCGCAGGAACACCACCGGCTGGCGCTCGCCCTGGTCGGGACGCTGCTCGGGCTGACCCATCCGGAGGCGGCGGGCACCCCGGCCCGCCGGACCCCCGGCGGGGCGCTCGGCCAGGCCGGTCGTGCCGATCAGGAGCGGGGCGGGCAGGCGGATCCCGCCGCGCGGCCCCGGGGCGGGCCGGCGGACCTCACCGTGCGGCTGCGGGACGAGTACGACCGCCTGTACCAGGACACCGCCGTCTACCTGGGCGAGCCGGATCCGGCGCCGGGAACGGCCGAGGAGCTGTGGATCGCGCTGCACGTGGCCTGCCTGCGGCTGCCGGGTGCCATCGCCGACTCCCAGCGCCAGCACTTCGCGCAGACCTTCGCGGGCGCGCCGGGAGAGGACGACGACGGGGTCGTCCCGCCGCTGCCCGTCATCGACTTTCCCGGGCTCGGCGGCGCCCGGGGCCGGGAGGACGGCCGGTGGCGTTCCCCCCGGGCGGCGCGGATGTACGACATCCTCGCGGGGATGTTCACCGTGACGGAGCTGGACGCGGGGATCCACCACGGCCTGGACGAGATGGCACGGGACGCGCAGGCCCCGATCAGGCTGGACGTCGCGATCCGCCGCCAGTATCAGGAGCGGGCCTGGACCCGGCTGCGGGAACTGGACGAGCTCCAGCCGGGCAGCGACCTGGAGATCAGATACCTGACCTGGGTGGACGAGGTGGTCTCCTCGCTCTTCCCGCTGCCCCTGCCCGCCCCGGCCAGCTGGTGGGCCCTGCGGTACCGGCGCTCCCGGAGCCTCGTGCTGGAGGCGGTCAAGGCCGCCGGGGGCAAGGCCGACGTGGAGATCCTGGACCGTCAGCCCTACGATCGGGCGCTGCGCAGGAAGCTCAGCGGCACGCAGATGGTCCTGCCGGTGGAGGAGGTGGACGCCGACCGGGTGCTGTGGACCCTCCGGCTGCCGTGGCAGTTCAACGGCGCCGGTGAACCCGGCCGGGTCATCCACGGGGTCCGGCGCCGCTGACCCGGGGTTCCGGACAGCCCATTACTGGTGATTAGTGCATATCGGATGGGGTAGAACCGGCACATGGCACGGGGAGGATGGATCTCCCGCTGGCCGGTGCTCCGGCAGCTCAGGGGAGAGGACGGCAGGGGGACCGCCGCCCGCTCCGCGCGCACCGACGCGCTCCGGCCCCGCGTCGAGGAGGCCGACAGCGTCGCGCGGTCGGTCTGCCCGTACTGCGCGGTCGGCTGCGGCCAGCTCGTCTACGTCAAGGACGGCCGGGTCACCCAGATCGAGGGAGACCCCGACTCGCCCATCTCGCGCGGCCGGCTCTGCCCCAAGGGGTCGGCCAGCAAGCAGCTCGTCACCCACCCGGGGCGGCAGACCCAGGTGCTCTACCGGCGGCCCCACGGCACCGAGTGGGAGAGACTCGACCTCGAAACCGCGATGGACATGATCGCCGACCGGGTGGTCCGCACCCGGCGGGAGACCTGGCAGCAGGAGGACGGGGGCAAGGTCGTCCGGCGCACCCTGGGCATCGCGGGGCTGGGCGGGGCGACGCTGGACAACGAAGAGAACTACCTGATGAAGAAGCTCTACACCGCCCTCGGCGCGATCCAGGTGGAGAACCAGGCCCGTATTTGACACTCCTCCACCGTCCCCGGTCTGGGGGCCAGCTTCGGGCGCGGCGGCGCGACGGACTTCCAGCAGGACCTGGTGAACTCCGACTGCATCGTCATCCAGGGCTCCAACATGGCCGAATGCCATCCGGTGGGGTTCCAGTGGGTGGTCGAGGCCAGGGCCCGCGGGGCGAAGGTGTTCCACATCGACCCGCGCTTCACCCGGACCAGCGCGCTCGCCGACCGCTACCTGCCGATCCGGGCCGGCAGCGACATCGTCCTGCTCGGCGCGCTGATCAACCACGTCCTGACGAACGAGCTGGACTTCCGCGAGTACGTGCTCGCCTACACCAACGCCTCGACGATCGTCTCCGAGCGCTTCAAGGACACCGAGGAACTGAACGGGCTCTTCTCCGGCTTCGATCCCGAGACGCGCAAATACGACCCGTCTAGCTGGTCCTACGAGGGCACGGCCGAGGAGGCCGCCGCCGGGCTCCGCGGCGAGCAGTTGGAGGGCGGGCCGCGCCACGCCGAGGCCGCCGGACCCGATCAGTACGGCGCGGGCGGCGCCGCCGCCCCCACCAGGCCGCCCACGGATCCGACGCTGCGCCATCCGCGCTGCGTCTACCAGATCCTCAGACGGCACTTCGCCCGCTACACCCCCGAGCTGGTCGAGGAGCTGTGCGGCATCTCCCCGGAGGGCCTCGCCGAGCTCGCCGAGGCGATCACCGTGAACTCCGGCCGGGAGCGCACCACCGCCTGGGCGTACGCGGTCGGCTGGACCCAGCACACCGTCGGCGCGCAGTACATCCGCACCGCCTCGATCCTGCAGCTGCTCCTCGGCAACATGGGCCGCCCCGGCGGCGGCATCCTGGCGCTGCGCGGTCACGCCAGCATCCAGGGCTCCACCGACATCCCGACCCTCTTCAACATCCTGCCGGGATACCTGCCCATGCCCCACGCCCACCTGCACGAGGGGCTGGCGGACTACCTCGCCCAGGCCGGAGCCGACACCGGCTTCTGGGGCAGGAAGCGCTCCTACATGGTGAGCCTGCTCAAGGCGTGGTGGGGGGAGGCCGCCACCGAGGAGAACGACTTCTGCTTCGACCACCTGCCGCGCCTCACCGGCGACCACAGCCACTACACCACCGTGCTGCGGCAGATCGACGGCACCGTGAAGGGCTACTTCGTGGTGGGGGAGAACCCGGCGGTCGGCTCCTCGGGCGGCAAGACGCAGCGCTTCGGGCTGGCCAACCTCGACTGGCTGGTGGTGCGCGACCTGACCCTGGTGGAGACGGCCACCTTCTGGAAGGACGGCCCCGAGCTGGCGACCGGGGAGATGCGCACCGAGGACATCGCCACCGAGGTGTTCTTCCTGCCCGCCGCGAGCCACGTGGAGAAGGAGGGCACCTTCACCAACACCCAGCGGCTGCTGCAGTGGCGGCACAAGGCGCTCGACCCGCCCGGCGACTGCCGTAGCGAGCTGTCGTTCTACTACCACCTCGGCAAGCGGATCAGGGCGCGACTGGGCGACGACGAGATCGACCGGCCGATACGCGAGCTGACCTGGGACTACCCCGAGCACGGCGAGCACGCCGAGCCCTCGGCCGAGGCCGTACTGCGCGAGATCAACGGCACCGGCCCCGACGGGCGGGCGCTGTCGGCCTACACCGAGCTCAGAGCCGACGGATCCACCCGGTGCGGCTGCTGGATCTACTGCGGGGTCTACGCCGACGAGGTCAACCAGGCGGCCCGCCGCAAGCCGGGGCGCGAGCAGAGCTGGGTCGCGCCCGAATGGGGCTGGGCCTGGCCGGCCAACCGGCGCACCCTCTACAACCGGGCCTCGGCCGATCCGGAGGGCCGCCCGTGGAGCGAGCGCAAGGCCTACGTCTGGTGGGACGCCGACAAGGGTGAGTGGACCGGGTACGACGAGCCGGACTTCGAGCGGAACAAGCCGCCGGACTACGTGCCGCCCGAGGGCGCCCTGGCCGAGGATGCCCTGGCCGGGACCGACCCGTTCATCATGCAGGCCGACGGCAAGGGCTGGCTGTTCGCCCCGGCCGGCCTGGCCGACGGGCCGCTGCCCGCGCACTACGAACCGCACGAGTCACCGCTGCACAACCCGCTCTACGGCCGGCAGGCCAACCCGGCGCGCCGGATCTACCACAGCCCCGACACGCCCTACAACCCGCCCGAGTCACCGCTCTTCCCGTACGTGCTCACCACCTACCGGCTCACCGAGCACCACACCGCCGGCTCCATGAGCCGGCCGCTGGCCTACCTCGCCGAACTGCAACCGGAGCTGTTCTGCGAGGTGTCGCCGCTGCTCGCCGCCGAACTCGGCCTGGTCAACGGGGGCTGGGCGACCATCGTGACGACCCGCACCGCGATCGAGGCCCGTGTCCTGGTGACCGAGCGCGTCACCCCGCTGCGGCTGGGGGGCCGTACGGTCCACCAGATCGGCCTGCCCTACCACTGGGGCTGGGGCAGCGGCGGCCTGGTGACCGGCGACGTGGTCAACGACCTGCTGCCCATCGTGCTCGACCCGAACGTCTACATCCAGGAGGGCAAGGCCATGACCTGCGACCTGCGGCCCGGCAGACGTCCCACGGGCAGGGCCCTGCTCGATCTGATCCGGGAGTACCGCCATGACTGAGCGGATGGGCTTCTTCACCGACACGAGCATCTGCATCGGGTGCAAGGCGTGCGAGGTCGCCTGCAAGGAGTGGAACGACGTGCCCGACGACGGATTCGTCTTCCGGGCGACCTCCTACGACAACACCGGCAGCCTGGGCGCGAACACCTGGCGGCACGTGGCCTTCATCGAACAGCCGCGCCGGACACCGGAACGGGAGGAGCGGACCGGCGCCGAGGGCGGAGAGAGCAGAGACGGCCGGGAGGGGCGCGACGGCATCGAGGGCTGGCTGATGTCATCGGACGTGTGCAAGCACTGCACGCACGCCGCCTGCCTGGACGTCTGCCCGACCGGGGCGCTGTTCCGCACCGAGTTCGACACCGTGGTGGTGCAGGCGGACGTCTGCAACGGCTGCGGATACTGCGTGCCGGCCTGCCCCTACGGCGTGATCGACCGCCGGGAGCGCGACGGCCGGGCGTTCAAGTGCACCATGTGCTACGACCGCCAGCTCGGCGGTCTGGAACCGGCCTGCGCCAAGGCGTGCCCGACCGACTCCATCCAGTTCGGGCCACTGGACGAGCTCCGCGTCCGGGCGGAGGAACGGGTGGAGCGGCTGCGGCGGGAGGGCAGACCCGAGGCCCGGCTGTACGGTGCGAGCCCCGACGACGGGGTGGGCGGGGACGGGGCGTTCTTCCTGCTGCTCGACGAACCCGAGACGTACGGCCTGCCACCCGACCCGGTGGTCACCACCCGGGACCTGCCCGCGATGTGGCGGTGGGCCGGAGGTGCCGCGCTCTCCCTGGCCGGAGTCGTGACGGTGTCCTTCCTGAGCACGAGGAGAGACCGGTGACGTCCCCGGCCGGGGCCCGGCGGGGGTGGTGGCGATGAGGCGGGGAGAGGAGGCGATGGTCCCGGAGGCCGAGTTCCGGTCCTACTACGGCCAGCCCATCATCAAGTCCCCGGTCTGGCACGAGCCCCACATGCCGGCCTACCTCTACCTCGGCGGCCTCTCCGGGGCCGCGTCGATGATGGGCGCCGCCGCCCGGATCTCCGGTCACGACCGCCTGGCCCTCACCGCCAGGCTCACGGCCGCCGCGGGGGCCACCGTCGGCGCGGGTTTCCTGGTCGCCGAGCTCGGCAGGCCCGAACGGTTCCTCAACATGCTGCGCGTGTTCAAGCCCACCTCGCCGATGAGCATGGGCTCCTGGCTGCTGGCCGTCCACAGCGGGCTGACCGCGCTCGCGGCCACCTCCGCGCTCGCCCCCGTCCTGCCCGCCTCGGCGGCCACCGCCGTCCTGCGCGTCCCCTCGGTCGCGGCCGTGCTGCCCGTCGCCGGTGACGCGGCGACCATGGCCGCCGCGCTGACCGGCCCGCTGATGTCCACCTACACCGCGGTCCTGCTCGCCGACACCGCCGTGCCCGCCTGGCACGAGGCCCACAGAGAGCTGCCCTTCCTCTTCGCCGGCAGCGCGCTGGCCAGCGCGGGCGCCGCCGGCATGCTGACCACCCCCCGCGCGGAGGCGGGCCCGGCCCGTGCCGTCGCCGCGCTGGGGGCGGCCGTGGAGACGGTGGCCGGCGCCGTGATGGAACGGCGGCTCGGCATGCTCGGCGAGCCGTACCGGCGGGGAAAGGCGGGCGGCCGGATGCGGACGGCCCGCGCACTGACCGTGGGCGGCGGCCTGCTCGCGGTGGTGGCCGGGCGCAGCCGCGTCCTCACCGGGCTCTGCGGCCTCGCCCTCACCGCCGGCGCGCTGTTCACCCGGTTCGGCGTCCTGGAGGCCGGCCGGGCGTCGGCAGCCGACCCGAAGTACACCGTGGTGCCCCAGCGCCGCCGCCTCGACGCGGGCAACCCCGCCTCCGTCCCCGCGCCGTCACGCTGAGCTCCTCAACATCCCATCCGCCGCCCCCGCTCGACAGTTCTGTCCGGTATCCCCGCCTGATATCCCCGTCCGACAGTCCCGTTCGGTGACTCCGCGGGGTGCCCCCGCCCGATGGTCAGCGCAGTCGCAGGGCGGGGCCTTCGGCGGGGACGAGCTCTCCGACGACCGGCGCGCCGGGGATCTCACCCACCACGAGCAGGCCACCCGAGGTCTGGGCGTCGGCGAGCAGCAGCAGGTCCTCCTCGCCACAGCGCCCCGCGTCCAGACGCGGCTCCACCCAGGCCAGGTTACGGCGGGTGCCGCCGCTCACGTAGCCGTCCCGCACCGCCCGGCGGGCTCCCTCCAGGTACGGCACGGCCGCCACGTCCACCACCGCCGTCACGGCGCTCGCCCTGGCCAGCTTGTACAGGTGGCCGAGCAGGCCGAACCCGGTCACGTCCGTGGCGCACTCCACGCCCGCCGCGAGCGCCGCCCGGGAGGCGTCGCGGTTCAGCGTGGTCATCGCGGCCACCGCCTGCGGGAAGACCTCGCCGGTCGCCTTGTGCCGGGTGTTGAGCACACCCACGCCGAGCGGCTTGGTCAGGGAGATCGGCAGCCCCGCCCGTCCGCCGCCGATCCGCAGCAGCCGTTCGGGGTCGGCCAGGCCGGTGACGGCCATGCCGTACTTGGGCTCCGGGTCGTCGACGCTGTGGCCGCCCGCGACGTGGCAGCCCGCGGCCCGCGCCACCTCCAGGCCACCGCGCAGCACCTCCTTGGCGAGCTCCATCGGCAGCCGCTCCCGGGGCCAGCCCAGCAGGTTGACGGCCACCACGGGTTCGCCGCCCACCGCGTAGACGTCCGACAGGGCGTTGGCCGCCGCGATCCGCCCCCAGTCGCAGGGGTCGTCGACCACGGGTGTGAAGAAGTCGGCGGTGGCCACGATCGCCCGGCCGCCCTCGATCCGGACCACGGCGGCGTCGTCCCCGTCGTCCAGCCCGATGATCAGCTCACCGGCGGGGGAGGAGAGGGGAGGGCGACCGTCCGCTCCGTCGAGAAGGCCGGCGACGACGGCCTCCAGCTCGCCGGGCGGGATCTTGCAGGCGCAGCCGCCCCCGTGCGCGTATCCCGTCAGCCGCAGTGCCCTTCGCTCCGGCGTGGAGGTCGTCATGGGCTGTGGGTGCCGTGCCGAGGCGCCCGGATCCGCCGCCGTTCCCGTCATGTCGTCTTCCTCTCGGCAGACCGTGTCGCGGACCGTGCCGTCGCTGTTCCCGCTGTTCCCGAGGTCTCCGGACCCCGGTGTCCCGGCCGTCCTCGCCGTTCCGGCGCTCTCGCCGTCTCCGGTCCGCCGCGGCGCGCCGACCCCCGGCACGCCGGAGACGTACCCATCCCCGGGTAGATTCTCCCCTGGAGGTGTCTGGGCGCCTGGTGGCCCCCGCGGTCTTCAAAACCGGCGAGGCCGAGGTTCTCGGCCTGGCGGGTTCGATTCCCGTCCACCTCCGCTCTATTTTCTAAAGAGTGGACTCACGCAGGCGCGTACCGCGCACCGACGTCGTGCTCGCCGATCCGCGGCTGGTCGCCGCGGCGCGGCGGCTGGGGCGCACGGTGGTCAAGGACGCCGTGGCCGAGGCCCAGCTCCGGGTACGGCAGGGCGCCCTGGAGCCCGGGGAGGTCGCGGACGCGGCCGTGGCCGCGCTTCCGCCGTACGCCGCGAGCCTCCGGCCGGTGATCAACATGACCGGTGTGCTCGTCCACACCAACCTCGGCCGCGCCCCCCTGTCACCCGCCGCGATGGAGGCGGCGGTCGCCGCGGCGGGCTACACCGACGTGGAGTTCGACCTGGCCACCGGTGTCCGGGCCCGCCGTGGCCGCGGCGTGACGGACGCGCTCGCGCGGGCCGTGCCCGCCGCCGAGGACGTGCACGTGGTCAACAACAACGCCGCCGCGCTGGTGCTGGTGGCCACCGCGCTCGCCGCCGGGCGGGAGATCGTGGTCAGCAGGGGGGAGCTGGTGGAGATCGGGGACGGTTTCCGCATCCCCGACCTGCTCGTCTCCACCGGTGCGAGGCTGCGCGAGGTGGGCACCACCAACCGCACCTCCCGCGCCGACTACCTGGCGGCCGTGGGGCCGCGGACCGGGTTCGTGCTCAAGGTGCACCCGTCGAACTTCCGGGTCGAGGGCTTCACCGGTTCGGTCGAGGTCGCCGCGCTCACCGGCCTCGGCGTGCCCGTCGTGGCCGACATTGGCTCGGGCCTGCTCGCGCGGGAGCCGTCGCTGCCCGAGGAACCCGACGCGGCGAGCATGCTCAAGGCCGGGGCCGGCCTGGTCACCGCCAGCGGAGACAAGCTGCTGGGCGGCCCGCAGGCCGGACTGCTGCTTGGCGCCCGTGACCTCGTCGAACGGTGCAGGCGGCACCCGCTCGCCCGCGCGCTGCGGGTGGACAAGCTGACGCTGGCCGCGCTGGAGGCCACCCTGCGCGGCCCCATCACCCCGGTCCACCAGGCGTTGCGCGCCGATCCGGCGGTGCTCCGCGACCGGGCCGAGGCGCTCGCCGCCCGTCTGACCGAGGCCGGGGTCGACGCGCGGGCCGTGCCGAGCGAGGCCACCGTGGGCGGCGGCGGCGCGCCCGGAGTACCGCTGCCGAGCGCCGCGGTGAGCCTGCCGGAACGGTTCGCCGTACCTCTGCGGACCGGGGATCCGCCCGTCGTCGGCCGGGCCGAAGGGGGACGGCTCCTGCTGGACCTGCGGGCCGTCCCCGCGGACCGCGACGGCGACGTGCTGCGGGCCGTGCTGCGGGTGAACGGCTGATGCACGTCGTCGCCACGGCCGGCCACGTCGATCACGGGAAGTCCACGCTGGTGCGGGCGCTCACCGGGATGGAGCCGGACCGGCTGGCCGAGGAGCGGCGCAGGGGGCTGACGATCGAGCTGGGCTACGCCTGGACGACACTGCCCTCGGGGGAGCGGCTGGCCTTCGTCGACGTCCCCGGGCACGAACGGTTCCTGGCCACCATGCTGGCCGGGGTCGGCCCCGCCCCCGCCGTCATGTTCGTGGTGGCCGCCGACGAGGGCTGGATGCCCCAGTCGGAGGAGCATCTGGTGGCGCTGGAGGCCCTCGGAGTACGGCACGGCCTGCTCGCGGTGACCCGCGCCGACCTCGCCGACCCCGCGCCCGCGCTGGAGCGGGCACGGGCCCGGCTGGCCGCGGCCGGCCTGGACCGGGTCGAGGCGCTGGCGGTGAGCGGCCGGACCGGCCAGGGCCTCGACGAGCTGCGCCGGGCGCTCGGCCGGATGGTGGCCGGCCTGCCCACGCCCGACCCCGGCGCGCCTGTGAGGCTCTGGGTCGACCGGGTGTTCACCGTGCGCGGCAGCGGCACGGTCGTGACCGGCACGCTGCCGGCCGGCCGGATCAGTGTCGGGGACGAGCTGGAGCTGCCCGAGGGGCCGGTGCGGGTCCGGGGGCTGGAGAGCCTGAAGGAGCCGCTGACCTCGGTGACCGGTGTGGCGCGGGTGGCGGTCAACCTCCGCGCCCGGAGCGTCCCGGAACGTGGCCAGGCCCTCGTCACGCCCGGCGCGTGGACCTCCACCGACCTGGTCGACGTACGGCTCTCCCCGGTGGGGGCCGATGACCGGGCGGGGTGGGGGGAGCTTTCGGAGGACCGGGCCGAGGACGGCCGATCCGGGCGGAGGGGGCCCGGCCCTGGGCGTGTGCCGGAGGACGGGGCCGAACCCGGTCTGCCGGCACGGCTGACCGCTCACATCGGGTCGGCCGCCGTGGTGTGCGCGGTCCGCCCGCTGGGTGGCCGGATCGTCCGGCTGCGCCTGGCCCGGCCGCTGCCGCTGCACGTGGGCGACGTGCTGCTGCTACGTGACCCCGGCCGCGACCGGGGTGGGGTGCGGGTGCTCGCCGGGGCGAGCGTGCTCGACGTACGGCCGCCCGCGCTGCGGCGCCGGGGCGCGGCCCGGGAACGGGCCGCCGAGCTGGCGGCGGCCGTACCGGGCGGGGGCGCGTCGGCGGGGGCCGCACCGGACGCGGCCTCCCTGCTGCGCACCCATCGGCTGCTGCACAGGGACGACCTGCTGGCCATGGGATGCGCCCCCGCCGCCGCGCCGGTCTGCGGAGACTGGCACGCCGACCCGGCGTACTGGTCGCGGCTGGGGGAGCGGCTGGCCGAGGCGGTGGCGAGGCACGCGGCGGAGTGTCCGCTGGAGCCCGGCCTGCCGGTCGAGGCGGCCCGTCACGAGCTGGATCTGCCCGACCGGCGGCTGGTCCTGGCGCTGGTGCGGCCGCCGCTGACCGTCGCGGACGGGCGGATCGTGAGCGGCGGGCCGCCGGGTCTGCCCGCGCCGGTCGCCAGTGCGGTCGAGCGCCTCGGCTCCGAGCTCTCGGCCAGTCCCTTCCTGGCGCCCGACGCGGGGCGCCTGGCCGAGCTGGGACTGGGCCCTCGGGAGCTGGCGGCGGCGGTGCGCGCCGGGATGCTGCTCCGGGTGGCCGAGGGGATCGTGCTGCTACCGGGATCCGATCTCCGGGCGGCTCGGCTGCTGGCCCGGCTGCCCCAGCCGTTCACGGTCAGTCAGGCCAGGCAGGCTCTGGACACCAGCCGCCGGGTCGCGGTCCCGCTGCTGGAGCACCTCGACCGCCGAGGTCTCACCGAACGCCTGAACCTGACCCACCGCCGCTGCCGGACGCCGTCCCCCGGCTGACGTCCCGCCCTCCGGAGTCCGCGCCTTACCCGGGGCGGCCCCGGGTCACCAGGTGACCGGTAGGTAGGTGAGACCGCCGGTGAGTGAGTCGCAGCGCTCGGTCAGCTCCTCGACCGGTACGGCCAGGGCCAATGTGGGGAAGCGGTGGAAGATGGTGCCGAACACCGCTCGCAGCTCCACCCTGGCCAGGCCGGCCCCGATGCAGTAGCGCGCCGCGTAGCCGAACGCGAGGTGCGGGTCGTCGAGGGCGCGGCCGATGTCGAAGCGGTCGGGGTCGGCGAAGGTCCGCTCGTCGCGGTTGGCCGCCGTCGTGGCGATGACCACGGCCTCGCCGCGTCTGATGGTCACGCCGCCGATGGTCACGTCCTCGTGGGCGTAGCGGGGCATGCCGTGGTTGCCCGGCGCCGCCACCCGCAGGATCTCCTCCACCGCCGCGTCCGTCAGCGACGGGTCGGCGACCAGGGCGTCCCGCTGCGCCGGGTTGGCCAGCAACAGCAGCACGCCGTAGTCGATCCGGTTGACGGTCGTCTCGTGCCCGGCGAACAGCAGGCCCGCGGCGAGTGAGGCGATCTGCTCGTCGGGCGCGTCCATGGTGGCCAGATCGGAGAACACGTCGCCCGCCGGGTTCGCCCGCTTCCGGAGGACGATCTCCCGGGTGTAGGCGCCCAGATCGGTCATCGCCGCCCGGGCCCCTTCCGGATCGCTCAGATCCGTCATCGTGTCGGCCAGTTTCCTGAAGTGCTCGCGGTCGCCGTACGGCACGCCGAGCAGCTCGCAGATCACCAGCACGGGCAGCGGGAGGGAGAGGTGCTCGCGCAGGTCCACCGGGGGCGGCAGCTCGGCCATGCGGTCGAGCAGGTTGTCGGCGAGTTCCTGGACGTGCGGGCCGAGCGCTCCCATCCGGCGGGCGGAGAAGGCCGGCGCGAGCATCCGGCGCATCCGCTCGTGCTCGGCCTTCTCGGTCTCGATCCTGCCGAGCGGGCCGCCGATCAGCACCGAGTTGGAGATCCTGGCGGCCCGCTCGGGATCGGGGGACGAGCGGCCGAGGCGCCGGTCGGCGAAGGCCTGCCTGGCCTCCTCGTAGCCGGACACCAGCCAGGCGATGTCACCCGTCTGGGTGCGCACCCGGGTGACCGGCCGGTGGGCCCGGAGCGTGCGGTACATCTCCGGCACGTCGAGCGGGCCGCTCCGTTCGAAGGGCAGTGTCGGCAGGCCCTCCGGATCGGGGCCGGTCTGGTCGTTGACGCGATGGTCCATGGCCGGGAGACCCCCTGAGATCGACGGCAAGGCCGCACTCAAACGTCCCACCGGACGGCGTATCCGGCAAGAAGTTATGATCTTGCACTTTTCACGCGACGGTTCCACTTCGACCATACCCGTGGGCGGAGACCGGTGCCCGGCGTCTCCGCCGTTCCGGTGCCTCAGGTGTCCCAGGCGCCACTGCCGTCGCGGATCCGCGTCCGGCGGCACACGCTCCGTCGGCCGTATGCCGGCCGTATGCCGGTCGGATGCCGACCCGATGAACGAGGCCGGTGAACGCCGTTCGCATGACTATCTCCCCATCAGATCGCCCCCATAAGACAGCAAATTTCATGATTAAGACACCAGTCTTGCGGTGTAGGCTGCCCAAAACCCCTGTTCAGCGAGGGTATCGTCCATATATGTGCAAGTTGTCGTGTCGAGTATCGGCGCCGGGACCAGCCGGTCCGGTGCGCCGTGGGCAGAGCCGGAGACAGAAGGACCGGCGTGCGGAAGCAGGGATGTGCGACGGCCCGGCGATCGCGGGCCGGAGGTGAGACATTGACGGTGCCGGAGAGTTCTGCCGCCCTGAACGGCCGTTCCCAGTGGAACGGCCTCGACGCGCTGGCGAGGGACCTCGTCAGGACCCTGGACGAGGTCGGTGCCCATACCGGTGCGGTCTACCTCCTGACGCCCGACACGCAGGTGCTGGAACTCGCGGTGATGAAGGGGCTTCCCAGGGAGTTCGTCCGACCGTGGGAACGCGTAAGCCTGAGCACTCCCATTCCGGTGGCCGACGCGGTCCGGGAGGGGCGGCTGGTATGGGTGAGCGGCGAGGAGGAGATGGTGCGCCGCTATCCGAGCACGGCTCTCACCCTGCCCTACGAGTTCGCGCTGGCCGCGGTGCCGCTGGCCGGCGCGGCAGACGTCTACGGCGGGATGTTCGTGCTGTGGGCCGGCTCGCACTCCCCGTACCTCTCCCCCGGAGAGCGTGACTGCCTTACGGCCGTCGCCGCTGGCATGGGCAAGGAACTGGAGGAGGCGGACAAGGTCGGCCACCGGATACGGGCGGAGCTCGAACCGCGCATGCTGCACGAGCCCAGCCCGGCACCCGCCGAGGCGCTCCAGGCGGTGACGGCGCGCTTACCGGAGGGAGTGTGCGCCCTGGACATCACCGGTCGTATCACCTTCGTCACCCCCAAGGTGACCGAGCTGATCGGCGAGCCCGCCTGGCGGCTGGTCGGCTCCTACCCCTGGACCGCGGTGCCCTGGCTGAACGACCCGGTGTACGAGGACCGCTACCGCGCGGCGCTGATCAGTCAGCAGCCCACCTCCTTCGTGGCGCTGCGGCCACCGGACCGCTGGCTCTCCTTCGATCTCTACCCGAGCACCTCCGGCATCACCGTGCGCATCACCCCGGCCCTGGTGGAGTCCGGGGACGTCCCGGCACCCGCGCCGGCGGCCGGACCGGCGACGCCCACCCGGGTCGGCGCGCTCTACCACATCCTCCACCTGGCCAGCGCGCTCACCGAGGCCGCCGGCGTGCGGGACGTGGCGGACCTGGTCGCCGAGCGGATCGTACCGGCCTTCGGCGGCGACGCGATGGCCCTGCTGGCGGCCGAGGACGGGCGGCTGCGCGTGGTCGACGAGCGCGGTTACCCGCCCCACATCAGGGAGCAGTACGACCACCTTCCCCTGACCTCGCCCACCCCGAGCGTGCGGACGATGGTCACCGGGGTGCCCAGCTTCTTCGGCTCCCACAAGGAGCTCTACCAGCTCTACCCCTCGGCCGTCGCCCCGGACGACGGCATGGCCGCCTGGGCGTTCCTGCCGCTCATCGCCTCCGGACGGCCCGTCGGCACGTGCATCCTCGCCTTCTCCCGGCCCCACCGTTTCACCGTCGAGGAACGCGCCGTGCTGACCTCGCTCGGCGGCCTGATCGCCCAGGCGCTGGAACGTGCCCGCCTGTACGACGCCAAGCTTGAACTCGCCCACGGCCTGCAGGCGAGCCTGCTGCCGCACGCCCTGCCCCACCTGCCAGGGCTGACCGCGGCCGTCCGCTACCTGCCGGGCACCGAGGGCATGGACATCGGAGGGGACTTCTACGACGTCATCCGGCTCGACGACGACACCGTCGCCGCCGTCGTCGGCGACGTCCAGGGGCACAACGTCACCGCCGCGGCACTCATGGGCCAGGTGCGTACCGCGGTCCGCGCCTACGCCACGGCCGGCGCCGACGCGGGGGAGATCCTGACCCGGACCAACCACCTCCTGGTCGACCTGGATCCCGGCCTCTTCGCCAGCTGCGTCTATCTCCAGCTCGACCTGCGCCGCCACCTGGCGTGCCTGGCCCGCGCCGGCCACCCCCAACCCCTGCTACGCCGTCCGGACGGCGAGGTACAGGTGCTGGACGTCCCCGGTGGTCTGCTGCTGGGCATCGACCACGAGACCGAGTATCCGCACACGGAGGTACCCCTGCCGCCCGGTACCGTCCTGGGCCTCTACACCGACGGCCTGGTCGAGACCCCCGGGATCGACATCGACGACGCCCTGGCCGACCTCGGCGCCGAGTTGGCGCGCACCGGTGACCGGCCCCTGGAGGAGATCGCCGACGCGCTGATCCGGCACGCCCAGCAGACCAGCCACCGCAGCGACGACATCGCCCTGCTCCTGCTCCGCCTCGCCGCCGAATCCGACCCGGCTCCCTGACCTCGTCCACGACCTCACCACCCGCTGCCGTCACTTTCGCCCGCCCGGTTTCTTCCCTGACCTCCCGCCGCCCGGCGGAGGCCGGACGGTCAAGGGCTCCTCTGCGAACACGGGGATAGGCCGGGGGAACGGATGGGTAGGAGAGCGCCCGTGAACGGCGAAGCGCACATCACCCGGCCCGACGATCCGGCACCGTCCCCGATCACCGTGGACCTCCGGCTGTCGGTCAACCGGGACCGGTACCCGATCACCGTGGACACCCGCGAGACGCTTCTGGACACGCTGCGAGAGCGGCTCGACCTGACCGGGGCGAAGAAGGGGTGCGACCACGGGCAGTGCGGGGCGTGCACGGTACTGGTGGACGGCCGGCGGGTGAAGTCCTGCCTGACGCTGACGGTGACCTGCGACGACAAGGAGATCGTCACGGTCGAGGGGCTGGCGGGCGACGACGGGCCGCATCCCCTGCAGTCGGCGTTCATCGAACACGACGCCTTCCAGTGCGGATACTGCACCCCCGGGCAGCTCTGCTCGGCGGTCGGCATGCTGGCCGAGGCGGCGGCCGGATGGCCGAGCGCGGTCACCCCGAGCGCGGTCACCCCTGGCGCCGGTGAACCCCGATCCGCCGGTGAGCCCCGCCTCGGCGGCGGACCCGGACCGGGACTCGGCGCCGGGACCCGCTCCGACGCCGGGGTCCGGCCCGGCGGGGGAATCCGCCTCGGCGACGAGGAGATCCGCGAGCGGATGAGCGGCAACCTGTGCCGCTGCGGCGCCTACGTCAACATCGTCGAGGCCATCCGGGAGGTGGCCCCATGAGGCCCTTCGCCTACCTGCGGGCCACCGACGCGCGGTCGGCGGTGGCCGCGTCCCGCGAGCGGCCCAACGCCATGTACCTCGGAGGCGGCACGAACCTGGTGGACCTGATGCGCCTGGGCGTAGCCCTGCCCGAGACCCTGGTGGACGTCACCCGGATCTCCTCCGGCACGGTTGAGGAGGGGCCGGACGGCGCCCTGCTGATCGGCGCGGGCGTGCGCAACGGCGACCTGGCCGCCGACCCCCTCGTACGGCGGCGCCACCCGATGCTCGCCCAGGCCGTCCTGGCCGGAGCCTCGGGCCAGATCCGCAACATGGCCACGGTCGGCGGCAACCTGCTGCAGCGCACCCGCTGCTCCTACTTCCAGGATGTGTCCAAGCCCTGCAACAAGCGGCTGCCCGGCACCGGCTGCCCGGCCCGCGAGGGCGACCACCGGAACCTCGCCGTCCTCGGTCACTCCGACGACTGCGTGGCCACCCACCCGTCCGACATGGCCGTCGCGCTGGCCGCGCTCGGCGCGATTATCCACGTGGAGGGCAGGGGCGGCCCGCGCACCGTGCTGATGCCCGGACTGCACCGGCTCCCGGGCACCGAGCCGGAACGCGACACCGTGCTCGAACCGGACGACCTGATCACCCTGGTCGAGGTGCCCGCGCTGCCGTTCGAGACCCGCTCGCGCTACCGCAAGGTCCGGGACCGGGCGTCGTTCGCGTTCGCGGTGGTGTCGGTGGCGGCGGCGCTCGACGTGGCCGACGGTGTGGTGCGGGACTGCCGGATCGCGCTGGGCGGTGTCGCCCACGCGCCGTGGCGGGCGGAGTCGGCCGAGGCCGCGCTGCGCGGCTCGGCGGCCACCGAGGCGGCGTTCGCCGAGGCCGTGGACGCCGAACTGGCCCGGGCGAGGCCACTGCCGGAGAACGGGTTCAAGGTGCCCCTGGCCCGCAACGTGCTGATCCGCACCCTCGTCGATCTCGCGGAGGCGCCATGACCACCACGGCCAGGCCGTACGTCGGCTCGGCGCTGGACCGGGTCGAGGGCCTGGAGAAGGTGACGGGCCGGGCCGGATACGCCTTCGAGCACTCCCCTGACGAGCTGCTCTACGCCGTGCCGGTGCAGGCCGTCGTCGCCCGCGGTGAGATCCGCGCGGTCGACGTGGACGCCGCGGTCGTGCTCCCCGGCGTGATCGCCGCCATCTGGTACGGCAACGCGCCCAGGCTGGCCCCCGCCGAGAACGCCGAACTGGATGTGCTCCAGTCCCGCAGGGTGGCCTACCGGGGCCAGTACGTCGCGGTCGTGGTGGCCGAGACGCCGGAGGACGCCGGGGAGGCGGCCAGGCTGCTGCGGGTGGAGTACGACGCCGAGCCGCACGACGTCGAGTTGCGCGCCGACCATCCGGACATGTACCGGCCGGACCGGGTCAACCCCGACTACCCGTCGGACACCGAGCGGGGCGACCCGGACGCCGCACTCGCCGCGGCCCGGATCGTGGTGGACGAGACCTACACCACGCCCGCCGAGCACAACAACCCGATGGAGCCGCACGCCACGGTCGCGCTGTGGGACGGTGACGGCCTGACGCTCTACGACTCCACCCAGGGCGCCTCGGCGGTCAGGGACACCGTCGCGCCGCTCTTCGGCCTGCCGCCGGGCAACGTCCGGGTGATCTCTCCGCACGTGGGCGGTGGTTTCGGCTCCAAGGGCGCCCCCCTGTCGTCGGTGGTGCTCGCCGCGCTCGCGGCCAAGCACGTCGGCCGCCCGGTCAAGCTCGCGGTGACCCGGCAGCAGATGTTCGCGGTGACCGGCTATCGCACGCCGACGATCCAGCGGGTACGGCTCGGCGCGGACATCGACGGCCGGCTGACCGCGATCGTGCACGACGCCTTCGAGCAGAGCTCCAGGATCCGGGAGTTCGCCGAGCAGACCACCACGCCCACCCGGATGATGTACGCCGCACCCCACCGCCGGACCACCCACCGGCTGGTCCGGCTCGACGTTCCCACCCCGGCCTGGATGCGCGCCCCGGGCGAGGCCCCCGGCATGTTCGCGCTGGAGTCGGCGATGGACGAGCTGGCCCTCGCGTGCGGGATCGACCCGATCGAGCTGCGGATCCGCAACGAGCCCGTCACCGACCCGGAGAGCGGTCTGCCGTTCAGCTCCCGGGGCCTGGTCGCCTGCCTGCGCGAGGGGGCCCGGCGGTTCGGCTGGGCCGGTCGCGACCCGGCGCCGGGGATCCGGCGCCGGGACGGCCTGCTGCTCGGGACCGGTGTGGCGGCCTCCACCTATCCGGTCTACCGCCGCCCCTCCCGGGCGACGGCCCGCTGCGAGCCCGACGGCACGTTCACCGTACGGATCGCCGCCGCCGACATCGGCACCGGTGCCCGGACCGTCCTCACCCAGATAGCCGCCGACACGCTGCGCACCTCACCGGACCGGGTCCGGGTGGAGATCGGCGACAGCGCGCTGCCCACCGCCTCGCTGGCGGGCGGCTCGATGGGCACCGCCTCGTGGGGTACGGCCGTGGTCCGGGCCTGCGAGACGCTGGCGGACGAACTCGACCGGCGGGGCGGCGACCCGCCCGCGGACGGCCTGGAGGCGGACGCCGACACCACCGAGGAGATCGACGCGCAGCCGCTCTTCGCCCGGCACGCCTTCGGCGCCCAGTTCGCCGAGGTCGAGGTGGACCCCGACAGCGGGGAGACGCGGGTGCTGCGGCTACTCGGCGTGTTCGCCGCCGGGCGGATCGTCAACCCGAAGACCGCGCGCTCGCAGTTCATCGGTGGCATGACGATGGGCCTGTCGACGGCTCTGCTGGAGGAGAGCGTCATGGACCGCGAGTTCGGCGACTACCTCAACCACGACTTCGCCCAGTACCACATCGCGACCTGCGCGGACGTGCGCGACGTCGAGGCGGCCTGGATCGAGGAGGACGACCCGCACCTCAACCCGATGGGGTCCAAGGGCATCGGGGAGATCGGCATCGTCGGCACCGCGGCGGCCATCGCCAACGCGGTGCACCACGCCACCGGCATCCGGGTCCGCGACCTGCCGATCCGCCTCGACAGGCTCCTGCGTCACTCCCGAAACTCCGCCCCCTCCCGGTCGCGGCGGTAGCCGAGGGACGGGAGCGGCCGTGCCGCGCCGATGGGTGCGGGTGCCCTGTCCTCTCCGGGGTACGGCGCGGTAACGTCGTGTTGTCGAATCCCGACCACGGAGGGAGACGATATGCCGAACGATCCCGATCACGTGCTCGACGCCATCGACGGAGTCGTCGACGAGTGGCTCGCCATGAGCGAGGACTCCATGCGCTGGGCACCACCGGAGAAGTCGCCGCCCAGACCACGGCTCGCACTGCCCGCGCCACCCCTGCCGCACGTCATGGAGGAACTGCTGCAGGGGGTCGGCGCGCACACCCATGCCGTGGTCGAGGTGTTCCGCCCCCTGGGAGAGGGGGTGATCGGCGCATTCACCTCGCTCTTCGACAACCCCGTTGTGCGGCATTTGCTTGATCCGGCCGACTGGCCCGAGGAGCACGAGCCTCTCGACGTCGTCGAGTACGGCGAACCGGGCCCGGAGTCAGGGCCGGAGGCCACGCCGGAGCGGGAGCGGGGATTCGGGCAGGAGCCTGGATCGCCGCCCGCGGGGGAGAACCGTCCCGGCCCCCGCTAAAAGTCCGTAAAGCGTGGGAAGCCCGTGAGCGCGGGAGGTCCGGGAGGCCCGTGAAACGCGGGAGGCGCGGGAAACTCAGGCCCGCCCGAGTGGAGGGTGTTCCGCTCGGGCGGGGGCCGCGCGGGCTGTTTCAGAGCATCCAGCCGCAGATCGCGGTGCGGTCGCCGTCGTGGGACTCGGCCCGGAAGCTGAGCTGCCAGTAGAACTCCGGTAGGGAGGGCGCGGCCGGCTGCGCCCACCAGGCCGACATCTGGTCGCTGACCTGTTCACCGCGCATCGGCCTGGCCAGGCCGCCCGTGCAGAGGAGCAGCATGTCGCCCTGCTGGAGGTCCACCGTGGCGGTCTGCGCCCGGTCGGCGTCCCGGGGGAGCGTGCCGGGCGCCGGCGCGTCGGGTCCCTCGGCGAAACACGGCGTCCAGCGGCCCCGGCGCAGGAGCATCGCCGTACCGTCGCCGACCCGCGTCACGTGGGCCCGGCGCGCGCCGATGTCGATGACCGAGGCCAGGAGGGTGGTGCGGAGGGTGTCCACCGATACCCGGTCACGCTCGGCCCGCCGGTGGAGGTCGTCGGCGACGTCCTCGAAGAAGTAGGCCGGTGGGGTCCCGTGCTCGACGTGGTCCAGGAGGTCGGCCAGGTTGCCGTACGCGGCCGAGCACGCCTCCGCCGAGCCGACATGCGACAGCTCTCCGCCCCCCGCGCCTCCGGCGACGCATGCGAGGAGCCGGGAGCCGTCGATCTGCCACATGCCCATCGCGTCCTGGCGTGGCGTTCCACGGCGGCGGTGGGCTTCTCCCCTGACCGAGCCCGCCCGGACGGCCAGTCCCGGCAGGTCGGCGCCGTCCAGCTCGCTGTCCGGCCGTTTCCCGGTCACGTCCGGGATCGTGTCGGGAGCCGGACGCGGTGTCGGCACGTGGCCGATGACGAGCGGGTCGAGGATCCTCGCCGCCGGGCTGAATCGTGACCTCGCCTGGAGTCGCTTCACGTTCGCACTTTCTCTTCGATCCGATGTCAGACCGCGTCCACGGAGGGAGGGGGTGTTCCCCTGATCCGGTCGGGGGTGATCAAACGCGCGCCGGTCGAGGCGGACGGCAGGCTCGCGGCGCCCGCGGACACCCCCGCTCTCTCACGGACGGCGCTCTTTCGGTCACTGCAGGAGGCATTGCTCTTATTTCCGACAAATCATTTGATATCGGGAATCAGGTGGGCTGTTGCGGTATGGCGTATGTCAAACCGACGTGGCGGCGGATGGCGGGGTTTACCGCCATCCCGGAAAAATTTACCAACGTGACGTGAGCCGATCCTGCCGGGCGGCATGGATTCCGTCTGTGAGCGGTTAAGTGTGAGAACTATGTGTAAATTACGGTCGGCCGATGCGGAGGTCGTCCATGCTCGGGCAGGCAGGCAGGCGCCGGGTCGGGGTGGGAGGGGGGCGCTTCGCACGGGCCGGGGCCGGAGCTGACTCTTCCCTATAGAGCTTTTGTTAGCATTTACCAATAAATGCTTCTATTTCGGTAAATATCGGCGCATATGGGAAGAAGGTGCTAGTTCCCGGCAAGAACTGATCGACGGAGGTTTCAATGATTCGCAGGATCATCGTCCTGCTGGCCGTCGCGGTGGTCGTACTGGGCGGCAGCGTCAGCGGCGTACTCGCTCAACCGGCGCTCAACCAGCAGGACAAGCAGTTTCTGGCCCAGGCACACCGGTCCAACCTGGCCGAGATCCAGGCGGCGAAGCTCGCCGAGCAGAAGACGAACAACCAGAGCATCCGGACCATCGCCCGGAGACTGATCGCCGACCACGCCAAGCTGGACGCGAGTGTGCAGCGGGTGGCCCGGACGGCCGGGGTGCCGCTGCCGGACAGGCCGGGCCCGAAGCAGGCCGACACGCTCAGCAGGCTGTCGAAGCTGAGCGGGGCGGCCTTCGACGCCGCGTGGCTGAGGGCGCAGGTCGCCGGTCACCGCCAATCCCTCGTCAACATCGGCAAGGAGTTGCAGGGCGGGTCGTCCGCCGAGGTGAAGAACCTTGCCACGACGGCCAAGCCCATCGTGCAGGGACACCTGGAGATGCTGCAGCAGGCCCGGAGCGGCACCGGCGGTTCGCCCTCGCCCCGGAGCACCCCGTCCGGCACCCACCGGGGCACCCCCCGGAGCACTCCCTCCGGCACCCACCCGGCCACGCCGACCCGCTGACCAGGGGGAGAGGGTCGGCAAAGATAGCGCCAAAAGCCGCAACACGGCGATTCCGGATGATGTTTTCCCTGGTCACCGGCCTAGGCTGAGCAACACCTGATGGCCGTACCCGTTGAAGGGACAGCGTCCTCGTGAGGCTTGTCGTCGATCTCAACCGGTGCCAGGGATACGCGCAGTGCGCCTTCCTGGCACCGGACGTCTTCACCATGCACGGCGCGGAGGCCCTGATGTACGCTCCCCGAGCCGATGAGGTCCAGTACGAGCAGGTCATGAGGGCCGTCGCCGCCTGCCCGGTGCAGGCCATCACCGTCGGCCTGGCCGACCCGCAGGTCACCGCCGAGGAGTTCGCCCGTGGCCGCTGACGGAGCTGCGCAGGAGTTCAGGCGCCACGGGCGCGCCGTCGTCGTCGGCGCCTCCCTGGCGGGTCTGCGGGCTGCTGAGGCGCTGCGCGAGGGAGGCTTCACCGGGTCACTGACCGTGATCGGGGACGAGCGGCACGATCCTTACGACCGGCCGCCGCTGTCCAAACAGGTCCTGCTGGGCCGGATATCGGCGGACGACACCGCGCTGCCCCGGCGCCGGGCGATCGACGCCCGGTGGCGGCTGGGGGTGGCCGCCACCGGGCTGGACCTGGCCGAGAGACGGGTGCGCCTGGCGGACGGCGAGGAGGTCGAGTTCGACCGGCTGCTGATCGCCACCGGCGCCCGTGCCCGGCCGTGGTTCAGGGAGACCGAGGCCGCCCTGGACGGGGTCTTCGTCCTGCGTACCCGCGACGACGCGGCCCGGCTCACCCGGCGGCTGTCCACCGGGCCCCGCAGGGTGCTCGTCGTCGGCGCGGGCTTCACCGGCTCCGAGATCGCCTCAGCCTGCCGTGAGCGGGGCCTGGAGGTCACGGTCGCCGAACGCGGGCCCGCCCCCCTGGCGGGAGCGCTCGGCGGGGTGGTCGGCGCGATCGCGGCGGAGTTGCAGCGCGCTCACGGCGTGGACCTGCGCTGTGGCATCACGGTGACGTCGCTCGAAGGCGACATGGCCGGGCGGCTCAGGCGTGCCCACCTGTCCGACGGAGCCGTACTCGACGTCGACGTGGCGGTGATCGGGCTCGGCGCGATACGCAACACCGAGTGGCTCGCCGGCTCCGGACTGGCGGCCGGCCCCAGGGGTATCGCCTGCGACGCCGGATGCCGGGCCTTCGACGTCCACGGCATCGTCACCGACGACGTCTTCGTCGCCGGGGACGTCGCCCGGTCCCCTCACCCGCTCTTCGGATATCAGTTCCTCTCCCTGGAACACTGGGGGAACGCGGTCGCGCAGGCCGAGGTCGCGGCCCACAACATGATCAGCTCCGGGCTCGACCGCCGCCCGCACCTGTGGGTTCCGGCCTTCTGGTCCGCCCAGTTCGGGGTCAACATCAAGTCGGTCGGTGTCCCGCCCCTGGGCGACGAACTCGTCGTCACCCAGGGCGCGCTCGCCGAGCACCGCTTCGTCGCGGCCTACGGCTTCCAGGGCCGTTTCATCGCCGCCGTCGCCTTCGACCAGGCCAGGTGGCTGGACTTCTACCGGGTGCTGATCGAGTCGGCGGCGCCCTTCCCGCCCGTCTTCACCAACGTCGACAGACGGCCGGAGGGGATGCGGCCGGTTCCGGCCGACTTCCCCGACCCCTCCCTGCCCACCCACGGACCCACCGTGACGCTGAGCGGTTACTCGCCCAGCGAGCGGCGGCTCAGTTTCACCCCGGCCCGCGCCTGACGGCGGCCGCCCCGACCGAACACCTTCGAGGACTCCGCGATGACGCCAGCCACCCTGCTGCGGCAGATCACCGACTACGCGAGCCGTGCCAACCCGTACCCGCTCTACGCGGAGCTCCGCAAGACGCCGGTGGCACGCCAGGAGAGCGGCGTGTACACGGTCAGCACCTACTGGGAGATCGCCGGCCTGCTCCAGGATCCGCGGATCAGCTCCGACGCGCGCAACCGCGCTCCACAGGCGATGGGCGGCCCGCTCGCGGAGCCGGAGGAGGGTGCGAACCTGCCCCCCAGCTTCATCGGGCTCGATCCGCCCGAGCACGACCGGCTGCGCAGCCTGGCGATGCGGTCGTTCGGACCGCCGCACACCCCCAGGCGGATCCACGACATGCGCGCGGAGCTCACCCGGATGGTCTCCGGCCTGATCGACGACTTCCAGGGCAGGGACCAGGTCGACATCGTCGACGACCTCGCCTACCCCTTCCCGGTGATGGTGATCTGCAAGCTGCTGGGGGTGCCCCACCAGGACGAGGCGCGCTTCCACGTCTGGGCCGACGCGGTCGTCGCCGGTCTCGAAACCGAACCCGCCGAGGGGGCCGGCGAGCGGCAGCGCGCGGCCCAGCAGGCCCGGTTGGAGCTGGGCCGCTATCTGGCCGGGCTCATCGAGGAACACCGCCGCGTCCCCGGTGACGACATGCTCTCAGCGATGGCCGCCGGTCACGGCCCCGCCGAGCGACTGTCACCGGTCGAACTGGTCACCACCGCCATCCTGCTCCTCATCGCCGGCCATGAGACCACCGTCAACCTCATCGCCAACGGAATGCTGACCCTGCTCCGCCATCCCGATGTCCTCAAGCGGCTGCGGGAGGAGCCCGGCCTGGCCGTACCGCTCGTCGAGGAACTGCTGCGCTACGAGCCGCCGGTGCAACTGATACCCCAGCGCACCGCTCTCACCGACATCGACATCGGCGGCACCACCATCCCCAAGGGGGCGCCGATCTGGCTCGTCGTGGCCTCGGGCAACCGGGATCCCCGGCGCTTCCCCGATCCGGACAGGTTCGATCCCGAACGCCGGGACAACCAGCATCTGGGCTTCGGCAGTGGTGTCCACTACTGCTTCGGCGCGCCGCTGGCCCGGCTGGAGGCGCAGATCGCCCTGGCCGAGCTCGCACGGCGGCTCGGTGACCCCCGGCTCGTGGACGACCCGCCGCCCTACCGGCGCAATCCGGTGCTGCGCGGCCCGCGCCACCTTCAGGTCGCGTTCGACGGCCTCACCGCCTGAGACGGGCGGTCGCCGCACCGGCGCCGGGGAGCCCTCAAGGGGAGCCGGTCGGCGGGACCTTCGAGGGGAGACGCGGCCCCGTCAGCTCAGGTAGTCGCGCAGGGCCTGGGAGCGGGACGGGTGGCGCAGCTTGGTCATCGTCTTGGCCTCGATCTGCCGGATGCGCTCGCGCGTCACGCCGTACACCTTGCCGATCTCGTCCAGCGTCTTCGGCTGGCCGTCGATGAGCCCGAAGCGCATCGACATCACCCCGGCCTCCCGCTCGGAGAGCCCCGCCAGGACCGCGCGCAGCTGCTCCTGCAGCAGGCTGAAGACCACCGCGTCGTCCGGGGTGATCGCCTCTGAGTCCTCGATGAGGTCGCCGAACTCGCTGTCGCCCTCGGTGCCGAGCGGGCTGTGCAGCGAGATCGGCTCGCGTCCGTACTTCTGGATCTCGACGACCTTCTCGGGGGTCATCTCCAGCGCGGTCGCCAGCTCGTCGGGGGTGGGTTCGCGGCCGAGGTCGGAGACCATCTGCCGGTGCAGGCGGGCCAGCTTGTTGATCACCTCGACCATGTGGACCGGGATGCGGATGGTCCGCGCCTGGTCGGCCATGGCCCGGGTGATCGCCTGTTTGATCCACCAGGTGGCGTAGGTGGAGAACTTGAACCCCTTGGTGTAGTCGAACTTCTCGACCGCGCGGATCAGGCCCAGGTTGCCCTCCTGGATCAGGTCCAGGAAGAGCATGCCCCGGCCGGTGTAGCGCTTGGCCAGCGAGACCACCAGGCGAAGGTTGGCCTCCAGCAGGTGGTTCTTGGCCCGGTGGCCGTCCTCGGCGATCCACTCCAGCTCGGCGCGGACGTCGATGGGCAGCCGGTCGTTCTCGACGCTCAGCCGCTCCTGGGCGAACAGCCCCGCCTCGATGCGCTGGGCGATCTCGACCTCCTGCTGGGCGTTGAGCAGGGGGACCTTACCGATCTGCTTGAGGTAGTCCTTGACCGGGTCGGTGGTCGCTCCAGCGGCCGCCGCCAGAGCGCTGGGGATGTCATCATCCTCGTCGGCCAAGATCAGCACGTTGTCCTCAGCGGAGGCCGTCACGGCGATCACACCCTTCATGAAGCCGGCAGGGCAAACACCTGTGCACTTCAAGGTATGTCCTGCGAGGGTGTGCTGCGGCCATGCGGGGCCGGAGAATCCGGTGCGGCGCCGATGTTTCGGCTCTTCCCCGTCTCTGTACCCCGAACCGATGTGGCGTCACCTCGTGATCAGTGACATTTCCCTGCCGGAAAAGGCCCTGCGCACGGTACCGGTCCACTGGGCGGTGGTCGTCCTGCCGCGGGCCGTGGGAGAACGCGACCCCGCCCGGCTCAACCCCTTCGATCTCGTGGTGATGCCGCCGTTTGACGTGCCGATGGAGCCGCCCTCATCGGTCGGGACGACTCCATCGGCGGAGCCGTCCTCGCGGTCAGCCGGTGCCGACGGGGGTGTTCTGGTAGGCCGTGATGAGCCAGTCCTGTTCCCGCCGGATGAGCACCCAGCTCGCCCGGATGGCGCGTTCGGGCGAGACCTCGGTCTCGCCCGGCGCCAGTATGCCGCCCTGCGTGATCAGCAGGGCGGTGTCGGGGCCCAGCGGTTTGAGCGCGAGGGGCTTTCCGGAGACCCGGGTTCCCCGGTAGGGGCCGGCGAACGCCTTCGCCATGAACGAGCGGACCTCCTCGCGGCCCCTCAGATAGACGTCGCCGGGAAGGATGAGGCTTCCGTCCTCGGCGAACATCGCGGCGAACGCGTCGGCGTCGTTTACGGCCCACGCCGCGACGATACGCTCGGGAACGTTCTGTATCGCGGCCTCGTCGCCGGCGAGGATCGCCGACACATTGTCACTGGACATTGTGTTTCCTTCCGCGAAGATTGGCGGGTGTTGGCGGGGTGTTGTCATTTCGACGGCCGCGACATCCGGTGGGGCGCCGCCGGCCGGGTCCAGCCGGCCGCCGATCCTCACCGCCCGACCCTGACATGCCCCCGCTCCCCGGCACATCTCCTGAATTGCGGCGTTGGGAGATCGGCTCCGCCGCCCGGATGGGGGCGGCGGGGAAGCGCCGGGACCGCGACCGGCGCCGCAATCCAGGAGATGCGCCCGGCCGGCCGGCGAACAACCATGAAGTGGTCATGCCGGTGGCGGACGGCCGCCGCCGGCCGGAGGCGGGGAGAGGGCCATGCCGACCATTCTCGGCTCGCTGCGCGGTCTCCTGCTGGCGCCGTCCCTGGCCAAGGTGACCTTCGAAGGGCGAGGCTTCCCGGTCACGCGGTCGGAGGCCACCCAGCGGCTTGAGGCGATCCCCCAGGCGGTGGTCTGCGGGTTCGAGTGGGGCATCAACGCGCGCGACCGGTGGGAGGTCGAACGGCGGCTCGCCATGGTGGATCCCGAACTCCGCGGCTTCGCCTACGAGGGCGCGACGATGGCGTTCACCGTCCTCGACGCGATGGGCGGCGGCCGGGGCGGCCGTACCCGGGACCTGATGCTGGGGCCGGGGCGGCCGCACATCTTCCTCACCTACATCGGCGTCGGCTTCGCCATGGCGCGGCTGCCCCGGCCGCTGTGGAGGAAGGTGGTCCCCGATCTGAGCGGGTCGGAGTACTACCCGGTCATGAGCTGGCTGGCGGTCGACGGATACGGCTTCGACCGCGCCTACTTCGACACCCGGCGCTGGGTCGAGGAGCAGAGGGTGCCCGCGCCCTATCCCTGGGAGGGCTCGCCCGACTACTTCCCCCGGGCACTGGACCAGGGCGTCGGCCGGGCGCTGTGGTTCATCCACGGTGCCCAGGTGGCCGACGTCGCCACCGCGGTGGCGCGTTTCGCCGACCACCGGCGGGCGGACCTGTGGAGCGGGGTGGGGCTGGCGGCGGCGTTCGCCGGCGGCTGCGACCCGGCGGCCCTGGCCGCGCTGCGCCGGGAGGCCGGAGTTCACCGGCCCGAGCTCGCCCAGGGCGTGGTGTTCGCGACCAAGGCCCGTGACCACGCCGGGTTCGTGCCGCCGCACACCGAGACCGCGGCGGCGGCCCTGGCGGACCTGTCCGTCGAGGCCGCCGTCGCGCTCGCCGACGCCACCGCCGTCAACGCCGGGGACTCGGGCGCGGTCCCGCCGTACGAGCTGTGGCGCCGCGCGGTGCGCGCGCACTTCCTCCCGGTGACCGGCCGCCTCCCCGGCTGACCGTCCCGACCGTCCTGATCGCCCTGACCGCTTCGGCTGGTCCAGCCGTCCTGATCGCCTCGACCGCGCCGGTCGCCCCGACCGCTCCTGCCGGTCGCGCCGGTCGTGCCGCGCGGTCGTCCGTCCGGCACGCCCGTCCGGTGGGGCGCGTGTGGTCTACCCGGCCGCCCGAGGGCGTGCGACCGTACGCCGGGACACGCGATCCGGTACGGCCGGGCGACGGCCGGAAATCGCCTTCTCCTTTTTCGGAAAGTTTTCTGTGGATTCGCGTGAGCACGTTTGAAGTAGACAGCGGGTTGGGCTACTTGTGTAGGTTTGTCAAGAGATCGCATTAAGGAGATGGATCTATTCGACGAGGGGCGTGAGACACCAGGTGGCCAATGTCTGGAGGGCGCTGAGGCGCCGTGTTCTGACACCGAGCGTCTCGGCCACTAAACTTGGGACGCGCGGTTTCAATGAGAAAAACCCGGTCGCCGTGAAATTGCTGGAAACGATCGGGGAAACATTTCTCACCGGCTACGCCTACGCGGCCGAGGCGCGCTCTCCCGCCGAAGCCGAGGCGCGCCTGGAAACAATTCCGACGCGATATCGCGGTTTCGCCTACGAGGGGGCGGGGATGGGGTTCGCCGTCCTCGACGCGCTGCCGTTCGGCGGCGGAAAGGTCGCCGGATTCCTCGCGGGCCGGGGTGACGACCACGTCTACATGGTCTACGTCGGGATCGGCTGGGCGATGGCCCGGCTGCCGAGGTTCCGATGGCCCGAGCTCTCCACGTCCGACCCGCTGCTGCGCTGGCTCGTGCTCGACGGGTACGGCTTCCACCAGGCATACTTCCGCACCGATCGTTACGTGCGCGCCCAGTTCCAGGACCCGCGCCTCCCGTGGACGGCCGACCGCTTCCAGTGGTACGCCAACCGGGCCGTCGACCAGGGCGTCGGGCGGGCCATGTGGTTCGTCGGCGGCGCCGACGCCGGCCTCGTCGCCACGATGATCGAGAAATTCCCCGAGTCCCGCCGGGCCGACCTGTACGCCGGTGCCGGGCTGGCCGCCGGCTACGCGGGCGGCGCCGACGAGGAGGAACTGCTGGCCTTCTGGCAGCGCGCCGGCCGGTACCGCCCCCAGGTCGCCCAGGGCTGCGCGTTCGCGGCCGAGGCCCGGCTGCGGGCCGGGCTGGTGGTGCCGCACACGCTGGCCGTCACCCGGGTGTTCTGCGACATGACGCCGGAGCAGGCGGCACGGATCAGTGAGAAGGCCCGCCCCGAACAGCCCGTCCAGGGTGATGTACCGGCCTACGAGGTGTGGCGGCGGCGCATCGCCGACGAGTTCGTATCCCTTGGGAGGTGTTAGGACGTGACCGCGACAGTTGGCCTGCTGCGCAGGCAGTTACCGGGAATCGTCGCTCTCGTGCTGATCGTGAGCACATTCCTGGTGGCCCGTCTGCCGTCGCCCTCGGCCGCCGAGACGGGCCTCCTGGCGAGCAGGTACGCGTTCGCGCCGATGTCCGTCGCGCTGCCGGGAGGTTTCCGGCAGCAGGGGATCCGCAAGGTGAACCCGGACTACGAGCACATCGACGCGTGGATCTCCTCGGTCGGGGCGGCGATCGCGATGAACGACCTCGACGGCGACGGTCTCTCCAACGACCTGTGCCTCGTCGACCCGCGCATCGACCGGGTCGTGGTCACCCCGGCACCCGGCGGACGCGCGGACCGATACGCGCCGTTCGCACTGGAGACCGGCGCGCTGCCGATGAACGACCACATCGCGCCCATGGGCTGCGTCCCGGCCGACCTCAACGAGGACGGCCGCCTGGACCTGCTCGTCTACCTGTGGGGCCGCACGCCGATCCTCTACCTCGCCAGGGCCGAGGCCGGCGGCCTCGACGCCGCCGCCTACCAGGCGACCGAGCTGGTTCCGGGCGCGAACGCCGTCGGCGGCACCTACACCGGGCCGCAGTGGAACACCAACGCCGCCACCGTCGCCGACTTCGACGGGGACGGGCACGACGACGTCTTCATCGGCAACTACTTCCCCGAGAGCCCGGTGCTCGACTCCCGCAACGGCGGCGTCGTGCACATGAACCACTCGATGTCCAACGCGCACAACGGCGGTGAGGACTACTTCTTCCGCTGGGCCTCGGCCACCGCGAGCCCCCGGCGGCCCTCGGTCACCTACCAGAGGCTCGACGACGTCCTGCCCAGGGTCGCGTCGAAGGGCTGGGAGCTCGCCGCCGCCGCCACCGACCTCGACGGCGACCAGCTCCCCGAGCTGTATCTCGGCAACGACTTCGGTCCCGACCGGATGTTCTACAACCGGTCCACACCGGGGCACATCAGGCTCTCCCTCGTGGAGGGCGTGCGCACGCCGCTGATCCCCAAGTCCAAGACTGTCGGCCACGACTCCTTCAAGGGCATGGGCGTCGACTTCGGCGACCTCGACGGCGACGGCGTCTACGACATGTTCGTCAGCAACATCACCACGTCGTTCGGCATCGAGGAGAGCAACTTCCAGTTCATGTCCACGGCCAGGGACCAGGCCGACCTGCGCGCGAGGCTGCGCGAGGGCGAGGCGCCCTGGGAGGACCGCAGCGCCCAGGCGGGCACCGCCTGGTCCGGCTGGGGATGGGACGTCAAGATAGACGACTTCGACAACAGCGGCGTCCCCGCGATCGTCCAGGCCACCGGGTTCGTCAAGGGCGAGGTCGACCGGTGGCCGCAGCTGCAGGAGCTGGCCACGGCCAACGACCAGCTGCTGCAGAACCCCTACTGGTGGCCGAACCTGCGGGCCGGCGACGACCTCGCGGGAACCCAGGCACTGCACTTCTTCGTCAAGGGGAGCGACGGCCGCTACGTCGACCTGGCCGGGCGGCTCGGCCTGGCCGTACCGGTGCCCACCCGGGGGATCGCCACCGGTGACGCCGACGGCGACGGCCGGATCGACTTCGCGGTCGCCAGGCAGTGGGCCGAGCCGGTCTTCTACCACAACCGGAGCCCGGCACCCGGCGCCTTCCTCGGACTGCGGCTGACCCGCGAGGCCGCGCCGGCCGCGGGGGCCACGAAGGCCGCGGGGACGCTGCCGGCTCCCGGCTCACCGGTGACCGGCGCACAGGTCACCGTGACGACCCCGGACGGGCGCAGACTCATCGGCCGGGTCGACGGTGGCAGCGGCCACTCCGGCAAGCGCAGCAGCGACGTGCACATCGGGCTGGGCCCGAACGTCACCGGGCCGGTGCGGGCGCACCTGCGGTGGCGCGACCGAACCGGACAGGTACACGACCAGGATCTTCAGCTGACCCCGGGCTGGCACTCGCTCCAGCTCGGCCGGCAGGCCAGGGAGAAGTGATCGACATGTCTGACAAGACGCCCGCCGTCCCGCGTCACGACCCGAAGGTCACCATCGCGCTGCGCAACTTCGCGATGTCGATCACGGTCTTCAACATCGTCGGCTACACGCTCCTCGGGTTCGAGCAGCCCTGGCTGTGGCCCTTCGTCGCCCTGGCCGTCGGCTACACCGTGGAGATCGGGCTGGAGTACATCGCGGCCCGGGTGGACGGGCGCGCGCCGCGCTTCGCGGGCAACGGCACGCGCGGCCTCATGGAGTTCCTCTACCCCGCCCACATCACCAGCCTCGCCATGAACATGCTGATCTACGTCAACGACCAGGTGCTGGTACTGATCTTCGGGGTCACCGTCGCGGTCGGCACCAAGTGGGTGCTGCGGGCTCCGGTACGCGGCAGGCTGCGGCACTTCATGAACCCGTCGAACTTCGGCATCGCGGTCATCCTGCTGATCCTGCCCTGGGCCAGCATCGCGCCGCCCTACCACTTCACCGAGAACGTCGACACCTGGATCGACTGGCTCATCCCGGGGCTCATCATCCTCGGCGGCAGCATGATCAACGGAAAGCTCACCGGCCGGATGTGGCTGATCGCCGCCTGGGTGGGCGGCTTCGCCCTCCAGTCGATCGTCCGCGGCGTCTTCTTCGACACCTCCATCGCCGGGGCGCTGGGCACCATGACCGGCGTCGCCTTCATCCTCTTCAGCAACTACATGATCACCGACCCGGGCACCAGCCCGTCCCGGCCGGCGGCGCAGATGGCCTTCGGCGGCGGCGTCGCCCTGACCTACGGCTTCTACACCGCCGTGCACATCCCCTACGGGCTCTTCTTCGCCACCGCCACCGTCTGCCTGATCCGCGGGGCCTTCCTCTGGTCGCTGTACCTGGTCGACCGGGCGCGTGAGCAGCGCGAGGCACAGGAACACCGTACGGCCGGCGACGCGATCGCCCAGAACGCCTCCGGCCCCCCGAGCACCGGAAAAGAGGTCGCCTCGGTATGACCAGGATCGCGATCGTCGGCATGGCGTGCCGCTACCCGGATGCCGCGTCGCCGAGGGAACTGTGGGAGAACGTCCTCGCCGGACGCCGCGCCTTCCGCCGGCTGCCCGACGCGCGCATGCGGCTGGAGGACTACTGGGACGCCGACCCCGCGGCCCCCGACCGCTTCTACGCGCGCAACGCGGCGGTCATCGAGGGCTACGAGTTCGACCGGATCGGTTACAAGATCGCCGGGAGCACCTACCGCTCGACCGACCTGACCCACTGGCTGGCGCTCGACACGGCGGCGCTGGCCCTGGCCGACGCGGGCTTCCCCCGGGGCGAGGGACTGCCGGGGGAACGCACCGGTGTGGTGGTGGGCAACACCCTCACCGGCGAGTTCGCCCGGGCCAACCTGATGCGGCTGCGCTGGCCGTACGTACGCCGGACGGTCGCCGCCGCGCTCAAGGGGCAGGGGTGGGGCGACGACGCGCTGGCCGGGTTCCTCGACGACCTGGAGGTCACCTACAAAAGCCCGTTCCCCGTGCCCGACGAGGACACCCTCGCGGGCGGCCTGTCCAACACGATCGCCGGGCGGATCTGCAACCACTTCGACCTCAAGGGCGGCGGCTACACCGTGGACGGCGCCTGCTCCTCCTCGCTGCTCTCGGTGGTCACGGCCTGCAGGACGCTTCTCGACGGCGACGTCGACGTCGCGATCGCCGGCGGGGTCGACCTGTCCATCGACCCGTTCGAGATAGTGGGGTTCGCCAAGACCGGCGCCCTGGCCAGGGGTGAGATGCGGCTCTACGACCGCCGGTCCAACGGCTTCTGGCCGGGTGAGGGCTGCGGGATGGTCGTGCTGATGCGCGAGGACGACGCGGGGGAGGCCGGGCACCGCGTCTACGCCACCATCGCCGGGTGGGGTGTCTCCTCCGACGGCAAGGGCGGCATCACCCGGCCCGAGGTCGCCGGATACCGGCTGGCGCTGCGGCGCGCCTACCGGCGGGCCGGGTTCGGCATCGACACCGTGGCCATGTTCGAGGGCCACGGCACCGGCACCGAGGTCGGCGACCGGACCGAGCTCACCGCGCTCACCCTGGCCAGGGCCGCGGCCGGTCCCGCGGGCTTCCGGGCCGCGATCAGCTCGATCAAGGGGCTGATCGGGCACACCAAGGCCGCCGCCGGGGTGGCCGGCCTGATCAAGGCCGCGATGGCGGTCCACCACCGGGTGCTGCCGCCGACCACCGGCTGCGTCGAGCCCCATCCCGTGCTGGAGGAGGAGACGGCGCAGCTGCGGGTGCTGCGCAGGGCGGAGCCGTGGCCGGTCGGCGCCCCGCTGCGCGCGGGCGTCACGGCCATGGGATTCGGCGGCATCAACACCCACGTGGTACTGGAGAAGGACGCCTCCGAGGACTCCCGCCGTCGCGTCTCGCTCGACACCCGCACCAGAGCGCTGGTCTCCTCGGTCCAGGACGTGGAACTGCTGCTCCTCGACGGTGGGTCGCCACCGGAGCTGCGTGAGCGCCTGGTGCGGCTGCTCGACTTCGTGCCGGGCCTGTCCTACGCCCAGCTCGCGGACCTGGCCGCCACGCTCCAGCGCGAGCTGACCGGCCTGCCGTACCGGGCGGCCGTCGTCGTCTCCTCACCCGAGGACGCCGAGCGGCGGCTGCGCCGTGTGCTGGAGGCCCTCGACACGGGGGAGATCCCGCTGTTCGCGGCGGACGGCCGCGGCTTCCTCGGCCAGGTGAGCGGGCCCGGCCGGATCGGCTACCTCTTTCCCGGCCAGGGATCGGGGCGGGGCACCAGCGGCGGCGCGCTGCGCCGGCGCCTCGCCGAGGTGGAGGAGATCTACCTCAACGCGGCACTGCCCGCGGACGGCGACATGGTCGCGACCGCGGTCGCGCAGCCGCGCATCGTCACCGGCTCGATGGCCGGGCTGCGCGCCCTGGCCGTCCTCGGCCTTGAGGCGGGCGTCGCGGTCGGCCACAGCCTCGGCGAGATCTCGGCGCTGCGGTGGGCCGGCGCGATGGACGAGGAGGCCCTGCTCCGGGTGGCCGCCGTCCGGGGCCGGACCATGGCCACCCGCAGCGCCTCCGGCACCATGGCGGGCATCGCCGCCTCCGCCGACCGGGTCACCGCCCTCATGACCGGCCTGCCCGTCGTGATCGCCGGTTACAACGGGCCCGAGCAGACCGTCGTCGCCGGGCCGGACGACGCCGTGCGGGCCGTCGGCCGCAGAGCCGTGGCCGAGGGCGCGCAGTGGACTCCGCTACAGGTGTCGCACGCCTTCCACTCACCGCTGATGGCGGACGCCGCCGACGCCTTCGGCGAGCGGCTGGCCGACGAGGAGTTCGGCAGGGTCGGGCTCCGGGTCGTCTCCACGGTCACCGGGGAGGCGCTGCCCGCCGACACCGACATCCCGGCACTGCTGCGGCGGCAGGTCACCGACCCCGTGCTGTTCGCACAGGCGGTGGAGCTGGCGGCCAAGGACATCGACCTGTTCGTCGAGGTCGGCCCCGGACGGGTGCTCAGCGGGCTGGTCGGCGCGGTGACCGATGTGCCCTCGGTCGCGCTGGACACCGACGACGAGTCGCTGGCGGGGCTGCTGAGAGTGGTCGCGGCGGCCTACGTGGCCGGCGCCCCGGTCGCGCCCGAGGCGCTCTTCCACGGCCGGCTGACCCGGCCCCTGCGGATCGGCGCGGAGTTCGCCTTCTTCGAGAGCCCCTGCGAGCAGGTACCGCCGCTCCCGGTCCCGGCCGTGGCCAGAACCGTCACCGCGGCCGAGGCGCCGCCGCCGCGGCGGAGCACCGGTGAGGCCGCCGTCGACCTGCTGCGCAGGCTGGCGGCCGAGCGCGCCGAGCTGCCGGTGGACATGGTGCGCGGTGACAGCCACCTCCTCGACGACCTGCACCTGAGCTCGATCACGGTGGGGCAGATCGTCAACCAGGCGGCCCGGCGCCTGGGCCTGTCGCCGGCCCAGGCCCCGACCAACTTCGCCACCGCGACCGTGCTCGAACTGGCCGAGGCGCTGGACACGCTGGCCGAGACCGACCGGGCCGCCGACACCGGCCCCGCCCCGACGGTGACCGGTGCCGCCGCGTGGGCCAGGCCCTTCGCGCTCGACCTCGACGAGCTGCCGCCGCCGGTGGCGCGGGTACGGGAGGGGAACGGTCCCTGGCGGCTCCACGCGGCCGGCGACCACCCGTTCGCCGAACGGCTCCGCCGGGAGCTGGAGCGCGCGAACCTGGGCGGGGGAGTCCTGGTCTGCCTGCCCCCGGACTGCGCCGAACAGGACCTGGAACAGGCGCTGCTGGGCGCGAAGGCCGCCGTCGCCGCCGGTCCCGGCAGCCGGTTCGTCCTGGTCCAGCACGGCCGGGGCGCGGCGGGCCTGGCCAGGACGCTCTCGCTGGAGGCGCCCCACCTGCGCGTCACCGTCGTGCACACGCCGGTGACGCCCGAGGCGGCCGGCTGGGTGGTCGCCGAGGCGGCGGCGACCACGCGTTACGCCGAGGCGCACTACGACGGCCACGGCGTACGGCGGGTGCCGACCCTGCGCGCGATGCCGGTACGGCCGGCCCGCACCCACCGGCCGCTGGACGACTCCGACGTGCTCCTGGTGACCGGTGGAGGCAAGGGCATCACCGCGGAGTGCGCGCTGGCGCTGGCATCCGACAGTGGTGCCGCGCTGATCGTCCTCGGCCGTTCCGACCCCGAGGGGGATCGGGAGCTCGCGGCCAACCTGCGCCGGATGGCGGACACCGGCGTGACCGTCGAATACGCCAGGGCCGACGTCACGGATCCCGGCCGGGTGCGTGAGGCGGTCGCCGCGGCCACCCGGGAGACCGGGCCGGTCACCGCGGTGCTGCACGGCGCCGGCCGTAACGAGCCGGGCGCGCTGACCGGCCTCGACATGGCCGCCTTCCGCCGCACCCTCGCCCCCAAGGTCGACGGACTGCGGGCCGTGCTCGACGCGATCGACCCGGACGGGCTGCGGCTGCTCGTGACGTTCGGCAGCATCATCGGCCGGGCCGGGCTCCGCGGTGAGGCGCACTACGCCACCGCGAACGAGTGGCTGGCGAGCCTCACCCAGGAGGTGGCGGAACGGCACCCGCGCTGCCGCACCCTGTGCATGGAGTGGTCGGTCTGGTCCGGTGTCGGCATGGGCGAGCGGCTGGCGGTCGTCGAGGCCCTGTCCCGTGACGGCGTCGCCCCCATCACCCCCGACCAGGGGGTGCGGATCATGCGACGGCTGGTCGCCGATCCCGACGCGCCGGCCGTGGTGGTGATCAGCGGGCGCACCGAGGGCGTCGGCACCGTCCGCCGCGACCTGCCGGCGCTGCCGCTGCTGCGCTTCGTCGGCAGGCCGCTGATCCGCTACCACGGTGTCGAACTGGTCACCGAGGTGGAGCTGAACGCGGGCACCGACCTCTATCTCGCCGACCACCGCCTCGACGGCAACCTGCTCTTCCCCGCGGTGTTCGGCATGGAGGCGATGACCCAGGTCGCCGTCGCGGCCACCGGGTGGGCCGGGCCGCCGACGATCGAGGGGGCGGAGTTCCCGCGGCCCGTCGTGGTGCCGCCGGACGGCACCACGACGATCCGGATCGCGGCGACCGTCACCGACGACGACACCGTCGAGGTGGCCGTCCGCAGCGCGGAGACCGGCTTCGACGCCGACCACTTCCGGGCCACGCTCCGCTTCCCCGGCGCCGCGGCGCCCGGCGGGCCGCCGGACCAGGCCGGCGACGGCCTGCCGGTGGTGCCGCTGGACCCGGCGGCGGACCTGTACGGCGGCGTCCTCTTCCAGGGCGGTCGTTTCCAGCGGCTCCGCCGCTATCACCGGGCCGCCGCCCGGCACGTCGACGCGGACGTGGCGGCGTGGGAGTCGGCCGACTGGTTCTCCGGCTTCCTCCCCGGTGAGCTGCTGCTCGGCGACCCCGGCATGCGCGACGCGCTGATGCACGGCAACCAGGTGTGCGTGCCGGACGCCACGCTGCTGCCGGCCGGGATCGAGCGGGTGTACCCCGGCGGGGCCGCGCTGGCCGAGGCGGGCGAGCTGCGCTACTGCGCCACCGAACGGCGCCGCGACGGCGACACCTACGTCTACGACATCGCGGTGCGCACCGGCGCGGGCGAGGTCGTCGAGCGGTGGGAGGGCCTGCGCCTGCGGGCCGTGCGCAAGGGAGACGGGCGCGGGCCGTGGGTGGCCCCGCTGCTCGGGCCGTACCTGGAACGCGCGCTGGAGGACCTGCTCGGCACGCGGGTGGCGGTCGCCGTCGAGCCGCACGGCCCGGGGGAGCGCCGCGCCCGGACCGCCGTGGCCGCCGGGCGTGCCCTCGGTCACCCGGCCGAGATCCGCTACCGTCCGGACGGGCGGCCCGAGCTCGGCGGCGGCCGGGCGATCTCGGCGTCCCACGGGGCGGGGGTGACCCTCTGCGTCACGGCCGCCGGCACCGTGGGCTGCGACGTCGAGGCGGTGACCGAACGTCCGGTGCGGACCTGGGAGGGGCTGCTCGGCCCGCGCCTGCGGCTCGCCGAGCTGGTCGCGATGGAACTCGGCGGAAGCCTGGAGGCCGCGGCGACGCGGGTGTGGTCCGCCGCCGAGTGCCTGCGGAAGGCCGGTCTCCCCCCGGACGCCCCGCTCACCTGGACCCCGGCGGGGCAGGGCCCCTGGACGGTCTTCGCCTCCGGCGCGTCGCGGATCGCGACACTCCTCACGGCTCTGCGGGACGTCCCCGGCCCCGTCGTGTTCGCGGTCCTCACCGAGGGGCGGTCGTAGCCGCCATGGGCAACTACTTCGAGTATCTGCACACGGTCGGCTTCGAGGAGACCAACATCGTGGGCAACGTCTACTACGTCAACTACCTGCGCTGGCAGGGGCGTTGCCGGGAGATGTTCCTGAAGCTCCGCGCGCCGGACGTGCTCGCCGAGCTCCAGGCCGACCTGAAACTCTTCACCCTGAAGGTCGACTGTGAGTTCTTCTCCGAGATCACCGCCTTCGACGATCTCGCCATCAGGATGCGCCTGATCGACCTGGCCCAGACCCAGCTTGAGTTCGGCTTCGACTACGTCCGGCTCGACCTGGGCGAACGGGAGACGCTCATCGCCCGCGGCCGGCAGCGGGTGGCGTGCATGCGGGGGCCCAACAGCCGCACCGTCCCCGCCAGGGTCCCCGAGTCGCTGACCCGTGCCCTCGAACCCTACCTGTCCTAGGCGCGGGCCCGACTGGAGAGAGCAGCATGAGCGTCAGTCCTGAGCCGCCCGGCGACGTGACGGACCCGAAAGTGATGCGACGCGCGTTCGGGAAGTTCGCCACCGGCGTCACCGTGGTGACCGTCGGCGGCGGCACCCCGCACGCCATGACCGCGAACTCCTTCACCTCGGTCTCGCTCGACCCGCCGCTCGTGCTGGTCTGCGTCGGCCGGAGCGGGGTCATGCACGGCCGCCTCACCGCCGCCGGCTCCTTCGGGGTATCCGTGCTGGCCGCCCACCAGGAGTCCGTGGCCCGGCGTTTCGCCAACCGATGGCGGACCCTGGGCCCGGCCCAGTTCGACGCCGTCGACTGGCTGCCCGGCGACCTCACCGGCGCGCCGTTGCTCACCGGCACCCTCGCGAGGTTCGAGTGCGAGCTGTGGCGCACCCACGACGGCGGCGACCACACGATCTTCATCGGCAGGGTGCTCTCCCTGGAGCAGCAGGACGACCGGGAGGCCCTGCTGTTCTTCCACGGCAGGTTCCGCCGGATCATCCCCGACCGGAGTGAGGTGAGGGCCTGACCTGCCCCGCACACCGCCGGGTCGCCCCGGCGCCGCGCCTCCCCCGGGGCCCGAACCCGGGGACTCCACGCTGGAGGTATTCGATGAGCCTGACCAGACGACGTGCCGGGGCCGTACCGGCGAGATCGTCTCCGCTCCCCGGCACCGGCCCGGTGCCGCCCGGGCCGCCGCGCAGGGCGGCGCTCGGCCTGTTCGTGAAGCTGACCCGCGACCGGCTCGCGCTGATGACGTCGGCCGCGGCGGAGTACGGCGACGCGGTCCGGATCTCCCTCGGGCCCAAGACGCTCTACTTCTTCAACCATCCCGACCACGCCAAGCACGTGCTGGCCGACAACAGCGCCAACTACCACAAGGGGATCGGCCTGGCCCAGGCCCGCCGAGCCCTCGGCGACGGGCTGCTGACCAGTGAGGGAGAGCTGTGGCGCGAGCAGCGCCGGATGATCCAGCCGGCGTTCCAGCACCGGAGGATCGCCCAGCAGGCGGGGGCCGTCGCCGAGGAGGCGGCCGGCCTGGTGGACAGGCTGCGGGCGCACCGGGACGGTCGGCCGGTCGACGTGCTCCAGGAGATGACCGGGCTCACCCTCGGCGTGCTCGGCCGTACCCTGCTCGACGCCGACCTCGGCGCCTTCGGCTCGGTGGCGCACTCGTTCGAGGCCGTGCAGGATCAGGCGATGTTCGAGATGGTGACGCTGGGCGCGGTGCCGATGTGGCTTCCCCTGCCCAAGCAGCTGCGTTTCCGCCGGGCCCGCAGGGATCTGCAACGGGTCGTCGACCGGCTGGTGGCCCAGCGTACGGCGCGCCGGGGCGAGGAGGGCGACGACGTGCTCTCCCGTCTGATCGTCTCGACCCGGCGGGAGCGCGACGGCCGGGTCGGCCGGCAGCGGATGAGGGACGAGCTGATCACACTGCTCCTCGCCGGGCACGAGACGACGGCCAGCACGCTGGGCTGGACCTTCCACCTGGTCGACCGGCACCCGGAGGTCTGGTCGAGGTTGCACGCCGAGGCGGCCGAGGTGCTCGGCGACCGGCGGCCGGTCTATGAGGATCTGCGCCGGCTGAGGTACACGGCGATGGTCGTGGAGGAGGCCATGCGGCTCTACCCGCCCGTGTGGATCCTGACGCGCCAGGCCCAGGAGGACGACGAGGTCGGCGCCTATCACGTGCCGGCCGGCTCCGACGTGCTGATCTGCCCCTACACGCTGCACCGGCACCCGGGCCTGTGGGAGGACCCCGAGCGCTTCGACCCCGAGCGCTTCGATCCGGACCGTGCCCCGGCCCGTCCCCGGTACGCCTACATCCCGTTCGGCGCGGGGCCCCGGTTCTGCGTCGGCAACAGCCTCGGCATGATGGAGGCCGTCTTCGTGGTCGCGATGATCGCGCGGGACCTCCGGCTGGTCGGGGTGCCCGGCAGGGAGGCGATCGCCGAGCCCATGCTCTCCCTCCGGATGCGCGGCGGGCTGCCGATGACGGTGCACCCGGTGAGATGACGACGGCCGCAGGCCTCTTTGGCTGCGGCCGTGCTCCGACAGGTCACAGGGTCAGCTCGCGACCGAGTTGAGCGCCACCAGTCGTACGTCGAGCAGGGCGAGCAGAACGGGAGGGTCGAGGGTGTCTATCGGTCGTAGTTGAACATCAGCGGGTTTCACCACGATGTCGCGCTTTACTGTGATCGGTCCGTAGCCGCCGACGTACACCGACTGATCCCGGCCCAGGTTGCCGATGCTCTTCTCGTTGCCGGGAGCCACCGAGTGCGCCAGCAGATGCCAGGCGCCCTGGGGGACGTCGTCCAGCACATACGGTCCCGGACGGCGCAGCACGGCGCACCGCACCGGGGGGCCCTGCGGGATGCAGGTGGGGAACAGTCCGACGAAAATGAGGCCGCACTGTTCCGCCGACGGCGCCCAGACCCTGCCCTGGACGGACGCCGGCCGTGTCTCCTTGCCGCCGGGCCGGTCACCGGTGGAGATCAGCGGGGCGAAACCACCGTGCCGGCGGTATGTCGTGGGTGCGAGCCCCACGCAGCTTTTGAAACGGGAACTGAAGGTGCCGACGCTGGAGTAACCAACCTGGATGCTGATGTCCGCGACGCTCAACGAGGTCGAAAGCAGGAGCCGCTTGGCCTCCTGTAGCCGTAGCGCCGACAGGAACCGTCCGGGGGAGATACCGGTGACCTGCCGGAACACCCGGGAGAAATGAAACTTGCTGAACATGGCGGTGCGGGCCATGTCGTCGATGGTGAGCTCGTCGCCGAGGTGTTCGCGCATGGTCTCGATAACCCGCCTGACAGCTTTCTCAAGAGCCTCTTCCACTGCACCTCTCCATTTGTTGAAAATTCATCCACATGAACGACGTGAAAGATATTCATTAAATCGCCCTTTTGCCCCGGTGTGATTCTTGGCCGTGTGGATTTGCCGCCGCACGGGTTTTTTTATCCCTGTCGAGCGGCTAATGAAATGATCGGCATCAATATTTCTAAATCAACATCTGACAGCTGTCAACTGTGCTAGCAATGTGTGCTCCCCGTGTCTGAGCTGCTACTCTAGGTTGTGAGTGTCATTAATAGGGTATTAGTGCGCTGCTAAAAACGGCATGGAAAGAGGGTTGACAGGACGGCAATTCAGAAGATGCGCAACCCATGACCACACTCGGACGATGGAGCCGACCGGAACCGAATTTGATATGTGAGTTCATTTGCTCACAGATGCTCACAGATCTCGCCGGGCGAGGGTCGTGCCGGCCCCACCCGCCGCCGGATCCCGTCTGTGAAACGAGGGTTCGGTCGACGCGACGACTTCTCGGCGGCACAAGCCGTACTCCCTCGCCGACAGGAGGAAACGCCGGTGCAACCGGGTATCCCAGACGAAGAGCAGGCCAGGACGATGACGCTGGAGGCGTTCGCGGACACGATCGTCCCCGGTGAGAAGCGCTCACCGGACGACCAGGCGATCGCCGGCGCCGTGACGGGCGGCGGCGCGGTGGTGGCCGGCGCCGTCGAACTGCTGGAGACGCCCGCGACCGGGCTGGCCCCCGCGCTGGGCGACTTCGCCCGGCTGCTGAACGAGCACGCGCGGAGCTACGCCGCCCAGTGCGGGCTCGACCTCGACACCACCCCGCCGCCGTTCGTCGCCCTGTCGTTCTCCCACCGCACCGCCCTGGTGGGGATACTCACCGCTCCCGGCCACCCGGAGCGGGAGCTCTGGGTCAGCGTCGCCCTGTTCAGCAACATGGCCTTCGACACCGCCGCCCACATGCACACCCTGGACGCCATCGCCGCCGGTCACCCAGGTCTGGCGGCGATGGGCTTCGCCAAGCCGGACGCCGACGGCCTGTGGCGCTTCCCCGACTACTCCTACGGGCGGAGGCTGGCCGGCCTCCACCCGGGTACGACCTCGACGGGGAGCCCCGCATGAGCGCCGGGGAGACCACGGACGTCCTCGTGGTCGGCAGCGGTTTCGGCGGCGCGATCGCGGCCTACCACCTCGCGGCCGGCGGCGCCCGGGTCGTGGTGCTCGAACGCGGGCCGTGGTTGCGGGGGGAGGACTTCGACCACGACTTCAAGCTCGGGTCGTCCTACACGCGGATCTTCGACTTCGTGCTGGGCGACGGCATGAGCCTGCTCGGAGGCAACTGCGTCGGCGGCGGCAGCGTCGTGTACTTCGCCGCGATGCCCCGCGCGCCGCGGTTCGTCTTCGAGCGCCGGGGGAACATCGGCAGGCGGATGTGGCCCGCGGCCATCACCCGCGACATCCTGGACCCCTGGTACGACCGGGTGGCCGAGGCGCTCCCGGTGACCAGGCAGGACTGGGACTCGGTCACCTACTCGGGCGGGCTGTTCGCGGCGGCGTGCGCGCACGCCGGGCGCACGGCCAACCCGGTGCCGGTGGCCATCGACGGCGACAAGTGCACGAACTGCAACTGGATGATGTCCGGCTGCCGGTTCGACGCCAAACGCTCCCTGCTCTTCAACTACCTGCCCGCGGCCGTCGCGCACGGGGCGCAGATCCGGCCGATGCACGAGGTGCAGCACCTGTCCCGCACCGGCGACGGCGGCTACCGGGTGCACTACGGCGTCGTCGACGACGAGGACTACCGGGTGCAGACCGGGAGCGGGACGATCGACGCCAAGATCGTTGTACTGGCGGCCGGCGCCGGAGCCACCCCGGTGATCCTCCAGCGCTCGGCGGCCGCCCTGGGCGCCATGCCGACCGCCGTGGGCAGATACTTCTCCGGCAACGGTGAACGGCTCAACACCGCGATCCTCAACGAGGACCGGGTACGCGACCTGCTCGGGCTGACCCGCGGCGGGGGAGCGGCCTACGAGGCGTCCCAGATCGGCAAGGGGCCGTGCGTGGCGAGCTGGGACCGCCTGGACGGCTCGCTGCCCGAGTACTCCCGCTACTCGCTGGAGCAGCTCTACTTCCCGCCCGGCTTCGGCACCATCCTCGCGCAGGTGCCCGACGCGACCGGTCCCACCTGGTTCGGCGCGGAGAAGAAGGAGCTCCTACGGCGCTGGCAGTCGTGGCTCACCATCTTCACCATGAGCGAGGACGACAACGAGGGGGTCTTCGGGCCACCCCCGCCCTCCGGCAACGCGGTACGCATCTCCCAGCAGATGCTCGGGCGCGGCCCGATCCGGTACCGGCCGACCGCGAACACGCTGCGCGGCTGGGCGCAGGCCGACGCCGACGTGCGGGACATCATGGAGCGCGACGGGCTGTCCCGGGTGATGCCGTGGACCAACGACGTGGTGGGCGCCTACACCGTGCACCCGCTGGCCTCCTGCCGCATCGGCGACGATCCGAGCACCTCGGCGCTTGACGACCGTCACGAGCTGCGCGGCCATCCGGGCATCTTCGTCACCGACGGCTCGGCCGTGCCGGGGGCGCTGACGGTCAACCCGGCGCTGACCATCGCCGCGCTGGCCGAACGCGCGATCCCGGCCATCGTGGGGGCCGCGCGGGAGCGGGGTGTGGAGGTCGTCTACGGGGCGCCGTCACCGGACGGAGCCACGAGCGGACGGCGCGGGGCTCTGCCGTTCGTGCCCGGCCTGGTGCGCAGGTAGCCGAGTGAGGGGGCACGCGATGGGCGGGACGCTTGTCCGGGCGGCGCTGCGGAGGTCACTCGGCCGGATCCGCCACGTCTCCCCGGTACGGCCGGACGCCGCGCGGGGACCGGTCGCCGAGGTCTACGCGCGGTGCGAGCGGGAGTTCGGCATGCTCGCGCCGCCCGTCGCCCTCCACTCGCCCGCACCGGCGCTCCTGGCGGCCTGCTGGATGATGCTGCGGGAGACGCTCCTGGCCGGCGGGCCGGCCGGCCGCCCCGCCAGGGAGGCGGTCGCGGCCGGGGTGTCGCTCGGCAACGCCTGCCCCTACTGCGCGGAGGTGCACGGTGCCACGCTGCGCGGCCTGATCGGGGGGAGGGAGGCCGCGGGGCGCCTCGCGCCGATCACCGCGTGGGCGCGGACGGGGGGGACGCGGGGGGAGGCCGCCGGACGGGGGAGGCCGTTCCCGGCCGGGCAGACCGCGGAGTTCGTGGGCGTGGCGGTCACCTTTCACTATCTCAACCGCATGGTCAATGTGTTTCTGGACGACACCCCCCTTCCGCCGCGCGTGCCCGCCGCGGCACGTGGCGGCCTCATGCGGGCGCTCGGCCGGTTCATGCGGCCCGCGGCCCGCGGGGGACGGGCGCCGGGCGCCTCGCTGGACCTGCTGCCCGCGGCGCCGCTGCCCGCCGACCTGTCCTGGGCGGCCGGCGCGCCGGGCGTGGCCGGTGCCTTCGCCCGTACGGCACAGGCCGTCGAGGCGGCGGGCCGTCACTCGGTGCCCGAGGCCGTACGCGACCTTGTCGCGACCCGGCTGGCGGCCTGGGACGGCCGCCCCGCCGGTCTCGGCCGGGCATGGGCCGAGGACGCCGTGTCGGGCCTGCCCGCCGCCGATCGTCCGGCCGGACGGCTGGCCCTGCTGACGGCCCTGGCCTCGTACCAGGTCGGCCCGTCCGAGGTTCGGGCGTTCCGGGCCGGCGGCCCGGACGACGCGACCCTGATCGAGCTCACCTCGTGGGCGGCCTTCGCCGCGGCCAGGCGGCTGGGCGGCCGGATGGCGGAGGGGCCGGTGGACACCCCGGCGTAGTGCCGGGGAAACGGCCATTCTTTCGCTACTCGTGAGAAATTCTCATGTCAATTTCCCGGTCGGGTTTCAGAGCCCGAACGCCCAAAGTCGAGGTGCCGCGCGACGGAGACGCCGAGAACGCGCGACGGTCCGGGCCGTTAACGCGGCCCGGACCGATGTGCCTGCCGCCGATATCCGGCGGGAGACGTGAGCGGGAGTGTTTCCGTGAATTTCGGTCCGCCCCTAAGTGAGGCGGACGGGGCCGGCGGGCACGGGGGCGCCCCGCCGCGCGGGCGCGTTCCCGTCAGGCGGGCGCCGGTGCGCAGGTGCATCTCATGATCGCGCGCTCGGACGCGGTGGGGCGGCGGTGGAGGATCATCGCCACCACCATGGGCGCGAAGACGATCGCGTTGTAGAACAGGTGCAGTTCGACGCGGGGGACCAGGAGCTGGATGATGCTCGTCGGCACCGGCCTGCCCAGCAGGTGGTTGCCGGTGAGCGCCTGCAGGAGCAGCAGCAGGTGCTCCAGGTGATGCCAGACCTGGATGCCCAGCGCGATGTTCCACCAGGTACGGGCCCGGCCGGTGAAACCCTTCCTGAGCAGGATGAACCCGATGAGCATGATCAGTGCGTAGCCGTAGTGCATCCACTCGGACGTCACCAGCCACGGGAAGGGCAGTCCGAGCACGCCCCGGGCCTTGGGCACCGGCCAGCCCAGGGCGTATATCTGCACGGCCTGCACCACGTGCTCGGCCCAGTGGGCCAGCACGATCAGCAGGAAGATGTTCAGGCCGGTCCGGTGACGGGACCCGTTGACGGTCGCCATCCCGCCGGGAAAGCGACCCGCCGAAGCCGCCTCAGACACCATGCGGAAACCTCCGCTCTCGAATTGAGCTGCATCGCTGAATGTCCGTAATGGAGATTACTGTCACGCCGCCGCCAACCGTGGCAACCCGAATTCACCGTGTCCTTCCTCCGGATTGCTGGATTGTCGGATTCGCCCCCCGATGGAGGGTAACTCCGGTCGGGTAAAAGCACAATTGGAGAAGACAGAGGGATCTCCGTTCGTGCACGCTTGATGCGAAACGCCTAATGACTCCGCCCATGAGCGAGGTATTTCTGATGCCGGTGAGCGTGACAGGCGGTACCGGGTTCGCCGGTGCGTACTCGGTCGCGGCGTCCGTGCGGGCGGGCCGCCGGGTCCGTCCGCTCGTGCGCGAGCCGTCCGGGGTGGGCCGTGCCCCGGCCCCGTTCGGCGCCGCCCCGATACCCGTCGCCGAGACCCGGGGGGACACCGTGCGCCTGCTGTGCCGGAACGGCCACCTGCCGGCCCGGCAGGCGGGTACGGCCGCCGCGGACCCGTCGCCGGTGACGGCGCGATGACCGGAGACGTCACCATGAGCGAGCTGATCGACCGGCGGCCCCCCGTGCCGGACACCGCCCCCCCGATCCCGGACCTCGCGGACCCCGCGCCCGACGCCTCCGCCAGGCCAGCGACGGAGGCCGGGGGGCACGCCGACGGTGACCCCTCCGACCCCGCAGACGGTTCCGGCCATGTGAACGGACGTCCCCCGCGGGACCCGCCGCCGGGGGCGGTGCGGACGATGGACCTCCTGCGGGAGCGGCACAGCGGGCTGCGCGGCCGGATCGCCGCCGGTTCCCGGGGCGCGGTGGACCGGCAGCGGGCGCTCGGCAAGCGCACGGCGCGGGAACGGCTGGACCTGCTGCTGGACGAGGGGTCGTTCACCGAGATCGACATGTACCGCCGTCACCAGGCCCACGGCCTCAAGATCGGCGAGCACCGCCCGCACACCGACGGCGTGATCGCCGGATCCGGCACCGTCGACGGTCGCCGGGTGTTCGTCTACGCCCAGGACTTCACCGTCTTCGGCGGATCGCTCGGCCAGGCGCACGCGTCGAAGATCCACAAGGTGATGGACCTGGCGATCGCCACCGGGTCTCCGCTCATCGGGCTCAACGACAGCGGAGGCGCCCGGATCCAGGAGGGGGTGATGGCCCTCGACGGATACGGCGGGATATTCCGCCGCAACGTCGAGGCCTCGGGGGTGATACCGCAGATCAGCGTGGTGCTCGGCCCCTGCGCCGGTGGGGCGGCCTACTCGCCGGCCCTGGCCGACTTCACCTTCATGGTCCGCGACACCGCGAAGATGTATCTGACCGGGCCGGACGTCGTCGAGGCGGTCAGCGGGCAGCGCGTCAGCCACGAGGACCTCGGCGGAGCCGAGGTTCACGGCAGGCTGTCCGGGGTGGCGACCTTCGTCCACGACGACGAGGAGAGCGCCCTTGAGGACGTGCGCCACCTCATCTCGCTGCTCCCCAGCAACAACCTGGATCCGCCGCCCAGCGCGCCGTCGCGCCAGGCGGCCATGGACCACCGGCCCCGGCTCGCCGAGATCGTGCCGGTCGAGCCGAACAAGCCCTACGACATGCGGTCGGTCGTCGCCGAACTGGTCGACGACGAGGAGTTCCTTGAGGTGCACGAGGGCTGGGCGCCCAACGTGATCTGCGTGCTGGCCCGCGTCGACGGCGAGGTGGTCGGCGTGGTCGGCAACCAGCCCATGGTGCTCGCCGGTGTGCTGGACGCCGTCGCGGCGCAGAAGGCGGCACGGTTCGTGCGGTTCTGCGATGCCTTCGGCATCCCGCTGGTGACGCTGGTCGACGTGCCGGGCTTTCTGCCCGGCACCGAGCAGGAGCACGCGGGCGTCATCCGGCACGGGGCCAAGCTGCTGTACGCCTACTGCGAGGCGACCGTGCCCCGCATCCAGGTCATTCTGCGCAAGGCGTACGGCGGGGCGTACATCGTGATGGACTCCCGTTCCATCGGCAGTGACCTGTCGCTGGCGTGGCCGACGAACGAGATCGCGGTGATGGGCGCCGAGGGCGCGGTGAACGTCGTCTTCCGCAAGGAGCTGGCCGCCGCCGCCGACCCCGAGGGGCTCAGGTCGGACCTGGTCGCCGAGTACGCCGAGCAGCTCATGCACCCGCACTACGCGGCGGAGCGGGGACTGGTCGACGACGTGATCGACCCGGCGCAGACACGGTCCGCGATCGCGCGAGGGCTGGCCATGCTGCGGAACAAGCGTCAGACGCCGCCCCGGCGCAAGCACGGCAACATGCCGCTCTGACCGCCGGCCGGGGGAGCCTCGCCGGCCGCTCCCGGCTGGGCGGCCACCAGACCGGGGCACGCCTGTGGGCCGCCGGGGCGGCGGCCGGCGTCACCCGCCCGCGGCCGGTTCCGTCCGCACGGCCTCGACCTCGTCGCGCATCCGGCCCCTGGAGGCCGCCACCGAGCCGGTGGCGGCCTCCAGGGTGTCGCCGGAGCTGACCATCAGGCCGACGAGCTGCGCCTCGAAGCACCGGTCGGCGTCGTAGGGGGCGATCAGGTAGCCGCCCAGTTCGAGGGCGACCAGCCCGTGGATCGCGCTCCACATCAGGTGCGCGACGAGCTCGGCGTCGCCGGCCCGGAACCGGCCCGCCGCGAAACACCGGGTCGCGCACTCCACGGCGTTGCCCAGGGTGTAGCGCCCGTGCCGGCGGTCCTCCTCCGTGAGGGAGAACCCGGCCAGTGAGGATCCGCCGAACATCACCGCGTACAGGTGCGGGTTGGCCAGCGCGTTGTACCGGTACGCCCTGCCGAGCAGGGCCATGTCGGCGACCGGGTCGCCGGTCCGGCGTACGCGGGTGAGGTGGTGATGCAGGCGGGCGAACCCCTCGCGCACCATCTCGCGCACCAGTCCGCTCATCCCGCCGAAGTGGGTGTAGACCGCCATCGTCGAGCTGTCCGCCTCGGTGGCGAGCCGCCGGGTGGAAAGGGCCTGGGGGCCCTCCTCGGCCAGCAGCCGGGCGGCGATGTCAACCAGCACCGGCCGGATCGTGGGGTCGGCCCGACGAGGACTCATCTTGACAGTATTGCATAACAGCGATATGTTTTATCCACAACGCTGTTATGGTATTTACCGGCCTCGCCCCGAGGAGGCGATCGGCATGGCTGCCCCAGCTCGCGCACCCGGTCCGGTAACGGCACTCGCCTCCCCGGCGATCGCCCGATGGGCGCAGGAGGAACGTCTGCCGATCGAGGGCGCGCTCCCCGCGGACCTGGACGGGTGCCTCCTCCAGACCTTCCCTCATCCGGCGGGAGCGGGCCGGGCCGGTGGCGGGCTCGTCCTCTCGGGCGTCAGGCTGGGCGCGGGCGCCGCCCGCAGGCACCGCGCCACGGCGGTGGCGCGAGGCGACACCCCGCTCGGGCCGGTCCCGGCCCTGGCCCCCTCGCTCCGGTTCGCCGACGGCGCCGCCCACGGTGCCGCCGACGCCGACGGCACGCCGGCTCCGCGGGCCCCCGGTCACCTCTGCGGCCATGTCACGCTGGCCCGCCCGATCCGCGACCCGGCGACCGGGTGGTGGCACACGGTCGCCGGCCATCCGGGCCTGGGACAGGCCGAGCACCTGGTCGCCCGCCCCGGAGGCACCGTGGTGCGGGCCCGGCCGTTCGCCCTTGGCGGCGCACCCCTCATGCACGCGGTCGCGCTCACCGAGCGGTACGTCGTCGTGTTCGACCTGCCCGTGGTCTACCGCCACGCGGTGGCCCTGGTCGGCGCGCGTCTCCCCTACACCTGGCAGCCGGGCAGGCCCGCGCGCGTCGGTCTTCTCCCCCGGCACGGTACGGCGGAGCCGCGCTGGTTCCGGATCGGCCCCTGCCACATCTCCCGGGCGGTGAACGCCTACGACGAGGACGACCGGGTCGTCCTGGACGCGGTGTGGCACCCGAGGGCCTTCGACGCCACCCCCGTGCCCGCGCCGCCGCACCTGCGCCGCCTGACATTCGACCTGGCCGGTGGCGCCGTCCGCGAGCGACCGCTGAGCGCGGCCCACCAGACGGCACTGGTGGACGAGCGGGTCTGCGGTCGCAGGCACCGTCACGTGTTCGGCTCTCACGACCGGCCACGCGGGGCGGTCCTGGTCCGCCACGATCTCGTGGCGGGCCGTACCCACACCTACGAGCTCGGCGGGGGGCGGAGGGTCGACCCTCCCGTCTTCGTGCCGCGGCCGGCCCGTGGCGTGCCCGGTGGACAGCGGGACACCGAGGGCGACGGCTGGATCCTGGCCCTCGCGCACGACGACGCCCACCGGCGCGCCGAGCTGCTGGTGTTCGACGCGCTCGACCTGGCCGCCGGGCCGTCCGCCGCGGTCAGCCTCCCGGGCGGCTCTCCCGCGGCGCACCGTGCCACCTGGCTGCCCGCCGAAGAGATCTCCTCGCCGGCCCGGCCGGGGCCGCCGCACGCCGGGGCCTGAGCCGTCGCGTACCGGGCCGGTCCCGGCGCGGAGACGGTGCCGGGCCGGACGCCGTCCGGATGAGCCGGGCCCGAGACGATCTCAGTCGGACTCGTGATCGTCGTCGGGGCGGATCGTCGCGCTGGGCGTCCCGTACGGGCAGGTGACCTCCACCACGATCCGGTGGTCGTCGGACTCGAACTCGATCGAGGTGATGGGCGCGGGACCGCTTTCGACCTCGTCGACGCCGTACCCCTGGGCGGGACTCCACGAGAACAGGGAGGCCCGGCCCGCCTCGCATGTGGCCATCAGGGAACCCTCGGGATAGGAGAAGCTCCTGACGGCCGCGCCCGGCGGGAGGGAGGCCGGAGGCTGGGCGACGGGGCCGCCGCTCGCGCCGGCCAGCACGCGCTCGACCTCGCCCGACGTCATGACCCTGACCTCCTGGCCGGTGAGGTCGGCACCGATCAAGGACACCGCCCAGGTGCCGGCGACCACGGTGAGGGCCGCCGCGGTGAGCCAGCTCCCGAGGCCGAGCAGTGCGCGTCGATTCATCAAATGAACATCCAACTTCTAGAACCATCAATCTATAAAGTACATTTTTTTATGTTGTGCTGTTAATCGAGGCTTTCGGTGGAGGGGTAGGTCACGGTGGCGCATCTTCTGCTCGTCGAGGACGACCCCCTGGTCCGGTCCGCGCTGATCCGCGCGCTGACCGAGCGCGGGCATGCCGTGACCTCCGCCTCCGCGGGCATGCAGGGACTCACCCGGGCGGTGGAGGACCGGCCCGACCTCGTCGTTCTCGATCTCGGCCTGCCCGACCTGGACGGCTGCGAGGTGCTGCGGATGCTGCGAGCCGTCAGCACCGTTCCGGTCATCGTGGCGACCGCGCGTGACGACGAGCGGGAGATCGTCCGGGCGCTGGACGCCGGGGCCGACGACTACGTGGTCAAACCGTTCGGCGGTGCCCAGCTGGACGCCCGGATCAGGGCCGTGCTCCGCCGGGGCAGGGAGGCCGACAACGGCATGCCCCCCGTGGCGGTCGGCGGCCTCCGTGTCGAACCGGCGGCACGCGAGGCGACCCTCGACGGGGTCCTCCTGGGTCTCACGCCCAAGGAGTTCGACCTGCTGCACTATCTCGCGGTCCGGGCCGGGCAGGTCGTCACCAGGCGGGAACTGCTCACCGAGGTCTGGCGAATGGCGTACGGCGGCGCGGACAAGACCGTCGACGTGCACCTGTCCTGGCTCCGCCGCAAGCTGGGGGAGAGCGCCCAGCGGCCCCGCTACCTGCAGACCGTCCACGGGGTCGGCGTCAAACTCGTCGATCCGGGCCCGTGAGACGGACGGGGTGAATCGGATGAGGAGCACCGGATGAGGCGGCGGCTCGCCCTCCTGGCGATGGCGACCACCTCGCTGGTCCTCGTCGCGTTCCTGGTGCCGCTGGCCATGCTGGTGAGCACGGTCGCCGCCGAGCGGGCCACCGCCGGGGCCACCGCCGGAGCGCAGGCTCTGGTCCCCGTGGTCGCCCTCGGCGACCAAGCCACCCTCGGCGCCACGGTACGGCAGGCCGGCGAGTCCACCGGGACGCCGATCACCGTCTTCCTGCCGGACGGCACGCTTCTCGGCTCCCCCGCCCCACGCGGCCCCTCGGTGGAACTGGCCACACGTGGGCGCAGCATCACCGTGGAAACGCCGGGGGGCAGGGAGATCCTCGTGGCGGTCCAGCGCGGAACCGGCGGAACCGCGGTCATCCGCACGTTCGTCGGCACCGAAAGGCTCAGGCAGGGGGTCGGACGCGCCTGGCTCGTGCTCGGCCTGATCGGGCTGGCCCTGCTCGCCGTGAGCGTCGTCGTCGCCGACAGGCTCGCCCGCTCCCTGATCCAGCCGGTCCGGCAGGTCGCCGGCGTCTCCCGCCGGTTGGCGGACGGGGATCTGGACGCGCGCGTCGACCCGGCGGGCCCATCGGAGATCCGCGACGTCGGCACCGCCCTCAACCAGCTCGCGACGCGCATCCGTGAGCTGCTCGCCCGCGAACGCGAGGCCGTCGCCGACCTCTCCCATCAGCTCCGCACCCCGGTCACCGCGCTCCGGTTGGAGGTCGAGTCCCTGGGTGACAGGGACGAGGCCGGACGGGTGAGGGATGCCGTCGACACCGTCGAGCGCATGGTCACCCAGGTGATCAGGGAGGCTCGCCGGTTCGACCGGAAGGGGGTGGCGCGCTGCGACGCCGCCGAGGTGGTCGCCGAGCGGGTCACCTTCTGGTCGGCGCTGGCCGAGGACCAGGACCGGCCGGTACGGCGCGGGCTCACCCCCGACCCGCTCCCCGTCAGGGTGAGCGCGCAGGATCTGGCGGCCTGTGTCGACCTGCTGCTGGAGAACGTCTTCGCCCACACTCCCGACGGCACGCCCTTCACCGTGGAGCTGACGCCGCGCCCCGGAGGCGGCGCCCGCCTGGTGATCGCCGACGAGGGACCCGGGTTCGCGCATCCGGCCCCGGTCGCCAGGGGGACGAGTGGCGGGTCGTCCACCGGGCTCGGCCTGGACATCGCCCGCCGTACCGCCGAGGGCTCCGGGGGCGGCCTGAGGGCCGGCGGGTCGCCGTCCGGAGGGGCCGAAATCACCCTGGAATTCGGCCCGCCGCTGCCTTAACCATTTATTAGGAAAGTCGCATCATTTTGCTATTGCCCGGCACGGCACTCTCAAGGGGACACCGTAAAAATCCCCGGATAACGCCGGAAGCCACAAGGGAGAATCCAGATGCGCAAGCCCCTGATCACTTTCGCGGGACTCGCGGTCGCCGCGCTCGCCGTGAGCGGAGGCGTCGCCTTCGCCGCCCAGGACGACAACGAGCCCCGCCCGGCCGGCACGATCTTCGTCGCCCCGCCCCTCTTCGAGACCAAGGCGAGCAGCAGCGCCATCCAGGACGACCCCGGCCGGCAGACCGGGAGCCCGGACGGCAAGGCGGGGAACACCGGCGACGACAAGTGCGAGTGGGACGACGACGACGCCGACGACGCCGACGACCGCGCTGAGGACAAGCGGGAGAGGGCCGAGGACAAGGCTGAGGACAAGCGGGAGCAGGCCGAGGACAAGGCCGAGGACCGGTGGGACGACGACGCCGACGACGCCGACGACCGCGCTGAGAACGAGAGGGAGAGGGCCGAAGAGAAGGCCGAGGACAAGCGGGAGCAGGCCGAGGACAAGGCCGAGGACAAGCGGGAGGCCAGGGACGGGTGCGAGTGAGACGAGCGGTCCAAGGGGCAGGATGGCAAGGGCGCTCCCCGGACGCCGCGTCCGGGGAGCGCGGGTGAGCGCCTCCCGGTCAGGACCGGCGGATCCCGTTGAGGACACCGTGGCCGGTCAGCCGATGGGGCGGATCCCACCGGGCGGCGCTCACCTCCGTCATCACTGTCAGCCGACGCCCAGGGCCGCCCGTTCCCTGAGCGGCTCCCACCAGGAGCGGTTCTCCCTGTACCAGGCGACGGTCTCGGCCAGGCCGGTCGCGAAATCCTTGCCGGGAAGATAGCCGAGCTCCGTGCAGATCTTGGTGCAGTCGACCGAGTAGCGGCGGTCGTGGCCCTTGCGGTCCTCGACGAAGTCGACCATGTCCCAGTCCGCGCCGCAGGCGGTCAGCAGCAGGGCGGTCAGCTCCTTGTTGCTCAGCTCGGTACCGCCCCCGATGTTGTAGACCTCGCCGGGACGGCCCGCTGTACGCACCAGCTCGATGCCCCGCACGTGGTCGTCGATGTGCAGCCAGTCGCGGACGTTGAGCCCGTCGCCGTAGAGCGGGACCTTCTTCCCGTCGAGCAGGTTGGTGATGAACAGCGGGATGACCTTCTCGGGGAAGTGGTGGTGCCCGTAGTTGTTGGAGCAGCGGGTCACCCGCACGTCCAGGCCGTGGGTGCGGTGGTAGGCGAGCGCGAGCAGGTCGCCGGCGGCCTTCGACGCCGCGTAGGGGGAGTTGGGCCGCAGCGGGTCGGTCTCCGGCCACGAGCCGACCGCGATGGAGCCGTACACCTCGTCGGTCGAGACGTGCACGAACGACTTCAGTCCGCTGCGGACCGCCGCGTCCAGCAGAGTCTGGGTGCCGGTCACGTTGGTCCTGACGAATTCGGCGGCGTTCTCGATGGACCGGTCGACGTGCGACTCGGCGGCGAAGTGGACCACCTCGTCGTGCTCGGCGACGAGTTCGGCGACCAGGGCGGTGTCGCAGATGTCGCCCTGGACGAAGGTGAAGCGGCCTCGGGCCGGGTCGAGGTTGGCGAGGTTGCCGGCGTAGGTGAGTTTGTCGAGGACCGTGATGGCCGGGCCGCCCCGGTGCGCCAGGGTCCGGACGTAGTGGGAGCCGATGAATCCGGCCCCGCCGGTGACAAGTATCTTCATTTCGCGATCTTCGCCTTTCTGGGACGGCTGCCGCTCAAACAGTCGGAGCCGCCGGGTGACGGATTCACCCGGCGGCTCCCCACAGGACCAGGATTTCACGGGATTTCCCCGAGAGGGCGCAGGACGGCCGGAAGACCTCCCGAACTCCGGGGCTTCATCCCCCCGTGCGGTCCGGGCCCGCACTCTGTCCGCGTTTTCCCGGCGAGGTGGTGGGACACGATATTTCTGCCCTTAATGGCATTTATAGGGTGGATTTTTCTGGTGAGCCGTACGGTGCGCGACGGAGCCGGGATTTCCAGAGGGCGGGCACGCGCGGGAAAGCCCTGGGAGAACGCCCGTCCGGGGTGCCGTGGCGAGCTTTCCGTCGCCTCTTCCGCCGCCTCAGTCGTCGGAGAGCCGTTGGGAGACCAGGTCCCGCACCGCGGCGGCGTGCGCGGTGAGGAAGAAATGACCACCGGGGAAAACCCGCAGCTCAAAGGGGGCGGTCGTGTGCTCGCCCCAGGCGTTCACCTCCTCGACGGTCGCCACCGTGTCGTCGTCGCCGGCCAGGGCGAGGATCGGGCAGTTCAGCCTGGGGCCCGGGCGGTACCGGTAGGTCTCGGAGGCCCGGTAGTCGCTGCGCAGCGCGGGCATGATCATGCGAACGATCTCCTCGTTCTCCAGAACCTGCCCGTCCGTGCCGTGCAACCTCTTGACCTGGGCCAGCAGGTCGCGATCGCTGCCCAGATGCACACGCTCGTTCCGGTGCCGGGAGGGCGCGCGACGGCCGGAGGCGAAGAGGGCCACCGGCGCGGTCCCGTCGCGTTCCAGCCGCCTGGCGACCTCGAAGGCGATGGTCGCGCCCAGGCTGTGGCCGAACAGCGCGATCGGCAGGTTCGTCCACGGCTCCAACTCGACGGCGATCCGGTCCGCCAGCTCGTCGACGTCGTCGATAAGTCTCTCGTGCCACCTGTCCTGGCGCCCTGGATACTGGATTCCCGCCACGTCCACCGTCGGGGGCATGGTCCTGAAGAGCGGGGAGTAGAAACTCGCCGATCCGCCGGCGTGCGGAAAACAGATCAGCCGGGTTCGGGCCCCGTCACCCGGATTAAACCTTCTGATCCACATACCGACATTTCTCTTCAGTATTGTCATGACCATATTCCCTTTCCGATGGTCGTCCACAGTTGAAAATGCCAGTTGCGGGCGCCGGGATCAAGCCCCGCCTTCCCGCCGGGCACGCATGCGGGGGCGTCATAGCGCCTGACCCGCGACGATGACGCACGGGCGGAAAACGAGGCTAGTCGGGAACGCTCGGCAGGTCGGAGACGCTGTCGAGCCAGGCCCGGTGCAGGCCGGCGAAGCGGCCCGCTCCCGCGATGAGCCTCTCGGGCGGCCCGTCCTCCACGATTCTGCCGCCGTCCATCACGAGCACCCGGCCGGCGATCTCGACGGTCGACAGCCGGTGCGCGATGATCACAGCGGTCCGGTCCGCCAGGATCGTGCGCATGGCCTGCTGTACCAGCCGCTCACCGGGGACGTCCAGGCTGGAGGTCGCCTCGTCGAGGATCAGCACCGCGGGGTCGGCGAGGAAGGCCCGGGCGAACGCCACGAGCTGCCGCTGCCCGGCCGACAGTCGGCCGCCGTGCTTGCCGACCGGGGTGTCGTATCCCTGGGGGAGCGCCGAGATGAAGTCGTGGGCACCGATGGAGCGGGCGGCCTCGACGACCTCGGCCAGGGTCGAGGCCGGCCGGCCGAACCTGATGTTGTCGGCGACCGAGCCGGTGAACAGGAAGTTCTCCTGCGTCACCAGGACCACCGCGGCGCGTAGCGACTCCTCGCCCAGCTCGCGCAGGTCGACCCCGTCCAGCAGTACCCGCCCGGCCACCGGGTCGTAGAACCTGGCGATCAGCTTGGCCAACGTGGTCTTCCCCGCTCCGGTGGTGCCGACCACCGCCACGCTCTGCCCCGCGGGGATCGTCAGGTCCAGCCGGGGCAGGACGGGGGTGCCGTCCAGGTAGGAGAACCTCACCGCCTCGAACCGCAGGTGCCCGCGCGGCCGTTCCAGCGGTACGGGGACGCGCGGCTCGGCCACGGCCGGCCTCTCCTCCAGTACGCCGGAGAGCTTCTCCAGCGCCGCCCCCGCGGACTGGAAGGTGTTGTAGAACTGCGAGATCTCCTGCATCGGCTCGTAGAACTGGCGCAGGTAGAGCAGGAAGGCGGCGAGCACGCCGACGGTGACGTCGCCTCCGACGGCCAGCCATCCGCCGTAGAGCAGGACGGCGGCGATCGTGACGTTCCCGATCAGCTTGACACCCGGCATGAAGATCGCGATCAGGTGCATGCTCCGTACGTTGGCGTCCCGGTAGTCGGCGTTGAGCCGGGAGAAGATCTCCTGGTTGCGCGGCTCCCTGCGGAACGCCTGAACCGCCCGGATACCGGTCATCGACTCGACGAAGTGGACGATCACCAGCGCCACGGTCTCCCGGGTCCTGCGGTAGGCGATGCTCGACCGCCGCCGGAACCAGCCGGTGAACAGCAGCAGGATCGGCAGTGGCAGCAGGGCGACCAGGCCCAGCTTGACGTCCAGGACGAGCAGCAGGACGGCGGTGCCGGTCAGCGTCAGCACGGCCGTGACGAGGCCGTCGAACCCCGACTGCAGCATCTCGGAGATGGCCTCGATGTCGGAGGTGAGCCGGGAGACGACCCGGCCCGAGGTGTAGCCGTCGTGGAAGGAGAGCGAGAGCCGCTGGAAGTGGCCGAAGACCCGTCGCCGCAGCTCAAGCAGAACGTCCTGGCCGATGCGGCCGGCCATTGTGAGGAACACCCGCCGGGTCCCCGCTTGGATCGCCGCCGCGGCCAGGATCGCCACGACCACCGTGACCAGGATGGCCGGTCCCCGGCCCGAGCTCATCGGCGGGATACCGGAGTCGATGCCCACTTTGATCAGGAAGGGGATGGCGAGCGAGGCCGCGTTGCTGATCACTATGACCGCGACGAGCAGGGTGATCTCCCGCCGGTACGGTCGCAGCAGCTCGATGAGCAGGCGCCGGGAGCGGGTGCGGAGCAGGAACGACACCCGCTCCGGCAGCTCGTCCCGCTCCTCGGTGGCGACGCCGCGCCAGTTCCGTCCGTCGTCACCGCTCATCGTGGCGCCTCCTGGTCGTCCATGCCCGCCGAGAGCAGCGCGCGGTACTCCGGCACGTTCGCCAGCAGTTCGTGGTGGCGCCCGACCCGGGCGATCGTGCCGTCCATCAGCAGGGCCACCCGGTCGGCGAGCAGCACGGTGGATGCCCGGTGGGCGACCACGATCCCGGTGGCGTCCCGCAGCACGAGGCGCAGCGCCTCCTCCACCAGGGCCTCGGTCTCGACGTCCAGGGCCGAGAGGGTGTCGTCGAGGACGAGGACCTTCGGCCGGCTGAGGACCGCGCGGGCCAGGGCGAGGCGCTGGCGCTGGCCGCCCGACAGGGACATGCCCTGCTCGCCGATCCTGGTCTCCAGTCCCCAGGGCAGCTCGTGGACGAACCCCGCCTGGGCGATCTCCAGCGCCTCCTCCATCTCCTCCTCGGTGGCGTCGTGCCGTCCGAGTGTGAGGTTCTCCCGGACGCTCATGGAGAACAGGATCGGCTCCTCGAAGGCGGTGGCCACCACCGAGCGGAGCGCGGGCAACGACAGGTCCCGTACGTCCTGGCCGTCGATGGTGATCCGGCCCGTGCTCACCTCGTGGAGCCGGGGGACGAGGGCGGTCAGGGTGGTCTTGCCGGAGCCCGTCGCGCCGACGATCGCGACTGTCTCGCCCGGCCGTACCTCCAGCCAGATGTCGCGGAGCACCGGCTCGGCCGCGCCGGGGAAGCGGAACCCCACGCCTTCGAAGCGGAGGTGCCCGCGTGGCCGCTCGATCACGTCCACGCCCCCGATGATCTCCGGTTCGGTGTCGAGCACCTCCATCACACGGTCGGCCGCGGTCATCGCCTCCTGGCCCATCACCAGGATGAAACCGAGTGCCGAGACCGGCCACACCAGCTGCAGCATCAGGGTGGTGAAGGCCACCAGCGTGCCCAGCGTCACCCATCCCGAGCCGGCCGCGAGCGCGCCGAGCAGCAGCACCACGGCGAGGGTGACGTTGGGGATCACCTCAAGGAAGGTGAAGAACCGGGCCGACAGCCGCACCTTCTCCATCGAGGTCCGGTGGACCTTCCCGGCCCCCTCGTCGAAGAGGGCGGAGACGTGCCCGCCCCGGCCGAACGCCTTGATCGTGCGGATGCCGGCCGCGGACTCCTCGATGAGGGTGGCGAGGTCGCCCTGCTGGTCCTGCACCTGACGGGAGACGTCGATGTAGCCCCGCTCGAAACGGAGCGTGGTGAGGACGACGGGCAGCGCCGAGGCGGCGACCAGCAGGCCGAGCGGCCAGTACATGTGCAGCAGCAGCCCGGTCACCGTCACGATCTGGACGCTGATCAGGACGAGGAAGAGCAGGCCGAAGCCGAGGAACCGCCGGATCGTGGACAGGTCGGTCGTCGCGCGGGACAGCAGCTGGCCGGACTGCCAGGCGTCGTGGAAGCTCATCGGCAGCCGCTGGAGATGCCGGTAGAGGTCGTCGCGGATCCTGGTCTCCAGGCCCAGGACGGCGGCGGCCAGCAGCCACCGGCGCAGAAGCACGAACAGCGCCTCGATCACGCCCAGAGCCAGGGCGAGCAGCGCGAGGGGGAACAGGGCGCCGGTGTCGCCGCGGGCGACGGGGCCGTCGATGATCTCTCTGCCGATCAGCGGGATGACGATGCCGATCCCGACTCCGGCGAGGGACGGCAACCAGATGAGGGACATGCGTGTGGTGTAGGGGCGCAGGTAGGATTTCATTCTCCACAGGGAGTTCGTCCTGGCGCGGCGCGTGTTCGGGGGCCGATCAGTACCGGGTTCTCGCGCTGGGGCGGCGGTATCGGGGGGCATCAGCAGGCAGCACGCTCCTTATATTTTTCAGTTGACATAGACACCGGCCGGGGTAAGGACCCGTTAAGGGTAAATCCCCCGTCAACTGAATTTCCGGCTCGCGGGCCCCGTGGTTGACGCCCTGCCGGGCCGCTGACGTCCGCCCGGCACGGGACGGCCATCAGGGTTTCCGTGGCATCCGGTGCCCCGGCAACCGTCCCGGAAGTGGGTGTCTGCCGGCATCGCGGTCACGTGTCCGGCTGCCGCGACGGCTGTCGCCGGGAATCGGGTGTGTCGGAGAGCCGTGTATGGACCGCGTCAATAATCGTTTTGGCAACGTATGGAACCCGTCAAGGTGTGCAAAAACCCCCAAACCTCACGATTTCCTTGCATAGAGGGCACCACCCGGTGGCTGGAAACGCGCAGATCCAAAAGCGCGGGTCCAGTTGAGGAGCGGAGATGAGGGACGGCGTCCCGAACGCTCCCGGCCACGGTCCTCACCGTTACGGTCGGCTCAATCCGGCCCTCGGCCGGGAGTGAGTGAGCGGAGCCCGGGAAACCGGACGGGAGTGGTGAGCGGCGATGAACAGGACGCGCGGGCGGTTGCGCATCTATCTGGGTGCGGCGCCTGGTGTTGGGAAGACCTACGCGATGTTGGATGAGGGGCGTCGGCGGTTGGGGCGTGGCACGGATGTGGTGGTGGGT
>NZ_JBSGCR010000033.1:0-77775 GCF_053601935.1 Streptosporangium sp. NPDC004631 | reverse complement strand
AGGAAGACTCACCAGCATCCGCACCCTCGGCGGACACCGCCGCTACCGCCAAGCAGAAGTCCTCGCACTCCTGGCAGACAGCACACAGAAACGCGGCAAGTAACGAACCACCACCCGGAACAGCCCCTCCACCCCCGGGCGGCTCGTGACGATCCGCTCCGCGAACCGCCCGGGCAACCACCCCCTGTCTGAGCGGTTCCCGCTCACGCCGTCCAGGTCGCGGTCGTGCTCCCCGCGCACGCGGGGATGGTCCCGCCTCTACCAGACCGAGACACGGCCTGCCATCGTGCTCCCCGCGCACGCGGGGGGGTTGTTGCGCGTCACGATGATGATCGTGAACCGGTTCTCGTACTCTCCGCGCACGAGGGGGGTGGTCCACAAGGATGCCCTGAGGGCCCGTCGGTTAGTGCTCCCCGCGCACGCGGGGATGGTCCCCCCACCGACAGGGGGCGGGAACCACGCGGTTCGTGCTCCCCGCGCACGCGGGGATGGTCCCGCGCTCAAGCTCAGGGCCGAGAAGATCCACATGTGCTCCCCGCGCACGCGGGGATGGTCCCCCACTGCGGGGGAAGGGTGCTGCCAGTTGCTGCTAGTTGGTGCCAGGCTGGTAGATCGTTTCGCGGGATCCCTCCCGGCCGCCGCGATCTGCGTCGCGACGGCCGGGGCCGGAGCGGCACGCGCCGGCGGACGTCCTGCCACAGACGTATTCATGACTTTTTATGAAGGAGGGATGTTCCGCTCCGATATGGAAACTCATCGTACGGTAAGAAGCACATCGAGGGCGGCCGCACAGCGCGGATCCGTCGGCCATGTGCCCCAGAAGCTCTGACTTGCCTCGTGATTTCATATACGCGACATCCGGGCGGAGCATGATTATTGACTTCCGAGTTTTGTGATTAAATCGACCTGTGGAGTCCAGGCGTACTCTCTGCCGGTTTTCCTTCTTATGAGAAGGCCGCGCTCCTGTAGTTGGATGAGATCTTTTCGTGCTGTCTCTCGTGCTACATCATGGCTTGTTCCGTGTGATACGACGGTGTATCGAGCGCCGGGATTCTTGATCGCGTTTTCGAGGATCGCTAGTTGGCGATGGTTGAACTCTCCCGGCATGCTCGCCAGAGATCGCTGAAGATCGCGAAGCTCGAATATCTTTCGTTTTAGGTATTCATGTAGATCGTTGATCGCTCTTTGGGTGACGGAGAGCTGATGCGTCAAGAAGTAGGTGAGATCGTTTTCGTCTTGCTCGCTGTACAGGAAGCTTCTCCCGTACTGTGCCGGAGCGTTTTTAATGATTCGGGATATGGATATGAACTCTGCGAGCCAGTATCCCTGGTTGAGCATCGACCAATAGAAGAGAGCCCTGGCGGTTCTGCCGTTGCCGTCTTCGAACGGGTGCTCATATGCGAGCATGAAGTGCACGATGAGGGCGCGTAGTACCGATGGAACGTAGGTGTCGTCCAGTATGCCGTTGGCAAAGTCGCACAGCCGCTGAACTCTTTGAGGTAGCTGTTCGGCCGAAGGTGGTTCGTGAAGCAGCTCGTCGGTCTGTTCGCTGTATACGCCGATTCTTTCTTCATCGGGGCGTTGAAACCTGCCCGAGGCATCCGGATTGTCTATGGCGTTCTCGGTGAGGATCCAATGTATCTCCAGAATGAGATCTATTGTTAGGGGTTGCGACTGAACTTCACGTATTCGCTGCATCGCGCGATAGTTGTTCAGGATCATCTGCTCGCCGCGGGTTCTCGGCTTGCGCCCGGTCCTGATCATTTCTTTCGCGTCTCTTCGGGTTGTCGTAGCCCCTTCGAGTTGGCTCGATGTGATGGCCTCTTCCATTAGTGAATTGACGATGTGCCGGTCTCGGGTCGAAGGGTTGGTGACCTGCTCGCTGATGCTTATTTGGCCGCTGGCGTTCCGGTTTACCTCCTCGATGCCCTTGAGAATTTCATCGGTCACCGCGTAGGTGAATGAAATCTCCCGCTTGTCGACCAGCGGAAGCCTGCGCTGCATTCCAATTCGGGATACCTTTATCGCGGCCCACCATTCGTGGTGCGTCAAACCTTCCGGTGGGGTGAGGCGGCGCAGTTTATCCCATGGATAATATGGCTGTGCGACTATGTTTGAGGCATAGGTGGTGAATATCTGTATCATCCTGTGCGGATCTTTTTGTAGCCCCTCAAGGATTTTGTCGACCGGCGGGGGCGGCGTGGGCATCTTCATGACGTGACCTCCAACTGCCAATGCTAGCTGGACTGGTAGTTGGAGGTCGGGTGAAGCGCGCGCTGGGCTAGAGCCGCGTGATCTTCAGGAAGTCCGCCGTGAAGAGGTGGGGCTGCTGCCAGTTGCTGCTAGTTGGTGCCAGGCTGGTAGATCGTTTCGCGGGATCTCTTCTCCGTGCGGGAGGTGGGTGTTCGCCACATTAGAGCTGGATGGATTTGACCTCGCAGAAGTCGGCGATGCCGTGGGGGCCGAGTTCGCGGCCCGTCCCGGACTGCTTGTAGCCGCCGAACGGGGCGGAGAAGTTCCACCGGCCTCCGTTGACGTCGACCTGGCCGGTCCGCAACCGTCTGGCGAACGTCGTGGCGCGGCTCGCGTCGGCGGACCACACGGCGCCGCTCAGGCCGTACTTGGTGGAGTTCGCGATGGCGGCGGCCTCGTCCTCGTCGTCGTAGGCGAGCACGACGAGCACCGGGCCGAAGACCTCCTCCTGGGCGATCTCGGAGAAGGGGTGGGTGCCCGAGACCACCGCCGGCCGGACGTAGTGGCCGCGGTCCGGCAGATCGCCGGTCCCGGCAGGTTCCACCCGGGCGCCGTTCGCGACGGCCCGTTCGACGAATCCGAGGACGGTCTCCCGCTGGCGGGCGGACACGACGGGTCCGAGATCGGTGGCGGCGTCCAGCGGGTCGCCGACGCGGAGCCCGGCGGCCAGTTCACCGGCGTAGGCCACCACGTCGGCGTAGTTCGACCGGGGCACGATCAGCCGGGTGCAGGCGCTGCACGTCTGGCCGCTGTTCACCGTGGCCGAGCGGACGGTCCACCTGGTCGCCGCCTCGAAGTCGGCGTCGGGGAGCGCCACCGAGGCGGACTTGCCGCCGAGCTCCAGCAGGCACCGCCGTACGTCCCCGGCCGCGACCTCGGCCACCGAGGTGCCCACCGCGGTCGAGCCGGTGAAGGAGACCACGTCGACGCCCGGGTTCCGGGTCAGCGCGTCCCCGACGACCCGGCCGCTGCCGAACACCACGTTGAACACGCCGGGCGGCAGCCCCGCGTCACACGCGGCCTCGGCGAGGGCGTAGGCGGCCAGCGGGGTGAGTTCGGCGGGCTTGAGGACCACCGTGCAGCCGGCCGCGAGCGCGGCGCCCACCTTGGCGGCCATCTGGTGGAGCGGATAGTTCCACGGGGTGACGCATCCGGCGACCCCGGCGGACTCCTTGAGCACCAGGGAGTTGCCGATCCGCTCCTCGAACGGGAAGTCGCGTACGTCCCGGGCGAAGGCGTCCAGGTCACCGAGGGCCAAGGGTACGTGCACGTCCCCGGCGAAGGTGACCGGAACCCCGAGCTCGGCCACCGTGAGGTCGACCAGCTCCTTCTTCCGCGCGCCCAGGGCATCGCGCAGCGCGCCCAGGGCCTCGGCCCGCTGTGCGGGGGAGGTCGCCGACCAGTCGGGCCAGGCGCGGGTGGCCGCCTCGACGGCGAGATCGACCTCCTCCCGGCCGCCTCTCGCCGCCGTGCCGATCGACTCCCCGGTGGCGGGGTTCTCGATCGCGAGCAGCTCACCGGCGGCCGGGGTGTACCAGTCGCCGTCGATGAAGTGCTCGCTCCGCCTCCACGATCCGCTCATCGAGCCTCCTCCACGGCCTCGGCCTCCGGGACCACGATCACCGTCGGACGGTCCGCCTTGAGGGCCTCGCCCAGCAGCCGGGCCAGTTCGGGCACGGACACCTCCGGTACGGCGTGCGCGTGGCAGCCCATGCTCCTGGCCAGTCCGAGCAGGTCGACGGGGGGCAGGTCCACGGCCTGCACCCGGTCGCCGCGGACCTTCATCTGGCGGCGGATCTCGCCGTACCCGCCGTTCTCCACCACGATCACCGGGAGCGGCAGGCCGAGCGCCGAGGCGGCGGCGAGTTCGGTCGCGGTGAACATGAATCCGCCGTCGCCCTCCAGCACCACCACGGGCCGGTCCGGCGCCGCGATCACGGCTCCGATGCCGGCGGGCAGCCCGTAGCCGAGGGTGCCGAACCCCGTCGGGTAGAGGTAGCCGCCCGGGGTGTGGCTCCGCAGGTTGCCGAGAGCCCCGTAGTAGCAGGCCATCGTGCTGTCACCGGCGAGCACGCCGTTCCGGCCCAGGGCGCTCTCCAGCGCCTCGACGATCCAGAGCCAGGGGCCGCCGCGCGTGCGGGCGTCCGCCCGCAGCAGGTCGCGCCAGTGGGCCGCCCTCCGATGGCCGTCCCGCGCGTCGTCGGCGTTTCCGGTGTTCTCAGGGGGGCCGAGTCGGTCGAGCAGTCCGGCCAGGGCCTCGCCCGCGTCGCCGAGCACGGCCACCGCCGGTCGGCCGTTGGTGACGACCTGCACGGGGTCGACGTCGATGCGGACCAGCGGGACGTCCCCGGGCACGCCGCCGTACCACATGTCGGAGGGGGCCAGCTCGGTCCCGACGGCGAGCAGCAGGTCGCAGGAGGCGAGGAAGTCCTTGACCGGCGCGGCGGCCAGGCCGGCGCCGAGGGCCAGCGGATGGTCGTCGGACAGCACGCCCTTGCCGTTCATGGAGGTGACGACGGGGGCGCCAAGCCGTTCGGCCACCACGCGGAGCGCGGGGGCCGCGTCCGGGCCCACCCCGCCGCCGGCCAGGATGCCCGGGGCCCGCGCGCTCCGCAGCAGGTCGGCGGCGCGGTCCAGCTCGGCGGCGGGCGGGGTCAGGGGGCGGACCGCGACCGGCGCGCAGGCCGGTGGGTCGCCGCTCGCGTCCAGCAGGTCGAACGGGATCTCGATGTGTACCGGCCGGGGCCGTCCCGAGCACATGGTGGCGAAGGCGCGGGCGACGGCGACGGGGATCTCGGCGATGCTCTCGACCCGGTGGCTGTGGGCGACGATCGAGTCCAGGGCCGCCGACTGGTTTTTCATCTCGTGCAGCTCGCCGTTTCCCGTGGCGGGGTGCCCGGTCGGCATGCCCGGTGAGACGACCAGCACGGGGACGGAGTCGGAGTACGCCTGGGCGAGGGCGGTGGCCGCGTTGAGCAGTCCGGGCCCGGTCGTGGTCACGCAGACGCCCGGCCGCCCGGCGACGCGGGCGTAGCCGTCGGCCGCGAAGCCGACGCCCTGCTCGTGCCGGAGCAGGATGTGCCGGAGGCCGGTCTCGGCCAGCGCCGCGTAGATCGCCAGGTTGTGCGTGCCCGGGATGCCGAAGACCGTGTCGACGCCGTGCGCGGCCAGTGCCTCGACGAGAACCTGTCCGCCGGTGCGTTCGGCCATGTCAGGCGTTCCTCGGCGCGAACTCGTCGGCCGCGAAGGCGGCCAGGCTGATCGGGGGGCGGCCGAGGAGCTCCTCGACGTCGCCGGTCAGTTCCCCGGCCACGTCCGCCTTGATCCTCTCGAAGTGGTTCAGCAGGGCCGAGACGTGCGCCGGGGGCAGGCCGAGCCCGCTGAGATACTCCGACATGACCTCCTCGGAGACGTCGACGTAGCGGATGGGCCCTCTGCCGGCCCGTGACAGCGTCTCCGCCACCTCGGCGAAGGTGAGGGACTCCCCGCCGGTCAGCGTGTAGGAGCTGCGGGCCGGCAGCGGGCCGGATATGGTCCGCGTCACGCAGGCGGCGATGTCCCTGGCGTCGATGAACCCGATCCGGCCGTCGCCGCCGGGCGCCCAGATCTCGCCCTCCTTCACGATCGAGCGGGCGAACATGCCCACCGTGAAGTTCTGGAAGAACCAGCCGGGCCGGAGCGAGAACCAGGTGAACCCGAGCCGGTCCAGCGCGTGCTCGATGCGCAGCGCGGGAAGGTCGGCGTTGAGCTGCTCGGCGTTCTTCACCGACAGCAGGCCGATCCGCTCGATGGAGCCCTTCTCGGCCGCGAGCTTGAGAAACTCGATGACCTCCGCCGACACGTCGTACCGGCCCTTGGCCTGAGGAACGATCCACATCCTGGTGGCGCCGTCCAGGGCCGCCCGCCATGTGCCGCTGTCCAGCCAGTCGAAGGCCACGGTGTCGGCGGCGACGCCGGAGGGGTTGCGGCACGCGGCGCGGAACGGCTCCCCGGTCTCGGTCAGTCCCGCCACGACGTGCCGTCCTACCTTGCCGGTCGCTCCGGTGATCAGAGTGGTCATGCCCCCGCCTCGCCCTTCATTCGCCGTTCCGCCAGATCCACCGCGACCTCGGTCGCGGACCGTCCCTCCTCCGCCGCCGTGCGGAGGATCGTCTTCACGGTGTCCCGGCACGTCGCCACGGCGGCGCGGGCCCGGTCGACGTCGAATCCCAGCCGCTCCTCCAGGCAGTGGACCACCCCGCCGCCGTTGGCCGCGAACTCCGGCACGTAGGCGATGCCGCGCTTGCCGAACGCCGCCTCCACGCCGGGGTCGGCGAGCTGGCCGTTGGCCGCGCCGCAGACCACCCGGGTGCGGGCGGTGGCGGCGAACCCCTCGGTCAGCGTGCCGGAACCGGCGCACGGGCAGTAGGCGTCCAGCTCGGTCTCCTGGAGCCGGGCGAGGGAGTCGACCACGCCGACCTCGGGGAACCGCCGGGTGATCTCCTGGCGCAACGCCTCGGACGGGTCCATCGCGGTGACGACCGCGCCCTCGCGCACCAGCAGTTCGATCAGGTGGGGGCCCGACATGGCCAGGCCCTCGACGCCGACGCGCACGCCGGTCAGGTCGCCGCTGCCCGCGACCGCCTCGAAGGCGCCGCGCAGGCCCTCAAGCACGCCGTACGCCACCAGTGGCTCGGGGCTTCCCGCGCCGCCCCGGTCGGCCGGGAGGCCGGTGACGAACTCGCACTCCTCGGCCACCACCACCAGGTCGGCCGAGCTCATCCCCCAGTCGGGGGTGAGGATGTAGCGGCCGTTGAGCGACTGGACGAACCTGCCGAAGGCGTGCAGCAGTTCCTTGCTCTTGACGGTGGCGGGGTCGCCGATGATCGCGCCCTTGCCTCCGCCGCACCGGGCCCCGGACAGGGCGCTCTTCAGGCTCACGGCACGGGAGAACTCCGTCATGTCCATGATCGCCGCGCCGATGGAGGGATAGTTCTGCATCCGGGTACCGCCGAGGGATCGCCCGTATCTCGTGGAGTCGATCGACAGGACCCCGCGCAGACCGGATGCCCTGTCGGAGAAGACGATGGTCTCCTCCGACGAGCCCAGGGCCCGCTCCAGCGCGTCAGTGGATATCTCTTTCACGGGGACGACCTCCCACCGGCCGCGTGCGCGACCGGCTATCGCGTTCTTACTTTGGTCTGCGGTGGTGTGCGGCGCCCGGCCGCCCGCCTACGGGCCGGCCGGTACGACACCCGGCCTGGCGGTGAGGACCCGGCGCAGGAACTGCCTGGTCCGCTCGTCCTCGGGGGCCGAGAGGATTCGCTCGGGAGCGCCCTGCTCGACGATGTTCCCCTCGGAGAGGAAGACGATCCGGTCGGCGACCTCGCGCGCGAAGCTCATCTCGTGCGTCGCGAGGGCGAGCGTCATGCCGTCCGCCGCGAGCTCGCCGATGAGTTCGAGCACCTCGCCGACGATCTCGGGGTCGAGTGCCGAGGTCACCTCGTCCAGGAGCAGCACGCGAGGCTGCATCGCCAGCGCGCGGGCGATGGCGATGCGCTGCTGCTGACCGCCGGAGAGCCGGTCCGGGTGTTCGGTGGCCTTGTCCTCCAGGCGGACCCTGGCGAGCAGTTCCCTGGCGACGTTCTCGGCCTCGCGCCGTCGCATCCCGAGCACCCGCCGGGGCGCGAGGGTGATGTTGTCCAGCACGTTCATGTGCGGGAACAGGTTGTACTGCTGGAAGACGATGCCCACCCGCATGCGGAGCTGGTCGGCGTCGCCGTCGTCGGCCCAGATGTCCTGGCCCTCGACGAGGATGTGGCCGCCGTCGATCGGCTCCAGGGCGTTGAGGCAGCGGAGCAGGGTCGACTTCCCGCAGCCGGAGGGCCCGATCAGGCAGACGACCTCGTGCTCGTCGATGTCGAGCGACAGGCCGGACAGCACGGGGGTGCCGCCGTAGGACTTGTACAGGTCGCGGATCTCCACGTACGCCATCAGGTCACCCCCGCGCCAGTTCCCGGCGGCGGCGCCGGGTGCTGAGATAGTCGGCCAGCCGCGTCAGCGGAATCGTGATCGCGAGGAAGCAGAGCGCCGCGCCGGTGAAGGCGCTCAGGCTCGACTGGTTGATGGCCTGGATGTTCGCCTGGTTGACGGCGTCGAGAAGGCCGATGACGGTGACCAAGGACGTGTCCTTCTGCAGGCCGATGAAGTAGTTCAGCAGCGGGGCGAACATGTTGCGCATCGCCTGGGGGAGGATGACGAACCGCATCGTCTGCCCGTGGGACAGGCCGAGCGAACGGGACGCCGCGGTCTGGCTCCAGTGGATGCCCTCGGTCCCGCCCTTGATCACCTCGGCGGTGTAGGCGCTGTAGTGCAGCGTCAGCGCGATGACCACGTACCAGAAGTCGGACAGGTCGTTGAGCAGGGGCAGGTTGGTCCGCTTCAGGCCGTAGACCACGATCAGGATGACCACGATGGACGGCAGCCCGCGGAACACGTCGATGTAGGCCGCCGTCAGCCAGCGGATGAGGGCGGCGGGCCGTCCCGGCAGGGTACGCAGGATCGCCAGCAACGTCCCGAAGAGGAGGATGAAGACCTCCGCCGTCAGGAAGAGCTGGATGTTGAGGACGAACCCCTCCAGAACCATCGGCAGGGTGTCCCTGAGGACCTCAAGGTCCAGGAACGCCCGGGAGACCGCGTAGTTGTTCGTCGCGAGAAGCGCGTAGACGAAAAGGAGGGCGTAGATCGTCGCGCCGATCCCGAAGGTGTGCGTGACCAGGCGTGACGCCTTGTTGCGCAGCTTGATCGCCGTCGAGGGGTCGGTCTTGCCGAGCCGGTGGGCCCGCACCAGTCCCCAGGCCGCCACGAGGCCGAGGGGCGGGAAGGCCACCACCGCGACGATCGCCGCGACCATCTGCGCCGGCTTGACACGGACCGCGAGCCGCGGGCGCTCCTCGGCGCCCGCGGGGTTGCGTGTCGACCGTTCGGTGAGCGTCATGTCGCTCTGCTCCTCCACGGGGCTCATCAGAAGGTGATGGAGGGCAGCGTCTTGAGGTCGAGCCCGTTGTAGAGCGGGGTCACGTACTGGCCGACCCACGTGTCGATGGCACCCGAGTCAACGATCTTGTTGAGGGCGGTGTTCACGAACGGCGTGTTCTTGGAACCCTTGGGCAGCTGTACGGCGCTGCACAGGCCGAGACTCTTGGCGTTCTCCGGGTTCAGCAGGACGATCTTGCTCTTGCCCTTGAGCGGCTCGGTCAGCGCGTCGGCGGAGACCCGCTGCAGGCTGATGTACTCGGCGTCGATCGCCCCGTCCTGGAGTCCCGCGGTCAGCGCCACCGGCGAGGTGTAGCTACGGGCGTCCTCGGCGGGCTTGATGCTGTTCAGCATGAACGACTCGTTCACCGAGCCGGTGAGCAGCCCCCACTTGAGGGCCTTGGCGTCCTCAAGGGTCTCCAGCTTCTTGCCGTCGCGGACCAGGGCCGCGTTCACCGGGGAGTAGTAGCAGTCGGTGTAGTCGTTCACACTCTTGCGCTTCTCCAGGGTGATGATGTTCGCCACCGCGATGTCGTACTTGGTGACCTGCCCGGACATCAGCGCGGCGAAGTTCGTGTTCACGAACTCGACCTTGCCCATGCCGAGCTCCTTGGCGAGCTGGTTGGCCAGGGCCCAGTCGACGCCCCCCTTGAGGGTCTGGGGCGTGTCTCCCTCCATGACCCCGGGAGCCGGGAAGACCGTGGCCACCGTGAGCGTGCCGGCCGTGACGGGGGTGAAGGCCGACGCCTCGGCGGAACTGTCGGACTCGGTGTTCGTGGTTGACGACGAACAGCCGGTGAGAACGACGAGCGCGATGCCGGCCAGGAGCAATCCGGGTGGCTTGAGGTTCATGGTGGGCTCCTCGACAGACGAGTACTGGAGAGTCGTTTCTCTGGCGGCCACGCTGCGGAGTGCCGGGCCGCTGGGGGTGCGCACGCGTAGTTCGCGGGCGAACGAGGAAGGAAGAGGGAAGGAGGTCCAGCTAGGGAAGGGTTTTGGGGCTCCCTTGTTGGAGTCAGACGATACGGATGCGCGCACGGCAAGTCAAGAACATTCCATGAAAGGCAGTATTACCCTTTGAAGTAATGAATGATCCAGCCTCCCCGGCGCTCCCCGCCCATGCGGCAGACGCCCCGGACACCGTCCTCCACCAGGCAAACGGCGCCGCCCGCCCCCTCCGCCGAGCACCCCCGCACCCCTCTCCCACACCATGTCCCGGTCCCGGCGAGCACCCCCGCGCTCCTTTCCCCTGGCACGTTCCCGCTACGGCGAGCGCTCCCCGCACTCCCTGCCTCTGGCACGTTCCCGTTACGGCGAGCGCCCCTGCGCTCCTTTCCCACGGAGAGGCTTCAGCTACGGCGGTACCTTCGAGCAGACCGTCAACGGATCGCTTCAGCCTCCAGGCGTTCACTGGGCGGCCGGAGCGAGAGCGGCTACGGTGCGCACACCGTACGGCCCGCAGCACGGCGCGGAGGGGGGCGGAGGTCCGGCCGGCGTATAAAAGGACAGGGACCACCGCGCCCGCCGGACCGGAGGTCCGACCCCACCGGAGCGCGACCGGCGACGGCCGGCCGGACCTCCGTCCACCGCAGCGCGATGGGGGAGGGGACGGGACGGAGAAGGTCAGATCATCACGTGCGCGGTGGGATAACCCACGAAGGAGAACTGGGCGTTGCGGGTGAGCTTGATGTCGTCCGCCTGCCAGGTGTGCATGGCGGCGTCGCCGCTGCGCCAGTAGACGAAGTTGAACCGGTCGGTGGAGTAGATCTTCACCTGGTCCTCCTTCAGCCGCCGGACCAGCCGCGTGTCCTCGCCGCGGGTGACGTCCTCGAAGCCGTAGTGACGGAACATCTCGGCCTTGCCGAGGAACGTGCCTCCCTGCACCAGCCAGCTGTAGCGGTGCTCCAGCCCCGGCAGGCGCAGCATCGTGGTGTTGCTGCCCTCGAAGTAAGCGTAGTGCGCGCCCTTGCCGACCAGTTCGGCGTCGGAGTAGTCGAAGGCGCGGACCAGGTCGGACAGGTAGTGCTCGCCGTAGAGGTTGTCGTCGTCCATTTTGGCGATCAGCTCGCCCTCGGCCGCCGCGATGCCCATGTTCATGCAGGCGCCCAGCGAGAGCGACGGGTCGGCGGGGAGCACCACGACGTCGGAGATCCCGGCCACCCGGGCCTTGTCGGCGACCACGATCGGGTCGATGTCGAGGCCGTGCAGGACCATGACGAGCTGGATCGGCCGGTGGATCTGCCTGGCGACCGAGGAGATAGCGTGCTCGATCTGCGCGGACCGGTTGGTCGGCAGCACCACCGAGACGGTCCGGGACCTCGGCGCGACGGGCCTGCCCAGCATCTGGAGGATCTGGTCCACCCGGTGGGTGAACAGGTGCTTGTCGAAGACCTCGCGCATGGCCAGGTGGCCCTGGCGGGCGCGCAGCTCGGGGCTGTTGATCAGGTGCAGGACCTGGTTGTAGGACTCCAGCTGGTCGCGGGCGATCGGGATGAGTGTTCCGAAGGTCTCCTCGATGGCCCGGGACCAGCCGGAGACGACCGACGTCGAGCAGGCCGACAGCTCGAAGACGCGGCGGGCGCACATGGTCGGCGAGTCCAGCACCGAGTTCACGTTCAGGAAGACCTTGTACATCTTGTACGCGGCCAGCATCCGGTCGTAGGGCAGCTCGCCCACGATGTGCGGGACGTACTCCGGCGGCCAGGCGTACTTCTCGTCCACGGTGCCGTTGCGGGCGAAGATGTGCAGGCCCAGCTCGCGGATGGGGGCCAGGACGGTCTCCATCTGCTCGCGGCGCTCGGGGTGCTTGTCCCGGAAGTACATCCCGGCGAAGACCACGTCGTGCAGCCGGCCCTGCCGCTCCTGGATGGGGTTGTGCACCCGGGGCTGGGCGGCGAACTGCAGCACGTCGACCCGGTCGTGCCCGAGCACCTCCCGATAGCGGGACACCATGTCGCCGTCGCAGGTGAAGACGTGGTCGAACAGCTTGGCCGTGTCGATGAAGAAGTCGAAGTTCGGCGGGTCCTCCTTGTTCCAGAAGACCGTGGGGATCCCCTCGGACCGGCACCAGTCGATCAGGGCGCGCAGCTCCGGTTTCGGGGCGTTGGACCCGGTCATCTGGTAGCGCCAGCGGCCCTGGTTGCCGTGCCAGGCGGACTCGACGAACAGCAGCTCCGGCCTGCGCTCGGCGAAGATCTCCGGCCAGTCGCGCAGCCCGAACTCGATCTGGTCCCACTCGTAGGTGAACGCCATCCGGGAGAAGTCGTCCAGGATGACCGCGACCTTCATGTCGGGCCGGGCGATCGGCCCGGAGGGCCACTTCACCTGCGGCACGTCCACGGCGGGGCCCCGGTGGTCCAGCTCCTCCACGACCTCGGCCACCGGCGGGGGCGCCTTGGGGCCCTTGCGGGCCGTCATCGCCGCCCGCAGCCGGCGCGGCAGCCGTACCACCCCCGCCCCCTTGGCCTCGGTCAGCGCCTCCGCCACCCGGTAGGGCCGCTGGACCTTGGTGGACTCCAGCTTCCACTGCGCGTACTGCGCGCGAGCCTCGGCGATGGCCAGCCGCCGCTCCAGGTCCCGGACCCGGTCCTCGAAGCGCTCGATGACCTTGCGCTCCTCGGGCAACCAGTTGATCGGTCCGAGACGCTGGTATTTCGGCTCTTCGGGGGTCTGCTCACTCATGGGGGATCGCCTTTATCCGGGGTCGTGCCAGCGTACGACGTTCGCTGTCGCGAAATGGCCGTTTTACAGGGATTTGGGCGGTACGGCCTGCCCTGCCGGGGACAGGTTGCCGCCCCGGAGCCAGGCCGCGATCACCCGGGCGATCCGGGGGCCGGCCTGGCCGTCCCAGAGCGGGGGCAGCTCCCCCGAGGGCGTCCGAGCCCCCGAGGCCAGGGCGTCGTCGGCGGCGGCGGGCAGCAGCGCCGGGGTGACCAGGCGGTTGGTGCCGTGGGTGATGGTGATCGGCCGCTCGGTGTTGGGCCGGACGGTCAGGCAGGGGACGCCGAGCATGGTCGTCTCCTCCTGCACGCCGCCGGAGTCGGTGACGACCAGGGCCGCGCCCCGGACCAGCGAGAGGAAGTCCACATAGCCCAGCGGGTCGACGATGAGCAGGTTCCCGCCGGTCACCAGCCCGGCCTGGGCCAGCCGTTCGCGGCCCCTGGGGTGGATCGGCACCACGATCGGCAGACGCCGGCTCACCTCCAGCACCGCGTCCACCAGCTCCTTGGCCGACGCGGGGTCGTCCACGTTGCCGGGACGGTGCAGGGTGGCCACGCCGTACCTGACGGGAAGTTCGAGCCGGGCGCGGACCGGAGCCGGATCCAGCCGGTCCAGCGCCGAGAACAGACTGTCGATCATCGGGTTGCCGACGAGGTGGACGCGCGCCGGGTCCACGCCCTCGTCGGCCAGGTGGGAGAGCGCGTCGGGCGAGGTGGCGAAGAGGATGTCGGAGAGCGCGTCGGTGACGACCCGGTTGACCTCCTCGGGCATCTCGCGGTCGAAGGAGCGCAGGCCCGCCTCCACGTGCGCGGTCGGGACGCGCAGCTTGGCGCAGACCAGGATCGCGGCCAGCGTCGAGTTCACGTCGCCGTAGACGACGACCAGCGCGGGCCGGTGCGCGAGCACCACGTCCTCCAGCCCGACGAGCAGGGCGGCGGTCTGGCGGGCGTGGGATCCGGAGCCGACCCCCAGGTTGGCGATCGGCTCGGGCAGCCCGAGGTCGGCGAAGAAGACGTCCGACATCAGCGTGTCGTAGTGCTGACCGGTGTGCACGATGCCCTGCCGCACCCCCAGCTCGGCGAGCCCGTGCACCACCGGGGCCGCCTTCACGAAGTTGGGCCGCGCGCCCAGCACGTGCAGGACGAGGGGATTTTCGGGGTCCGGGGTCGTCGCCGTGGGGGCGTAGTCCCTCATTGACCTCGCCTTTCATGCGGGAGTGTGGCAAACGTTGCCTATGGTACGGTCACCGCGTGGTATCCGATGCCAGCGCGCCAGACTCCCCCAAGGTTTCAGCGAAGTCGGCCCGTGCCGGGTTGAGCGGACTTCTCAAGGGATTCGTCAAGCATCCGGTGATCGTCTCCCGGGTTGTGGCGACCAAGGTCAAGTCCGATCCGGTCCGGGTGGCGCGGGCCGCCGCGGAGACCCTGCCGCCGCGGATGCGTCCCGTCGTGGGCCGGTTCGCCTGGCCCGTGGCGCGCCGCGCCAGGATCGCCGTCCGCAAGTTCGGCATGCGCCTGATCAGGGGGCCGTGGGACGAGGCCAAGGAGCACTTCGACGCCGGCCGGATGACCGAGGCCGTCGCCGTGCTCCAGGCGCACACCAGGTATCCCTTCGTCAAGCGCCGGGCCGCCTACTACGCCGGTGAGCTGGCCGCCATCCAGCCGAGCCCGATCCCGCCCAAGGCCAAGGTGATCGTGGGCGAGCGGGTCGAGGGCCGGGTGCTGCACTGCGTGACCAACGCCCTGCCGTACACGCAGGCCGGATACACCGTGCGCACCCACCGGATCGTCACCGCTCAGCGGGCCGCCGGGCTGGACCCGCACGTGGTGACCAGCTGGGGCTGGCCGATGATGCAGGGGCACGCCGACGCCACGCCGTACGAGGAGATCGACGGAACCCCCTACCACCGGCTGATCCCGAACGGCGGAGAGGTGCCGTTCGAGAGCCACGGCCGGATGATCCGGGGGGCCGGTGAGGTGACCGAGCTGGTCAGGACCCTCCGGCCGCGGGTGCTGCACGCCGCGACCGACCACCGCAACGGCTCGGTGGCGCTGGCCGTGCGGGAGCGCACCGGGACGCCGATGGTCTACGAGGTCCGCGGTTTTCTGGAGGAGACCTGGGCCTCCCGCGATCCCAAGCGCGTCGGCAGTCAGCGGCACGTGCTCCAGCGCGACCGCGAGGCGTTCATCATGCGCTCCGCCGACGCCGTGGTCACCCTGGCGGAGACCATGGCCTCCGAGATCGCCGACCGGGGCGTGCCGAGGGAGAGGATCTTCCTCGCGCCCAACGCGGTGGACGACACGCTGCTGACCGCCGAGTACGACGGGGCGGCGTTCCGCTCCGCCTACGGCATCGAGCCCGGCGAGATCATCATGGGGTCGGTGTCGAGCATCGTGGCCTACGAGGGGTTCTCCACCATGATCGCCGCCGCCGCGCTGCTGCGGGACGGGGGGGCCCCGATCAAGGTCCTTCTCGTCGGCGACGGCGCCGAGCGGCCGGCGCTGCTGGAGCAGGTCGAGGAGCTCGGCCTGGCGGACGTCGTGATCCTGCCCGGCAGGGTCGGCCCCGACGAGGCGCTGCAGGCGCAGTCGGCCATCGACATCTTCGTCTGCCCCCGCGAGGACCTGCGGGTGTGCCGGCTCGTTACCCCATTGAAACCCGTCGAGGCGATGGCGCTCGGCAAGCCGGTCGTGCTGAGCGATCTGCCCGCCCTGTCGGAGCTCGTGGGCACCGGCGGCGCCGGGCTTCTGGTCCCCCCCGGCGACCCGGAGGCGCTCGCCGGGGCGCTCGCCGGGCTCCGCGACGATCCGGAGCGGCGGGCCGCGATGGGGGAGGCCGGCCGGGCCGAGGTGGCGGCGAAGCGCACGTGGAGCCGCGTCGCGGAAACGTACCGTGACCTTTACCAATCGCTCACAGGTTGATGACCTTGTGCAGGGGGTGAGGCAACTTACAGTTTGCCGTACGTTCAATCGCATTAGACGTGGCTTGTGCGGACTTGAGATAGCCTTTGCGACCATGAAGTGTTGTTTCCGGCATCCCAAGGTCACCCGGTGAGCGAGCGCGGCCAGTCGGCCGACGGCCACGGCGCCACCGCGGGCAACCCCGGGGAAGGAGGCCGTGTGAGCACCTACGACCTGGCTGTCATCGGCCTTGGATACGTCGGTATGCCCCTGGCGAAGGAGGCCGCGGCGGCCGGACTGCGCGTCATCGGCTTCGAGGTCGACTCCCGCAAGGTGGAGGCGCTCAACGCCGGCCGGTCCTACATCGACGACCTGACCGACGCCGACCTCGAACACATGCTGACCAGCGGATTCCGCGCCACCCTGGACGAGTCGGTGCTGGCCGCGAGCCGGACCGTCGTCATCTGCGTGCCGACCCCGCTGGACGAGGACCACCGCCCCGACCTGTCCGCCGTGGAGGGCGCGACCGCCACGGTCGCCAGGAACCTGTCCGCGGGCACCCTCGTGGTCCTGGAGTCCACCACCTGGCCGGGAACCACCGACGAGGTCGCCCGCCCGATCCTGGAGACCTCGGGTCTGGTCGCGGGCACCGACTTCCACCTCGCCTTCTCGCCCGAGCGCATCGACCCGGGCAACGCCAAGTACGGCATGCGCAACACCCCGAAGGTCGTCGGCGGCTACACGGCGGCCTGCAAGGACCGCGCGGTCGACTTCTACGCCCGGTTCGTCGAGCAGGTCGTACCGGTCAGCGGCACCCGCGAGGCCGAGATGGCCAAGCTCCTGGAGAACACCTACCGGCACGTCAACATCGCCCTCGTCAACGAGATGGCGATCTTCTGCGACGAGCTCGGAGTCGACCTCTGGGAGGCCATAGAGGCGGCGGCCACCAAGCCGTTCGGCTTCCAGAAGTTCCTGCCGGGCCCCGGCGTCGGCGGCCACTGCATCCCCGTCGACCCGTCCTACCTGTCCTACACGGTGCGCAAGCTGGGCTACCCGTTCCGGTTCGTGGAACTGGCCCAGGAGATCAACGAGCGGATGCCGTCCTACGTGGTGGCCCGCGTCCAGCGGCTGCTCAACCGGCACCGCAAGGCCGTCAACGGCGCCCGGGTGCTCCTGCTCGGCGTCACCTACAAACCCGACATCGCCGACGAGCGCGAGACCCCGGCCGTGCCGGTCGCGCGGGCGCTGCTCGACCTCGGCGCCGACCTGGTCTTCGCCGACCCCTATGTCAGGCAGTGGAGTGTGGACGGCACTCCGGTGCCGCGGGAGGAAGACCTCGCGAAGGCGGTCGCCGAGGCGGACGTGACGCTGCTGTTGCAGCAGCACGCCGCCTTCGACCTGTCGATCGTCGAGGACCACGGCAAGCTCGTGCTCGACACCCGAGGCGTGCTCGCCGAGGGTGAACGCGTCGAGCGGCTCTAGCAACGAAGGGCTGCGCGCAGTGCACGTGCTCGTCATGACGGTGGTGCATCACCCCGAGGACGCCCGGATCCTGCACCGGCAGATCCGCGCGCTCGTGGACGCCGGTCATGAGGTCACGTACGCCGCGCCGTACACCGCGCGGGGTGTCATGGCCCGCTCCTGGGTGAACGGCGTCGACCTTCCCCGGGCGGCCGAGCGCAGGCGCCTGTCCGCCGTGCGCGCCGCCCGCAAGGTGTTCAAGCGGATGCGCGACCAGGTCGACCTGGTGATCATCCACGATCCCGAGCTGCTCCTCGCGGTGGTGGGGGTGCGCAAGCGGCCCCCGGTGGTCTGGGACGTTCACGAGGACACCCCGGCGACCCTGTCGCTGAAGCCCTGGCTGCCCGCGTTCCTCCGCCCGCCGGCGCGTTTCGTGGCCCGGATGCTGGAGGGCGCGGCCGAGCGCCGCCTGCACCTGCTCCTGGCCGAGAGCGCCTACGCCGGCCGGTTCCACCGGACCCACCTGGTGGTGCCGAACGAGACCTGGGTGCCCGACGAGGTGACCGAGCCGGGAGACGACCGTGTCGTCTACCTCGGCTGGCTGTCGGAGGCGCGCGGGGTGCACGAGGCCATCGAGGTGGCCCGGCTGCTCCAGCCGTACCGGGTGGCGGTCGAGCTGATCGGCTACGCCGACTCGCGGTCGCGCCCGACGCTGAACGAGGCGGTGACCGAGGGAGTGCTGGAGTGGCGCGACTTCATGCCGAACGACGAGGCGCTCAAGCGGCTCGACGGCGCGCTGGCCGGACTGTCGCTCCTGCACGACGAGCCCAACTACCGGCACTCCATGCCCACGAAGATCGTGGAGTACATGGCCCACGGGATCCCGGTGATCACCACTCCGTCGCCACGCGCGGTGGAGCTGGTGGAACGCTACGGCAGCGGCACGGTCGTGCCCTGGCGGGACGCCAAGGCGGTGGCACAGGCCGTGCTCTCCCTGCGGGACGACGCCCGGGAACGGCATGCGCAGGGCGCCCGGGGGTATGCGGCGGCCCGTGCGAACCACCACTGGCCGAACTCGGCCCGCCGTTTCGTCTCCCAGCTTGAGGCCTGGGCAGGGGTCAAAAGCTGACCCCTCGCACGGCGTGCGCGGCCCGTACGGCGTGCACGGTGTACGCGGCCCGTATGGCGTGCGCGGCCTGTGCGACGTGCGCGGCCCGTATGGCGTGCACCGTCCGTACGGCGTGCACGGCGAAGCTGTTTATGTCCGCCTGATCGCAAGAACGGTAGTGTCCTGAACGTGCGCTGGCTCACCACTATTCTCGGCGTGGCGATCCTCGCGGCGGCGGTGGCGGCGATCGTGATGGTTCTCCCCCGAGACCGGGACGCCCCGCCGGAGAGCGGTTCGCCGACCGCGTCGCAGACCTCCGCCGCGCACTCCCCGGCCTCGCCGGCCGCCGGAGAGGGGGCCTTCACCGACCCCTGCGGAACCTTCGACACCACCGTGCGCTCGCCGTACGCGCTGACCGGCTACTGGCTCATCCCCACCACCGACCACTGCACCTGGCGCCGGCAGCTCGCCGCCATCCACGAGGTGGGCGGGGACACCGTGATCCGCATCGGGTGGGGTCTGCAGGGCCGCAGGACCGACGAGGACGGCCGCGTCCTCGACAAGGAGGGCAAGGCGGCCGACCCCCGCTACACGTCCTGCGTCGAGGACGGGCTGTCCTGTGTGGCGGCGGCGGAGAAGGACCTTGAAGCGGCCAATCCCGGCAACAGGGTGAGCTGGACGTTCGTCTACCGGACCGACGAGGCCTTCGGCGACCGGCTGTTCCGCTGCCCCGAGTTCGAGCGGCGGATCCCCGTCGGCGACACCGTCTTCTACCGGATCGTCGCGCCGGACGACGGAACCGACGACGCCAGCTGCGAGAACATCAGAAACAAGGGGCGCGGCTACCACCTGATCCTGATCGCGGGCGCCGCGCAGGACAGCCTCACCGAGCTGCTGAACCTGGGCGACCGGTTCGGCGTACGCGTCTTTCCCGCGCTGCCGCTCTCCCCGCGCGACCCCGCGCAGAGCACCCGCGCCTCCGAGCGGGGCACGGACACCCTCACCACGCTCACCCGGCGCATCCTGCAGGACTACGGTGCCCGGTTCAAGGACAGGCCCTCGCTCGGCGGCTTCTACCAGCCGTTCGAGCTGCAGCTGCGGGAGATGAAACCGGACCACCCCACGCTCGCGGTCTACGCCTCGCAGCACGGGATCGTCGAACAGGAGATGCCCGGCAAGCCCATCCTGGTCAGCCCCTACCTGGACGCGCGTAAACGGCTGCCCTTCAGCGCCACACCCCGGCAGGTGGCCGCCGGCTTCGAGGCACTCGCCAGGGCCGGGGTCGGCATCATCGCGCCCCAGGACAGCCGGGGCACCGGCAAGGTCGGGCTGTTCTGGCCCGACCAGCGCGAGGAGCGGGTGGACGACCGGCTGCGCCCGGTCGTGGGGGAGACGACCAACGGCGCCGCCTACCACGGCTCGACCCGCGACTACTACCGGGAGATGGCCGCGGCGCGGGCCAGAATGGTCGCCCAGGGCTACGACGTGCAGCTCTGGGCCAACGTGGAGGCGTTCGAGCCGTCCGGCGACGAGCCCTGCGCGCCGAGGACCGGCACCCGGGGGCACACCGACAAGAAGCGGCTCGACGCGGCCGTGACCCAGGTCGGCCGGTACGTCTCCAAGGTCGTCTCCTACATGTGGAGCGACTTCTTCACCTGCGGCACGCCGTCCCTGGCCGAGCAGATCGCCCGCGACTCCGACCGGCCGATCCCGGTGGACGCGGTCCGCCTGAAGCGTGACATCCAGGACGGTGTGGAGATCCGGGGCTACAACCTTCCGCTGGGCAGCACGGTGACCGTCACCTGGGACGGCGCGCCGTCCCCCAAGGCCGTCGAGGTGACCGGTGTGGACCTGACGGAGCCGCCGCCCGACCTGCCCGCCGGGATCAGGACGGCGTGGATCCCGTTCGACTGGAGCCGGGTGCCGTCCGGCGGCTGGGTCAGAATCGAGGTCGCGGCCCCGGACGGGCGGGCGGCGGCCGAGCCGTTGCACGTCCGCCTGCAGTCCTGATCGGTGTGCTGAGCCGTTGCGCGTCCGCGCGGAGCCCTGACCGGTGTAACGTGCCTGGCATGGTTCCGCGCATTCCCGTCAGCGTGGATCTGGTTGTCCTCACGGTGCGCTGCCAGGCGCTGAGCGCGCTCGTCTGGCGGCGGGACAGGCCACCCTATGAGGGACACTGGGCCCTGTCCGGCGGCTTCATCCATCTCGACGAGGATCTGCCGGCCGCCGCCGCCCGTGTCCTGGCCGAACGGGCCGGCCTGCCGGGGGCCGCCGTCCACCTGGAACAGCTGCGGACCTACGGCTATCCCGACCGCGACCCGCGCCAGCGCGTCCTGAGCGTCGCCTACCTGGGCCTCGCCCCCGACCTGCCGGCCTCCACCGAGGCCCACATGAGCTGGCAGCCGGTCTCCTCCCTGCGGGGGATGGCCTTCGACCACCGGCGCATCATGGTCGACGGCGTCGAGCGCGCCCGGGACAAGCTTGAGTACACCTCGCTGGGCGCGGCCTTCTGCCCGCCGGAGTTCACCGTCGCCGACCTGCGCCGGGTCTACGAGATCGTCTGGGGGCGGACGCTGGACCCGCGTAACTTCCACCGGAAGGTCACCAGCGCGGAGGGCTTCCTGGTGCCGACCGGCCGCACCACCACCCGCGACGGGGGCCGCCCCGCCAAGCTCTACCGCCGGGGCCCCGCCGTACTGCTCCACCCCCCGATGCCCCGCTTCCCGAAGGAAACACCACCGGCGGACTGACCCCGCGCGTGCCGGCCCTGGCGGAGGCCCGCGCGCCGACGAGCCCATCCAGGAGCCGGAGGTCAAACGGCCGTCGACCAGCCCGTCCAGGAGCGTGTCTCGGTAACGGCGGCCGCCCTGCTGCCGGGGTGGTGTCAGGGCGGCGCAACACGCGTGCGAGTTGTCAAGGATTCCCTGACGACCTATGCTGTCAGGGGTATCCTGACAGCATAGGAGTGCGCTGTGACATCGCCTGACGCTCTGGCCGAACCCACTCGGTGTTCCTTCTGCGGCAAGCCGACCGCCGAGGTCGACAAGCTGATCGCCGGCCCTGGGGTGTACATCTGCAACGAGTGTGTGGCTCTGTCCGTGTCGATCATCGACGGGAGCCTCAACAGCCCCGAGGGGCCGCGCGTGCCCATGTGGGAGTGGCTGACCGACGAGGAGATGCTGAGCCACATTCCGCGCGTCGCCGCGCACATCGACCGGGCCGAGGCCGACCTGCGCTCGTGGGTGCAGGAACTGCGCCGGCGCGGTGTCACCTGGGTCAGGATCGGGGAAGCCCTCGGGATCACCCGCCAGTCCGCGTGGGAGCGGTTCTCCGGCGAGGAGTGACGCGATTCGGGGCGGCCCGCCCGCGTCTGGGGATCTCTCGTACGACACGATCCCGGCATGCGTGGTGAGGGCGGGTTGTTCGAGGTTGAGCCGGGTGGTGCGGAGCGGCCTCAAGGCCGTGCGACGGCGGTGGACAAGACCTTCCGGGCGTTCGACCCGCATCGGGTTTTTTCGCCGCCGCCGTCGCCGAGACACGCTCCCAGCTGGACCGCCTCACCCGCGCCGGAGAGGCGATCGGCTCAACGGTACGGACGGTTTAGCAACCTGTGTTGACTATTTTGAGATTAGTCAACTATGGTTGCTTATATGCCCGCTGTTGAGATCCCCGGTGCCCAAGATCCCGCCGATGGGCTGGCGGCCGTGGCGGCGTTGAGGCGCCTGGCCGATCAGCTGGAGGATGCCGCCGTCGAGCAGGCGATGCGGGCGGGCTGGAGCTGGCCGCAGGTCGCCGAGGCGCTCGGAGTCACGCGCCAGGCGGTTCACAAAAAGCATGCCAAGCGGCTCATCGCCGCCGGCGTCACGCTGAGGAGGCGCTGACGATGACCCCGTTCGACACATACCTCCACATGATCATCACGGAGGGAGGACACGAAGCCCACAGGGACGGGTCGGCGACGATTGAGGCACAGCATCTCCTGCTGGCGATCGCCGCCGAGGAGGGAGGCGTCACACACCGGGTCCTGACCTCGGCCGGGCTCGATCATCAGGCGATCCGCGACGCGTTGGCCCGGGAGTTCGAGCACAGCCTGAGCGCGGTCGGAGTGTCTCTCGCCGCCTTTGACCTCCCCCGGCCGAGCGGCGGCCCCAAGCGTCCCCCGCAGATGGGGGCCTCGGCCAAACTCGCGCTCGAACGAGGCTTCGCGTCCGCCGCCCGTAAGAAGGATCTGCGGCCGGCGCATCTGCTGCTCGGGATCCTGCGGGCTCAGATCGGCACCGTGCCGCGCGCCCTCGCCCTGGCCGGTGTCGACCAGGCCGACCTGGAGGCGCGGGTGGCGCGGACGCTCACCAACGAGGGCGAGTAAACGCACGCCTGAAGGTGGGGTCTCCACACTCAAGGAGTTTCGATGATTAACCCCTTGTTCCAACCGGCGATACCGCCAACCGGCCTGCGCAAGCCGTACGCCGGCAAGACGGTGTGCGACGGCGCAGACCCGCACGTCCCGACGGGAACGACCTTCTCGCCGCCGGGCCCCAACGGCGCCGGCAGGGCCGCCGCGCGGAGCCGCACGTTCGCCCGTGACATCGGGCGTACGGAGCCGTCGCCGGGCTCGTCCACGCGACCGGCGGGCACCCGTGACCGCGCGGCGTCGAGGGTGAGACCGTCGTGACGGCGAGCGAGAGGGTCGTGCTCGACGTCGACGGGCTGCGCATGCGTTACGGCACGAACGACGTCCTGCACGACGTGACCTTCCAGGCGCGTCATGGGGAGGTGCTGGCCCTGCTGGGGCCGAACGGGGCAGGAAAGACCACCACCATTGAAATCCTGGAAGGTTTCCGGATGCGGTCGGCGGGCCGGGTCGAGGTGCTCGGCACCGATCCGGCACACGGCGACGAGCGGTGGCGGGCCAGGCTGGGGGTCGTGCTGCAGTCCTGGCGCGACCACGGTAAGTGGCGGGTGCGTGAACTGCTCGCCCATCTCGGCACGTACTACGCCCCCTACTCCACCGACGCGATCCGGCGGCCGTGGGACGCCGACGAACTCATCCGGGCGGTCGGCCTGACCGAGCACGCGGACAAGAAGATCAAGATGCTCTCCGGCGGTCAGCGGCGCCGGCTGGATGTGGCGATCGGCATCGTGGGCCGTCCCGAGCTGCTGTTCCTGGACGAGCCCACCACGGGGTTCGACCCGCGGGCCCGGCACGAGTTCCACGACCTCGTGCGCGGCCTCGCCGACGGCCACGAGACCACCATCCTGCTCACCACCCACGATCTGGACGAGGCCGAAAAACTCGCCGACCGCATCGTCATCCTGAGCGGGGGGCGGATCATCGCCGACGGTTCGGCGGGTGAGCTGTCGCGGCGGATCGCGGGCCGGGACCGGGTGAGCTGGACCCGCGACGGGCGGCGTTTCACGCGGTCGACCACCGAGTCGGCCAGGTTCGTGCACGACCTGTTCAACCGGTACGGCGAGGCGATCGGCGACCTCGAAGTCCACCGGGCCTCGCTGGAACAGACCTACCTGGCACTGGTGCACGAGGCCGAGTCCGGTCAGGGCCAAGCCCCGGCGCGCGAACAGGAAGAGGTGGCACGGTGAACCCGACCGCCGGGGCGATCCGGGCAGGCTGGACCCGCGGACTGATCGAGCTGCGGCAGTCTTTCACCAACGCCGCAGATCTGTGGGGGCACTTCTTCTGGCCGGCGCTGATGCTGGCCGTCATGTTCTTCATGCGAGACACGGCGTTCGGATCCAGCGGGCTCCTGCTCGGCACCCTGGCCCTGCCGAGCATCCTGGGGATGAACGTCGCGCTCGGCATGGTCAGCATGAGCCAGCAGCTCACCGCCGAACGGGAGGACGGAACCCTGCTGCGCGCCAAGGCGACGCCGAACGGCATGCGGGGCTACCTGGTCGGCAAGGTCGTCTCCGTGTCCGGCATCCTGCTCGCCGACCTCGCGATCTTTCTTATCCCCGGCATGTTCATCATCCCCGGCCTCGCGATCGGCAGCCCGGGTTCCTGGCCGGCCCTGATCTGGGTGCTGGCACTGGGCATGGCGGCGGCCCTGCCCATCGGCGCGGTGCTGGGGTCGGTGTTCACCAGCGCGCGCAGCCAGGGATTGATCACGCTACCGCTTCTGGGCATGATCGCGATCTCCGGGATCTTCTACCCGATCACGTCGATGCCGGAGTGGCTGCAGTGGATCGCTCAGATCTTCCCGTTCTACTGGCTTGGCCTCGGCATGCGTTCCGCCCTGCTGCCCGACGCGGCGGTCGGTGTCGAGATCGGAGAGTCCTGGCGGCACCTGGAAACCGTCGGGGTGCTGGGGGCCTGGGCCGTGCTCGGTGTGATCCTCGCGCCGATCGTGCTACGCCGGATGGCGCGCGGGGAGTCGGGATCGAGCGTGGCCAAGCGCCGGGAGAAGGCCGTACAGCGGGTCGGATGACCTCCGGTGCCTTGAGGTGACCTCGGCGGGCGCCCGGTCCTCCCCGTCTCCGCCGCCCTGGCCGAGTTCATCCGCGACCCTGTCGTCTCCGGCCCCCATTTCCCCGCCACGTGGTTCTCCATAGGCGGTGCCATCAACGACAACTGCGTTGAGGTGGCGACGAACCTGCCGGGCGTTGTCGCTGTTCGTGACAGTGAGGACCCGTCCAGCCCGGTGCTGACTTTCAGCCCGGTGGCCTGGCGTGACTTCCTCAAGTGCGTCCGTGACGGAGACCTCTGATCTACGTCCCTTGACGGGGGCCGCACGGCCAGGGGCGGCTGGGGAGCCGTCCGGGCCGTGCGGCTCGTTCGTTTCTCGCTGGACCGCGACGGGTTCAGCCCTGGAGGGCGGGCCTGGTTCCGACGACGACGGTCGCGTTCAGCTCGTCGGAACCGGCCACCCGTGGGATCAGCCCGTGGCGGGCGATGATCTCGACGGTCCGAGGCGCCTGGCGCTCACTCGTCTCGACCAGCAGGGAACCGCCCGGTGCCAGCCACAGTGGCGCCGCGGCGGTCACCCGCCGCACGACGTCAAGCCCGTCCGCGCCGCCGTCGAGCGCCACCCGAGGCTCGTGGATGCGGGCCTCCGGGGGCAGCAGTCTGATCGCATCGGTGGGTACGTAGGGCGGGCTGGCGATCAGGACGTCCACGCGGCCCCGCAGTGTGGCGGGCAGCGGCCGGTAGAGATCACCCTCGTACACCCGGCCACCGGCGGCGGCGGTGTTGCGCCGGGCGCACCGTACCGCGGCGGGGTCGATGTCGACGGAGTGCAGCTCGACATGGTCCAGGGCCGCCACCAGCGCGGCGCCCATCGCGCCGGAACCGCAGCACAGGTCGACGACGACGGCTCGGGGCCGGACGAGGGCCTGGACCGGGGGGCCGACGGCCGGTCGCACGAGTGTGGCGGGCCGATCGGCGGGGCCGGCGGCCCGGAGGGCGAGGGCGGTGGCCTGCTGGACGAGGAACTCGGTGCGGCGGCGGGGTACGAAGACTCCGGGGTCCACGGCTATCCGCAGGCCGCAGAACTCCGCCCAGCCGAGGACGTGTTCGAGGGGCAGGCCGCCGACTCGCCGGTCCACCATGGCGGCGAGGTCGGCCGGGGTCTGTGCCGTGGAGACGAGCAACCGTGCCTCGTCCTCGGCGAAGACACAGCCGGCGGCTCGAAGCATGGTGACGACGACGGATTGAGGGAGGGGTGACGGGGAAACCGACATGGGCGCCTTTCGGAATGCCGATGGGCGCTCCCTCGGTCACCTATGTCAGGGGGACCGTACGGCTGTGAGGTGGGAGCACCCAGCCTGATCTGGCGTAATGGGTCTCACCTCCTCGATAGGTCCACTGCTGGAGACGGTAACACTACCTGAGCCGGGTCGCCGCGCACCATAGTCCGTCTTCAAACGGATCTTGCTCGGAGCGGGAGCGGGAGCGAGGCGAGTGTGACCGCTGCTCCGTAGGAAGCGGCGGTCCTGTCGTATCGAGTCGGTCGGGATCACGCCCGCCAACCTGGCGGTGCTCAAGAACGGCCGCCCGATGTCGTCCCCCGCACCCCCTCGTTTGGTCACCACCCGTCTGAGGTCAGGCATCCCTCAGGAAGGAGCGCACCAGCTCGGTGATCTCCGCGGGAGCGGTTTTCGGCGTCCCGGCGTTGAACGGTGGCCGCGGCGCGTATTCCAACCCGAGCTGGATCGCCATGGCCATATCCTCGCCCGCCAGCAAGGATGCGAGGTAGAGCGCCATATCGATACCGGCAAGTACGCCGCCCGAGGTTATGATCTTGCCGTCTTCGACGAAGCGCTCGTCGACCGGCTCCGCCCCGAACTCCGCGAGGAGGTCGTGGGCCACCCAGTGAGTGGCCGCCCGGACTCCCTCCAGCAGGCCCGCCGCGCCGAGCGTGAGCGAGCCCACGCATACCGAGGTGGTCCATGTGGTGGTCGGGTGCGCCGCCTTCACGTAGTGGATCACCTCATGGTTCGCCATGCTCTGTTTCACGTCCTTGGCGCCCGGGACCACCAGGACGTCGGGTGCGGGCAGGTCGGCGAAGGAGGCGGTGGCGGTTAGCGTGACTTCCCCGTCGGCGATGACGCCTGGCCGCTCCGCCACGAAGGTGACCGTCGCGCCGGGAATGTTGCGGAGCACGAAGTACGGTCCCAGGGCGTCTGCGGCGTCGTAACCCGCGTACAGGGGGATGGCGATGTGCATGTCAGTTCTCCTCGGTACGGAATCTGCGCCGGTACTCTCCCGGCGAGATCTTGAGATGTCGGCGGAAGACGCGATAGAGGGTCTCCGGCGTTCCGAGCCCGACCCGGGTGGCGATCCGGTCGAGCGGCTCATCGGTGCCTTCCAGCAGTCGCCTGGCTGCCGCTGTCCGCGCGTGCTCGACATACCGTGCGGGTGACACGCCCACCTCGGCCCTGAACACGCGCGAGAAGTGGCGGACACTCGTGTTCAGGCGTCCTGCGAGGGTCTCCACCGACAGGTCGATCTCAAGGTTCTCCTCGATCCATCCCTGCAGGTCGCGCAGGGGCTCGCGCCTTGGCGTCTGCGCGCTCAGCGGTGTGCTGAACTGGCTCTGGCCGCCCGGCCGCTGCAGGTACACGACCAGCCAGCGGGAGATCTCCCTGGCCAGATCATGCCCGTGGTCGTGAGCGACGAGGGCCAGAGCGAGATCAATCCCCGCGGTGACCCCCGCCGAGGTCCACACGTTGCCGTCGCGCACGTGGATGCGATCGGCGTCCACCCGCACGTTCGGATACTCGCGGGCGAGCGTGTCCCCCACCGCCCAGTGGGTGGTTGCCCGCCGTCCCTCCAGCAGGCCGGCCTCGGCCAGCAGCAACGTGCCCGAGCAGATGGATCCGACACGATCTGACTCCCCGGCAAGCCTGCGAACCTCCGGGACCAGTGCTGCCGTATCGGAGACAGCCGCACGGATTGGAAGGCCGCCGACGACCAGCAGCGTGTCGATCGGACCTTTCACGTCTCGCAGCGGCGTCTCGGCAACCACCGTGACGCCGGACAGGGAGCGTACGGCTCCAGCGTGTACGGCTGCGACCTCCACCCGGTAGTCGGCGGACGGATCCAGCAGACCGGCGGCGGAGAAGACATCGGCCGGGCCCGCGAGATCAAGCAACTGGAAGCCATCGAAAAGCACGATGACAACGCGTTGGGACATATCGCCATACTTGGCCACCCGTAGCGATGGCCGCAAGGACACATATCTTACAGATTCGGCCATGACGAAGTGCCGTGCCGCGCACCGGGAGTGGCGCCAACGAATAAGGCGATCCCCACGACGAGATGATGCCTGACGGGGGCGGGTACGGCGGGCGGGAACGCCGGGCGGTGGGGCCTGAGGGGGCGGGACGGGTCAGACGATGCCGCCGTTGGCGCGGATCACCTGGCCGTTGACCCAGTGGCCGGGGCCGGCGAGGAAGGCGACGACCTCGGCGATGTCCGCGGGCGTGCCCAGGCGCTCCAGCGGCGGCTGGGCGGCCATCTTGGCGACGGTCTTCTCGTCCTTGCCGTTCAGGAAGAGCTCGGTGGCGGTGGGGCCCGGGGCGACGGCGTTGACGGTGATGTCGCGCCCGCGCAGCTCGCGGGCGAGGATCAGGGTCATGGCCTCGACCGCGCCCTTGGCAGCCGCGTAGGCCGCGTATCCGGGGAGGGCCAGGCCGATCACCGAGGAGGAGAAGTTGATGATCGCCCCGCCTCCGCGCAGCCGGCGGGCGGCCTGCTGATTCACCACGAAGGTGCCGCGGATGTTGGTGCGGTGCATGCGGTCCATGGCGTTCAGGTCGAGGTCGGCCACCGGGGACAGGTGCATCGTGCCGGCGGCGTGCACGACGACGTCGACGCCGCCGAAGGCGTTCTCGGTCGTGTCGAACAGTGCGGCCACCGCCGTCTCGTCGGCGACATCGGCGCATATCGCGATCGCCCGGCCACCCGCCTCGGTGATGGTGGCGACCGCCGCGTCGGCCTTGATCCGGTTGCCCGCGTAGTTGACCACGACGGCGAAACCGTCGGCGACCAGGCGTTCGGCCGCCTGGCGGCCGATGCCGCGCGAGCCTCCGGTGACGATCGCGACGCGGGCTGACGCAGTGCTCATATCGGCTCCCTCCCCACAATATGTGTACACTATGTACATATATATGATCATGAACACAGTGTCCATATGTTTCCCGGAGGTAGATCGTGACACAGCCTCCCCAGCCCGTCCGCCGGGGACGCGGGCGGCGCCCGGCCGACGAGGTGCGCGGCGAGGTCCTGCGGGCGGCCGGTGAACTCCTGCTCGCGGAGGGAATGGCCGGCTTCACCATCGAGAAGGTCGCGGCCCTCGCGGGCGCGAGCAGGGTGACGCTTCACAAGTGGTGGCCCTCCAGGGGGGCGCTGGCGCTCGACGGCTACTTCAGCGTCGTCGGCACCACCCTGGCCTTCCCCGACACCGGCGACATCGCCGCCGATCTGACCACCCAGGTGCGGGCCTTCGTCCACCTGATGCGCGACACGCGGGCGGGGCGCGTCATGCCGGAGCTCATCGGCCAGGCCCAGACCGACCCCGAACTGTCGGCCGTCTATCGCGAGCGCTACTCGGCCCCGCGCAGGGCCCTGGCCGTCGAGGCCCTGACGCGGGCCACCCGCCGCGGTCAACTGCGGGCCGACGTCGACCCCGAGGTGGTCGTCGACCAGCTCTGGGGCGCCTGCTACCACCGGCTCCTCATCCCCGACCAGCCGCTGACCGACGAGTTCGCCGAAGCCCTCGTCACCAACCTGCTGACCGGGATCACCCACCCCTGAAGACCCCGCCGAACCCGCGTCACCGGCATTGAGGCGGAGACCCGGACCGGCTCGCCCCCGCGACACCGGGGACGTTCGAGACCAGGGGGCCGCCGGTCGAGCGAGGGGTGTGAGGTGCCCTTCGGGGTTCCCGGGTGCTATTCGGTTTGAACGCTCCTCGTAAGGTAAGGCCATGCCTCGTTTCCGCGCGATTCTGGACACGGTGCCCCCGTACAAGGCGGGCAAGGCCGTGGTGTCAGCCGACGGCCGGTCCTACAAGCTGTCCTCGAACGAATCTCCCTATGGGCCGCTGCCCTCGGTGGTCGAGGCGATCTCCAAGGCCGCGTCCGACATCCACCTGTACCCCGACCCGGGGGCGACCGGCCTGACCAACGCCCTCGCCGACCGCTACGGTGTGCCGCCCGAGCACGTCGCCCTCGGCGCGGGCTCGGTGACGGTGGCCCAGCAGCTCTTCGAGACGGTGAGCGAGCCGGGCGCGGAGGTGATCTACGCCTGGAGGTCCTTCGAGGCGTACCCCCTCCTGGCCGACCTGGCGGGGGCGACCTCGGTGCGGGTCCCGCTCCTGGGTGAGACGCACCACCTGGACGCCATGGCCGACGCGATCACGCCCCAGACCCGCATGATCTTCGTCTGCAACCCGAACAACCCCACCGGCACGGTCGTCCACCGGGCCGAGCTGGAGGCCTTCCTCAACCGGGTTCCGGAGGACGTGCTGGTCGTCCTGGACGAGGCGTACCAGGAGTACGTCAGGGACACCGACGTCGCCGACGGGGTCACCGTCTACCGCGACCGGCCGAACGTGGCCGTGCTGCGCACGTTCTCCAAGGCGTACGGCCTGGCCGGGCTCCGGGTGGGTTATCTGATCGCCGGGGAGCCGGTGGCGTCCGCCGTCCGCAAGACGACCGTGCCCTTCGCGGTCAACCATCTCGCCCAGGTCGCCGCGGTCGCCTCGCTCGCGGCCGAGGAGGAACTGCTGGAGCGGGTGGACCTCGTGGTCAAGGAGCGCGGCCGGGTCCGTGAGGCGCTGGTCGCCCAGGGCTGGACGGTGCCGGTCACCGAGGCCAACTTCGTCTGGCTCCGCCTGGGCGAGCGCACGACGGACTTCACCGGGGCCTGCGCGGCCGAGGGCGTCGCGGTACGGCCGTTCCCGGGCGAGGGCGCCCGGATCTCCATCGGCACCCCCGAGGCCAACGACACCTTCCTGGCCGTCGCCGCCGCCTTCAAGGGCGCCTGACCCCGCCTCCGTCGCAGATTCGACGGGGCCGGGTTCTACACGGGGGCGGGTTCCTCCTCGGCGGTGTGCGCCTTTTTCCGGCGTTCTGTGGAGACCACCAGGGCGACGCCTATGACGATCACCGCGCCCGCCGCGACCATCGAACCCGTGACCGGTTCGCTCAGCACGATCGCGCCCAGCACGACCGCCACGACGGGGTTGACGTAGGCGTAGGTGGACACCAGGGAGATCGGGGCCTTGCCCAGCAGCCAGATGTAGGCGGTGAAGCCGACCAGGGAGCCCATCACGACGAGGTAGGCCAGCCCGGCCCACGACCGTCCGGAGACGGCCGCGAGGTCGAGATGCTCGCCCGCGATCCTGCTGGTCAGCAGGAGTCCGAGGCCGCCCACGGCCATCTCGACCGTGCTCGCGGCGAAGGGGTCGGCGGGCATGGGGATCGAGAAGGACAGGAACGAGCCGATCGACCACGACAGCGACGCCAGCAGGATGATCGTGATCCCCGGCCCGCCGGAGGCGCCGCCCCCGCCGCTCAGCGACAGCCCCGCGACGCCGCCGAACCCGACCAGCACCCCGGTCAGCGTCAGCGGTCTCGGCCTGTCCCTCGCGACCACCCTGAAGATCACCAGCCAGAGCGGTACGGAGGCCACCAGCAGCGCGGCCAGCCCGCTGGAGATGTGCTGCTCGCCCAGCGAGACCAGGCCGTTGCCGAAGGTCAGCAGGAGCACTCCCACAAGTGCGGCCCCGCCGAACTCCTTCCAGGTCATCCGGAAGGCCCGCCGCCCCCTGAGGAACAGGATCACGGCGCCGAGAAGCGACGCGGCCGTGACGAAGCGCATGGCCCCGCTGATCAGCGGCGGCATGGTCTCGATCACGATCGCGATCGCGAGGTAGGTGGATCCCCACACCACGTACACGATCGCCAGCGCTCCCCACACGAGGGGCGATGTGCGATTGTCAGGAGTGTCGTGCGCCATAGCTCATGACGATATCCGTTTGCGCCCCCTGCTCCGCCAGCGGGTTTCCGACCATGAGACGGCCCCTGCTCCGCCGGTGGGTTTCCGGCCGTGAGACACGGGAGGCGGAGACCCCTCGTTCCGGTGGTCTCCGCGGCGTGTCCGGGGGCCGCCCCGCGGGGCGGCCCCCGGACACACGGTGCCCGTCCAGGGCCCACAGGCCACCTCCGGCGTGCGAGGCGGCCTGGGAGGCCCTCAGCGACCGCTGAGTTTCTCCACGATCAGCCGGTAGAGCTGGCGTGGCCGGCCGGGTTGCGGGGTGCGGTTCGGCGGAAGCGGCCACGCGAGTCCCTCGTCGACCAACGTGCGCAGCAGCCGCCGTGCCGTACGCGGGGTGACGCCGAGCATCTTGCCGGCGTTCTCCGCGTCCACCACCGTGTCCCCGCCCTCTAACTTGGCCGCCAGCCGGGACAGCACCTCCACGCCCTTCGGCTTCAGCGCCCCGCCCTGCGGAGGCATCCGGGGCGCCGGGATCAGCGCCCGGCCCTCCCGGTCCACCGCGAAGCCCTGGGCCTGTTTGCCCGCCTGCGTGCGCGCCAGCGCGGCCCGTGCGTGGGATTCGGCGTCGTGGGTGGTACGGCCCATGCCGACCCCCACCTCCACCGCCAGCCCGAGCTCGTCCCGCACCCGGGCCGCGAACGGCAGCACCCGGAAGCCCTCGGTGGCCGTGGCCACCGAACCGCGGGTCGCGGTGACCATGTAGCTGTGGTCGTCGACCGCGGTCACCGACGCGTTGATCCGGTTGGCCTCCTGCACCAGCAGCCGGTGCAGGGACAGCCGGAGCTCGTCGCGCCAGTAGCGCGGCGCCGCCCGGCGCACCGGCTCACGGAGCGTGGGCACCTCCACCAGGACCACGGTGAGCTGCGACTCCTCCAGCCGGTGGTGTGCTCCCAGCAGGGCCGCCGTGTGCAGCGCCGTACGGACCGCCGCCGAGGTCGGGCGGATCCTGACCACCGGAACCCCGGACGTCTGCAGGCGGTCGGCCACCGCCGGCAGACAGGTCAGCGCCCCGCTGGTGTGGCCCTGGCGAGCCAGCCGTTCGTGGAAGGCCGTGATCGTGCCGGTGGCCCCCGGCTCGTCACGGCTGTGTACGTCCCCGGAGGGCAGGCCGAGATCGGCGTACGCCTCCTCGACGTCGGCCCTGTTCAGCACGTCGACGCTGACCCTTCGCGGGTCTATCCGCTCGTCCAGTGCGGCCCTGGCCAGCGCGGCGATCAGTGCGGCGCCGCCGAGCTGGACATAGGTCGCGGGCATCGTCAGCACCCCCGAACGCCGTGCCAGATCGTAGGGGACCGGGCTGGCGAACAGACATGCGTCCACCCCCGCTCCCAGGCGGGTTACCTTGTCGGCGGCTTCCTGCTCGTCCCGGTAGGCAGCGGCTACCAGGCGACAGGGCAGGGGTGCCGCCGCGTGTCCCATAAGCATCACTCGCTCCACAAGATCATGGGGGCCCACCACACCGATAGTGAGGTCCGGTGTCATAGCACCTGGGCGTGACACTCGTGGAGTTTCTTCGGCCCGCTCGACCAATGTTCGTCCCATCCTGCCGTCCGTCTGTTTCGGCTCTCTTTTGGAACGATCGCTTGCGGGGGCCGTAATGTCACGCCCGTTTTGCCGTTAATTCTTGGAGGAACCCACGGTCTAAACCCTGACTCCTAGTGTTTACACAGGTCAGAGTGGTTTTTGGGGGACTGAAACCGGTTGATTATGATGGTGAAATCTCTCGGCGCACATCCGCGCCCAGCGCCTGCATACGCTCGGCGAGATATGCGTGACCCCGGTCGATGAGATATCCCGAGCCGATCACGGTCTCCCCCTCGGCCGCCAGACCGGCGAGGACCAGGGCGATTCCGGAGCGGAGGTCGTGCGCGGTCACGTCGGTTCCGGTGAGCGGGGTCGCGCCGCGGACGACGGCGCTGTTCTCCTTCACCTCGATGTCGGCGCCCATCTTGTTCAGCTCGGAGGCCAGGGCGAACCGGCCGTCGAAGATGCGCTCGTGAATGTAGCTGGCGCCGTCGGCCAGGCAGGCGACCGTCATGATCGGCGACTGCAGGTCGGTGGCGAAACCGGGATAGGTGTCGGTGATCACGTTGATCGGGCGGAGCGGGCGGTCCCGGCGCACGTGGAGCACCGCGCCGTGGTCGGCGAACTCCACGCCCATCTGCTCCAGCTTGTAGCGGACCACGCCGAGGTGGTCCAGGTCCGCGCCGACCAGGTTGACCTCGCCACCGGTGATGGCCGCGGCCATGGCGAACACGCCCGCGTCCAGGCGGTCGGGCATCACGGTGTGCTCGACGGCCTGGAGCTCCTCCACGCCCTCCACGGTGATGAACCCGGTCCCGCCGCCGCTGATCCTCGCGCCCATCCGGGTCAGCATCTCGATCACGTCGAGGACCTCGGGCTCCAGCGCCGCGTTCTCGATCACGGTGGTGCCGCGCCCGAGGGCGCCCGCCATGATCAGGTTCTCGGTGCCGGTGTGCGAGGGGGTGTCGAGGTACAGGGTGGCGCCGGTGAAGCCGGCCGTCTTGACGTGGATGACGGAGTCGCCCTCGTCCACGACCGCGCCCAGCCGCTTGTAGCCCAGGTAGTGGAAGTCGAGGTTTCGGCTGCCGAGGTTGCAGCCGCCCACCCCCTCGATGACCGCCTCGCCGAGACGGTGCAGCAGCGCGGGCACGAACAGCACCGACCCCCGGAAGCGGCGGGCGATCTCGGCGGGCAGCACCGGGCTCCGCAGTGAGGAGGCGTCGATCACCAGCGTGCGCTCCGCCTCGTGCAGCTCGACCTTGGCGCCGATCGCCTCGGCCAGCTCCACCGCGCGGCGTACGTCCTCGATGATGGGGACGTTGCGCAGCACCGTGCGGCCCTTGGCCGCCAGGAGCGCCGCACCGATCATGGGCAGCACGGCGTTTTTGGCACCCTGGATGAAGGCGGTTCCACGGAGGGGGTTGCCACCGCGCACGCGGTAACGGACCATGCGTCATGCTCCTTGGGGGTGGGGTTGCTATTCGTACTGCGGGGGCGGCAGCCGGAGGTCGTCGGCCAACACTAGCCGTTGGATGCCCCCGAACCGGCCACTTCGTGCGGGAACCACCCCATGGGTGACCGATTACTCAGTCGCCCCGAAGCCTCCACGCGATCGCCTCCGCGGGAGGGCCCGCGGGTGTTTCACCCGGCCCGGGAGCCCCGGCCCGCGGGCGTCAGCGGGGAGGCGGCCGACAGCAGGGAGTCGGCCCGCTGGTCGACGAAGCGGGTGACGACCTGCTGGCCGTACCCGAAGGCCATGGCCCAGACCAGGATCGCGGGCTGTGAGGCGAGCCCGGTGAAGCCGGGGACGAAACCCGAGTTCAGGATCAGCAGGCCCAGCACGGCGGTCGCCACCCCGGCCGGTGCCTTGAGCAGGTTCTGCACCACCGCCAGCGAGTAGCGGGTGGACAGCTCGGAGCGGCTGGAGAGCGAGGCCGCCGTGGCCAGGGCGGCGCCCAGGACGCCGATCAGGGCGACCAGGGGGACGTCGCCGTGGCCGGGGCTGCGGCCCCCGGTCGGGCAGATCTGCGCGGGCAGCAGCCCATGGGGCTGGATCACCGCCTGGTTTCCGCACATCGGGATGGCGTCGGGCCAGATCGCGCCGGTGACCACCACGGCCACCACGATCAGGCTCAGCATGAACACCCCGCCGAGCAGCAGGTTGCGGAAGTTGCGGACCCGGCCGGTCTCCATCGCCTGGGCGGTGTAGGCGGCCCGCAGCACCGACTGCATCAGCGGCCTGTCGTCCTCGCCCATGTCCCCGGCCGACAGCCTCGCCTGGAGCTGCGTCAGCCGGGGGTCGTCACCGGGCAGGTAGGCCCGGCCGATCGCCACCACCTCGGGGCCCCGGCCGCGCAGCTCGGCCGTCGGCAGCACGCCGTACAGCATTACGGTCGCGCTGTTGACGTTCGACCAGGCACCCTCGATGGCCTGGCCGGTCAGCCAGCGCCGCAGGCCGTGCCTGGCCCTCGCGTAGGACTCCGCGCGGGCCAGGTGCGTGCCGATGCCCTCGCCCACGGACACGAGCTGACCCGCCTCGTCGCGCATGGTCAGGGCGCGCTCGGCGTCGGCCCGGATCTCCTCGCAGCGCGTGGCCACGTAGACCCGCCAGGTGCCCGGCCAGCGCAGTACCCCGGTGTCGCCGATCCGTTCCAGGGACACCGGGTGGTTGAGCGACATCGTTCCTCCGTGGGGGAGCGGCCGGGACGGGGAAGATCTCCCCGGGCCTATCGCACCACGCCGATCAGGTGCTACGTCCCTCGTCGGCCGAATTGTCGGTCAGGTGCTGCGTCCGGCGATGTCGGTGCGGTGGTGCGAGCCGCGCAGGCGGACGCGGCCGACCGCCCGGTAGGCCGCCGCGCGCGCGGCGGCGACGTCGGGGCCGGTGCCGACCACGCTGAGCACCCGCCCGCCGCCGGAGACGACACGGTCGCCGTCGAACACGGTCCCGGAGTGCAGCACGTAGGCGTCGTCCCCGGCGATGTCGGAGAGCCCCTCGACGACGTCGCCCCTGACCGGCTCCCCGGGGTAGTTCTCGGCCGCGACCACCACGGTCACCGCGGCGCCCTCGCGGTAGGAGAGCGGCCCGAACCCGCCGAGCGTCCCGGTCGCGCAGGCGAGCAGCAGGCCGGCGAGCGGCGTCTGGAGCCGGTCGAGCACAACCTGGGTCTCCGGGTCGCCGAACCGCGCGTTGAACTCGATCACCTTCGGGCCCGCCGAGGTGAGGGCCAGCCCCACGAAGAGCACCCCGGTGTACGGCGTGCCGCGCCTGGCCAGCTCGTTCACGGTCGGGATGACGGTCTCGACCATCACCCGGCCGGTGAGGTCCGCCGGCGCCCAGGGCAGGGGCGTGTAGGCGCCCATGCCGCCGGTGTTGGGGCCCAGGTCGCCGTCGTAGGCGCGCTTGTGGTCCTGGGCAGGCTGGAGCGGCACGGCGGTGGACCCGTCGCAGAGCGCGAACAGCGACACCTCGGGGCCGTCGAGGAACTCCTCGACGACGACGCGCCCGCAGGTCGCCGCGTGCTTGAGCGCCTCCTGCCGGTCGTCGGTGACCACCACGCCCTTGCCCGCCGCCAGCCCGTCGTCCTTGACCACGTACGGCGTGCCGAACTCCTCCAGCGCCGCCGCGGTCTCCTCGGGCGTGACGCAGGTGCGGGACCGCGCGGTGGGCACGCCGGCCGAGGTCATGACCTCCTTGGCGAAGGACTTGGAGCCCTCGATCCTGGCGGCCTCGGCGGACGGCCCGAAGCAGGGGATGCCCGCCCGCCTGACCGCGTCCGCGACCCCGGCGACCAGCGGGGCCTCGGGGCCGATCACGACCAGGTCGGCTCCGAGCTCCCCGGCGAGCCGGGTGACCGCGGCCGGGTCGGTCGCGACCACCGGATGCAGGGTCGCGACCTGGGCGACGCCCGCATTGCCCGGAGCACAGTGAACCTCGGTGACCTGGGGGTCCGCCGCCAGCGACCGGCACAGGGCGTGTTCACGCCCGCCGGATCCAATCACAAGAACGCGCACTCGCCAGAGCCTATCGGCCGCCGGTCGCCCGCCCGTCCACAGGTTGTGGACGGAGAAAGGGCGGCGTCCGCGCGCCGGGTCTCCGTTCGGGTATCCGTTCGAATCTCCGGAACTCCGGCCGCGTTTGTTCCGGCCGTCTTTAGCTCCGGTGGCTCCGGTTCTATGGACGCACTATGTCGAAACGGTGAATGCAGCCGTAAAAAGGGCGCTAATTTCGCCGAGTATGCATGATCGCCTCTCGGGGCGGGAGTATCCTGGGGGGACGTTCCCCAGCCCTGTGCTACCTTTGGGCTGCTTTGCCTGTCCCGTGCCGATTGGAGGTGGTTGGAGATGTCCTCTGGTGATCCCAGCAGTACGTGCTCGCGCACATGTTCCGTGCGCGCCCTCGACCACTTCACACCGGTGTCCGACCGGCCCCACGCGCATTCCCGTTCGAACTGAGGTGACATCGCGTCGCGCGTGGGCAGCGCCAGGTCGGGCGGGAAAGGCTCGCCATGCGCTCTTCGCTTCTTTTTCCCCGTATCAAGCACGTCCGTGCGGTCCGTGCGCCGCGCGCCGCCGCCGTTCCGGTCCGTGACCGGATGAACACCCCGTGCGTCCCGCCGAGCGACTCGCTCGTCGAGTACGCCGCCTACATCGACGGCAAGAAGATCGAGGCTCTGGGCATCACCGACGCCCTGGAGCTGGTCCGCGAGCACAACGCCGCCGAGAAGCGCGAGCACAACGCCGAGGAGAAGGACAACGCCTTCGTCTGGGTCGGCCTGCACGAGCCCGACGCCCCCGAGGTCGAGTGGTTGGCCGAGGTCTTCGCCCTGCACCCGCTCGCCGTCGAGGACGCCGTCAAGGCTCATCAGCGCCCCAAGGTCGAGCGGTACGGCGACTCGCTGTTCATGGTCCTGAAGACCGTCGCCTACCTCGACCACGATGTGCTCACCGCCACCAGCGAGATCATCGGCACCGGCGAGATCATGGTCTTCGTCGGGCCCGACTTCGTGGTGACCGTACGGCACGGCGGGCACTGCCCGCTGTCGGAGGTGCGCGAGCGCCTGGAGGACAAGCCCAAGCTCCTCAACCGCGGCCCGACCGGGGTGCTGCACGCGATCGCCGACCACGTCGTGGACAAGTACCTCACCGTGGCCGACCTGATGCAGACCGAGCTTGAGGACGTCGAGGCCATGGTCTTCGCCGACGTCAGCGCCCGGGACATCGGCCGGATCTACAACCTCAAGCGCGAGATGATCGAGATGAAGCGGTCGGTCACCCCGCTCCAGTCGCCGCTGGCCACGCTGGCCCAGCGCCGCATGATCCCCTCGGAGATGCGCGAGTACTTCCGCGACGTCGCCGACCACCTGGCCCGCGTCTGCGAGCAGGTCGACTCCTCCAACGAGCTCTGCAACTCCATCCTGCAGGCGGCACTCGCCCGCTCCAACGCGCTCGCCAACGAGGACATGCGGAAGATCTCCTCGTGGGTCGCCATCATGGCCGTCCCCACGATGATCGCCGGGGTCTACGGCATGAACTTCACCCACATGCCCGAACTCGACTCCGTTTTCGGCTATCCGATCGTGGTCGCCGTCATGGTGATCGTCTGCTCGCTGCTCTACCGGGGCTTCCGCCGCAACGGCTGGATGTGACCCGCACGGGCCCCGCGGGGAGAGCGGAGCCCTCCCTCTCCCCGGCGCTCCAGGGGCCCGTACGGCGCACCGGGCCCCCGCGCTCAGCCCACCCGGCCCCCCGCGCCCATACGCGCCCCTGTGTTCAGCCCACGCCCGGGCCCCCGCGCCCGAACCCGCCCCGCGCTCAGCTCATCCCGGGCTCGTAGGTCACCGGGGCGGGCAGGCGCATGTCCCGCTCGGCCCACAGGGCGCGCATCCGGTCGGGGTAGTCGGTGACGATCCCGGCCACCCCGAGATCGAGCATCTCGGCGGCCCTGCCGGGTTCGTTGACCGTCCAGACGACCACCGGCAGCTCCGCCTTCTCCGCCCGGCACGCCAGCTCCTCGTCCATCAGGACGTGGTCGGGCGAGAGGGCGGTGCCCCCGGCCGTCGCCGCGACCGCCGGCAGGTCACCGTCGAAGTCCTCCAGTCGCAGGCCGTTGAACCAGGCGCCGTCCATGGTGGCGCGTTCCACCAGGGCGTAGCGCGGGGTCGCCGGGGCCAGTGAGCGGGCCGCGTCCAGGATCCGCCAGTCGAAGCTGAGGATCGCCGCCCCGCCGAGTCTGCGGTGCCGGTCGAGCTCGGCGACCACCAGCTCGGTGAACTCGTGGGGGTCGGCGCTGAGCTCGGGCCTCGTCGGATCCGACTTCAGCTCGACGTGCATCCGCACGCCGTCGGCGCCGTAGGCGTCCACCAGTCCCAGCACGGCCCCGAGCGTCGGCATGCGGGCGCCGGGCACCGGCACCTGCGTCGCGGCGAAACGGTCGCCGGGGTGGCGCGGCAGCCGTACCCCGCAGTCGAGGGTGCGCAGCTGCGCCAGGGTGAGCTCGCCGACGGCCCTGCCCACGTAGGGGAAGAGCGGGTCGTACGGAACGGCCGGCCGGGTGTCGGCGCTGGTCACCGCCGACACCGTCAGGTCGTGGGTGAGCACCAGCCGCCGGTCGGCCGTCAGCGCGACGTCGAACTCCAGCGCGTCGACACCCAGCTCCAGCGTGTGGGCGAGACCGGGCAGGGTGTTCTCCGGCCGGAGCCCGCGGGCTCCCCTGTGACCATGAATCTCGGCATGCACACAGGGACCTTACCGACCTCGCGTCCCGATTTTCCCGCACGGCTCGCGTCCGGGGGGCGGCCGGACGCGAACCTCGCGGGTGACGGGGTCAGATCAACGGGTGAATCTGGAGCGTTTCAGTACGGCCGGGGCCGACGCCGATGGCCGAGACGCGGGCGCCGCTCATCTGCTCCAGGGCCTTCACGTAGGACTGCGCGTTGACGGGCAGGTCCTCGAAGGACTTGGCGCCGGAGATGTCCTCCTGCCAGCCGGGCAGTTCCTCGTACACCGGCTTGGCGTGGTGGAAGTCGGTCTGCGTCATCGGGATCTCGTCGTGACGGACGCCGTCCACCTCGTAGGCGACGCACACCGGGATCCGCTCCAGGCCCGACAGCACGTCCAGCTTGGTGAGGAAGAAGTCGGTGACGCCGTTGATCCTGGCGGCGTAACGGGCGATCACCGCGTCGAACCAGCCGCAGCGGCGGTTGCGGCCGGTGGTCACCCCGTACTCGCCGCCGGTGGTGCGCAGCCAGTCGCCCATCTCGTCCTCAAGCTCGGTCGGGAACGGGCCGGAGCCGACACGGGTGGTGTACGCCTTGAGGATGCCGATCACGCCGGTGAGCCGGGTCGGCGGGATGCCCGAGCCCGAGCAGGCGCCGCCGCTCGTCGGCGAGGAGGAGGTGACGAACGGGTAGGTGCCGTGGTCGATGTCGAGCAGGTTGCCCTGACCGCCCTCCAGCAGCACCACCTTGCCCTCGTCCAGCGCCGTGTTCAGGATCAGCGAGGTGTCGGCGATGTGCGGCTTGAGGCGCTCGGCGTAGCCGAGATACTCCTCCAGGACCTTGCCGGCGTCGATCGCCCGGCGGTTGTAGATCTTGGTGAGGATCTGGTTCTTCTCACCCAGGGCGACCTCGATCTTCTGCTGCAGGATGCCCGGGTCGAGCAGGTCCTGGACCCGCACGCCCATCCGGTAGATCTTGTCGCCGTAGGCGGGGCCGATGCCCCGGCCGGTGGTGCCGATCTTGGCCTTGCCGAGGTAGCGTTCGCTGACCTTGTCGATGGCCTTGTGGTGAGGCATGATCAGGTGCGCGTTGGCCGAGATCAGCAGCCGCTCCGAGGAGACGCCCCGGGCCTCCAGCCCCTCTATCTCGCTCAGCAGCACACCCGGGTCGATGACGACGCCGTTGCCGATCACGGGGATGACGTTCGGGGAGAGCACTCCCGTCGGGAGCAGGTGCAGCGCGTACTTCTGGTCGCCGATGACGACCGTGTGCCCCGCGTTGTTGCCACCCTGGTATCTGACGACGTAGTCGACCTGGTCGCCGAGTAGGTCGGTCGCCTTACCCTTGCCCTCATCGCCCCACTGGGCACCAACGAGAACGACAGCCGGCATCGCTAATCTCCCACCGCAAAAACCAAAGCCCCTGACGCAATCGCGGCAGGGGCTCTTGCGTGGTGAGAATACCCGACCTGCTCGGAAATGGGGATCGCCCCCCGTGGCGGAGGGGGGACCCCGGTCTCAGCGGCCGTTCAGCTCAGCGGCGGCCTCGGGGCTGGAGTCCTTCAGGAACTGCTGGCAGCGCTCGGCCTCCTCCTTCTCGCCGATGGCCTGAGCCGCGCGGCCCAGCGCGTGCAGGCAGCGCAGGAACCCCCGGTTGGACGCGTGGTCCCAGGGGATCGGGCCGTGTCCCTTCCAACCGGCCCTGCGGAGCTGGTCCAGGCCGCGGTGGTAGCCGGTGCGGGCGAACGCGTAGGAGGTCACGGCGTGTCCCGACGCGAAGGACTCGTCCGCGAGCGCGGCCCAGGCGGCCGGATAGGCCGGGAAACGCGCGGCGACGTCGGATGGGTGGGCGCCGGACTCCAGCGCCTCTCGGGCCTCGGGCAGATCCGGTAGCCGGGTGGGCGGCGGACCGGCGAGGAGGTTCTCGTGCGATTCCATAGGGATAGTCCTACCCGGTATACCGGGGGCAGGCCAAGATCGCCCCCTCCCCTCCGGAGGCGCGCCCCCGGAGGGGAGGGGTTCGCCGACCGGCCCTCAGGTGAGCCTGGTGCCCGCGGACTTCAGGTGCCGGCACGCCTCGGCGACCCGGGCGGCCATGGACGTCTCGGCGGCCTTGCCGTACGAACGGGGGTCGTAGGTCTTCTTGTTGCCGACGTCACCGTCCACCTTGAGCACGCCGTCGTAGTTCCTGAACATGTGGTCGGCGATCGGGCGGGTGAAGGCGTACTGCGTGTCGGTGTCGATGTTCATCTTGATCACACCGTAGGAGATCGCCTCGTGGATCTCCTCAAGCAGCGAGCCGGAACCGCCGTGGAAGACCAGGTCGAAGGGCTTCTCCCTGCCGTACTTGGCGCCGACGGCCTCCTGGATCTCCTTCAGCACGCCCGGGCGGAGCTTGACGTGGCCCGGCTTGTAGACGCCGTGCACGTTGCCGAAGGTCGCCGCGAGCATGTAGCGGCCCCGCTCGCCGAGCCCCAGGGCGTCGGCGGTCGCGAGGGCGTCCTCGGCGGTGGTGTAGAGCTTCTCGTTGATCTCGCCGACGACGCCGTCCTCCTCGCCGCCGACAACACCGATCTCCACCTCAAGGACGATCTTCGCGCGGGCGCACTTGTCCAGAAGCTCCTGGGCGATCTCCAGGTTCTCCTCCAGCGGTACGGCGGAGCCGTCCCACATGTGCGACTGGAACAGCGGGTCCTGCCCGCGCGCCACCCGCTCAAGTGAGATGTCGATCAGCGGTCGCGCGAAACCGTCAAGCTTGTCCTTGGGACAGTGGTCGGTATGGAGCGCGACCGTCACGGGGTACTTGGCGGCGACGACCCGGGCGTACTCCGCCAGCGCCGTCGCACCGGTCACCATGTCCTTGACGGTGGTGCCGGACAGGAACTCGGCCCCGCCCGTCGACACCTGGACGATGCCGTCGCTCTCCGCTTCGGCGAAACCCCGGAGCGCGGCGTTGAGGGTCTGGGACGAGGTCACATTGATCGCCGGATAGGCGAACTCACCGGCCTTGGCCCGGTCGAGCATCTCGGCGTAGACCTCTGGAGTCGCGATAGGCATGTGTCATCTCCCTGGAGACGGCTGTGAACAGCTGGCACGGGGCTCTTACGGGCGCAGCCCGTTGTCCAGTATCTCGGGTTCCTTCCCGGACCGGCATGCCGGGCAACCCTCCGAGCCGTGCGAGATATCGATGTGAGGTCTCGGGCACGGGTAGGCTTCACGCCGATGGACCTCCTGCACAATCTCCTCGATCCCAAGTGGTGGCTCGGCCTGCTCGGCCCGTTCGCCACCGTCGGCGTACTCGGCATCATCTTCGCCGAGACCGGGCTGCTGCTCGGCTTCTTCCTTCCCGGCGACTCGCTGCTCGTGGCCGCCGGGGTTTTCAGCACCCCCGAGGCGGCGCAGGCCATCCCCGGCCTCAAGCCGCTGTCGTTCCCCCTGCTGCTGGTCCTGGCCCCCGTCTGCGCCATCGTCGGCGCCCAGCTCGGTCACCACCTCGGCGCCACGTACGGCCGCAGGATGTTCGACCGGCCCGACTCCAAGCTCTTCAAGCGGGAGTACGTCGAGAAGGCCGAGCACTACTTCCAGAGGTTCGGCCCGGCCAGAGCCGTGGTGCTCGCCCGGTTCATCCCGATTGTTCGGACGTTCCTCAACCCGGTCGCGGGCATGCTCGGCATGGACCGCAAGCGGTTCTTCCTGTGGAACTGCGTCGGCGGCGTCATCTGGACCGACGGTCTGCTGATCTTCGGCCGCCTGGTCGGCTCGGCGGTGCCGAACATCGACAAGTACATTCTGCCCGGCGCCATGGTGATCATTCTGCTCTCCGTCATCCCGATCATCCGGGAGGTCGTGAAGGGCCGTAGGAACGGCGGTTCCGGCGTTCCCGAGCCGCAGGGCAAGCACCACCGGAGCGCGCCCCCCGCCACCTCGGGCGGCGACGTCCAGCGCTGACCGGTCTCACCGGTGGGTCGTAGAACTTCATGATCAGCCGCTACCCTCCACAATGTGGGGCGCCACAGGTCTGATCCGATGGGTATCGCCCGCCTTGTCCTCGCGGGTCTGGCGGTGCTGACGACGGTCGCCATGGTCGTGATCGGCGGGCTCTCCCTGACCGGGTCGCTCAGCCCCGATCCGCGGCGGCCCGTCCCCTTCGCGGCCGTCACCACGCCGCCCGCCGCGTCTCTCTCCACCGAGCGGGTCCCCACCATCCTCGTCCGGTGCCCGCGGCAGCGCTGCCCCACGGTCTTCCTCAGGATCACCGGGGGCGACGTGCTGCTCAACCGGGAAATGGTCAAGGACGAGCAGGTCCGGTTCTTCGATCCCAAGATCGATGTGGTGCTGGCCGACTCCGCCGCCGTCCGCGTCGAGGTGAACGGCGTGTCCCGCGCCCCCGGCGAGCCCGGCGAACGCCAGGAGTTCACCGCCGTCCGCGGGTGACCGGCCGCGCGGGCTCTCCCCGGTTTCCTCAGGCGAGACCCAGGTCCTGAAGACCGTAGGCCGTCAGGTACGGCAGGCCCGCCCCGGCGATCGCGGACGCGGCCCCCCGGTCCACGATCGTGGCCACCGCCACGACCTCGGCCCCCGCCTCGCGCAGCGCCTCCACCGCCGTCAGGGGGGATCCGCCGGTGGTGGAGGTGTCCTCCACCACCAGCACCCGCCGTCCCGCCACGTCCGGTCCCTCGATCCGGCGCTGCATGCCGTGCGCCTTCTGCGCCTTGCGGACCACGAAGGCGTCGAGGGCCCGGCCCCGGGCCGCCGCCGCGTGCAGCATGGCGGCCGCCACCGGGTCGGCCCCCAGGGTCAGCCCGCCGACGGCGGCGTAGTCGAGATCCTCCGTGAGGTCCAGCATGACCCGGCCCACCAGCGGCGCCGCCTGCCCGTCAAGGGTCACCCGGCGCATGTCCACGTAGAAGTCCGCCTCCATGCCGGAGGAGAGGACGACACGGCCGTGCACGACGCCCTTGCGCTTGATCTCGGTCAGCAGGTTCTCACGATCGCTCATGGCAACAAGGTTAGGGCGATCCTGGAGGAGCCGGGAGCGGGCGGAGGCGCGGACCGGGCCCGCCGGCACGGCCTTACGAACGGGACAAACTGGTACGGTCTGGGTGAAGACTTCGGCCCATGGTCACGCGCCGGTCGAATCGTCGGGATTCACCCTCAGGCGATCAGTTGCTTGATTACCCTGAGACAGGGCCGTCGGCTGGTCTCTCAGAAGTTCTTCCGGGCTTTTTACGAGCCGGGAAGGGCAGGGCCACGGAGGAAGGGCGGTGTCGCGTGGATCGCTGCGCGCTTTTCGTGGACGCTGGCTACCTGCTTGCCGACGGTGCGATGGCTGTGCACGGCACCCGCCATCGCGAAGTGGTCTCGTGGGATTACCCAGGTCTGCTCAAATTGCTCAACAGTATGTCCAAGGAGCGCACCGGGCTGCCGCTGCTCCGCTGCTACTGGTACGAGGCGACCGTCGAGGGCCGCCGCACCCCCGAGCACGAAGCGCTGGCCGACATCCCCGGCCTCAAACTCCGGCTGTCACGCATCCGCCCGGGACGCCGCGAGGGGGTGGACGCCCAGGTCCACCGCGACCTGATGACCCTGGCCCGCAGCGGCGCGGTCTGCGACGCGGTGGTGGTCAGCGGTGACGAGGACCTGGCGCAGGTCGTCTGCGACGCCCAGGACCTCGGCGTCCGCGTCACCGTCGTGCACATCGCCGCCGACGGCGGCTGGGCCGTGTCCCGCTCGCTCCGCCAGGAGTGCGACGACCTGATCGAGATCACCGTCGGCCACCTGCGGCCGTACGTCAACCTGATCAACGGTGTGGGGGAGTCGCCGGCACTGGCCAACGGCCACCAGCCCACCGCGAACGGTCAGGTCACGGCCTCCCCCGGCCACAACGCCCCACCCCTGGCCCCCGCCCAGGAGACCCGGCAGTCCCGGCCCGCCCCCTCCCAGCCCGCCCTGTCGGCCTATTCGAGCTATTCCCGGGACGCCCCCGCCCCGCCGGCCTCCCAGCCGCCGCAGCCCCCGGCCCCTCAGGCCCCGCCGCCCACCGCCCCGAACCCTCCCGGTTCCCCGACCCCCACCGGTTCCCCGGGTCCTTCCGGCCCCCGGGGCTCGTCGATCCCGCCGACCGGCCCGTTGCCGCCCGCCCCGCCGTACGGCCAGGGGAACACCGGCGGCACCCCCGGCTATCAGACGGGCCAGCTCGGCGTCTACACCGGCCCCCAGCCGGCCCCCGTGCCGGCCCAGAACGCCCCCGGTGGCACGCCCACCCTCTCCGACGCGGTGAAGGCCGCGCACAAGGAGGGCCACGACTTCGGCGAGTCCGTCGCCAAGGACGCCCCCGCCCTGTGGCTGGAAGCCGTCCTCGCCCGTAAACCCCGCATGCCGTCCGACCTGGAGGCCCGCCTCCTGCAGGGCTCCTCCCTGCCGATCGACTTCCTGCTGCACGACGAGGTCCGTCACGCGCTGCGCCGGGGCTTCTGGGACGCCCTGGAGCGGGCCCGTCGTTAGACCTCTCCGGTGACGTGTCGGCCCCGGGCCCCACGAGCCGTCAGGAGAGGGCGTCGAAGCCCGCGCGGAGGTGACCGAGACGGTGGGACAGGTCCGAGAGCGGCCCGGTGAGGCTCGGGTCGTTGGTCTTGCGGGCCAGCTCGACGACCCGGGAGAGCTCGTCCTCGACCGCGGTGAGCCGTCTCGACAGCTCGGGGAGGACCGTCGCCTGGTCGCCGGCGTCGCCGGGGGGCAACTCGGCGGTCAGACGTTCGCGGAGCATCCCGGCCTGCTCCGCCAGGCGGCGGTTCATGTTGTAGAGCTCGACGAACACCGCGACCTTGGCCCGGAGCACCCAGGGGTCGAACGGCTTGGTGAGATAGTCGACCGCACCGGCCGCGTAGCTGCGGAAGGCGTAGTCGGGGGCGCTGTCCACCACCGTCAGGAAGATGATCGGAATGTTGCGGGTGCGCTCGCGCCGCTTGATGTGGGAGGCGGTCTCGAACCCATCCATGCCGGGCATCCGCACGTCCAGCAGGATCAGCGCGAACTCCGTGTTGAGCAGGGCTTTCAGCGCCTCCTCACCCGACCTGGCCCGGACGGGCACCAGGTCGAGTGAGCTGAGGATGGCCTCAAGCGCGATGAGGTTCTCCTCCCGGTCGTCGACCAGGAGGATCTTGGCTCGCTCCGCCATCTATCGCGCCCCTTCGTTGGAGTCGTCCGCCGGCCTGCCCCGGGTGAGCCAGCCGCGCAGACGTTCCAGCAGACGGTCGACGTCCACGGGCTTGGGTACGTAGTCGGAGGCGCCTGAGGCGATGCTCTTCTCCCTGTCGCCTCGCATGACCTTAGCGGTAAGCGCGATGATCGGCAGATCGGCGAACTGCGGCATCCGGCGGATCGCGGACGTGGTGGCCCAGCCGTCCATCTCCGGCATCATGATGTCCATCAGCACCAGGGCGACGTCCTCGTTCCGTTCCAGCTGCTCGATGCCCTCCCGGCCGTTCTCGGCGTAGACCACCGTGGAGCCGTACCGTTCCAGCACGCTGGTCAGCGCGAACACGTTGCGGATGTCGTCGTCCACGATCAGGATCTTGGCCCCGGTGAGCGGATCCTCGCCCTTCCAGGGCTGGACGTCGTGCTCGGGGAAGTGCGAGATCGGCACCTCCTCCGGCATCGTCGCCTCCGGCAGGTCGCCGGCCTCCTCCAGCACCCCGACGATCGTCCGGTTGCGGGGCAGGGAGTTCGGCGCCGCCGCGCCGCCGTCGCGTGCGGCCAGCGGGCCGACGTAGGACGGCGGCAGGTACAGGGTGAAGGTGCTGCCCTGGCCGACCTCGCTGATCACGTGGATCTCACCGCCGAGCAGGCGGGCGATCTCCCGGCAGATCGACAGGCCCAGGCCGGTCCCGCCGTACTTGCGGCTGGTGGTCCCGTCGGCCTGGCGGAACGCCTCGAAGATGACCTCCAGCTTGTCGGCGGCTATGCCGATGCCGGTGTCGACCACCTCGAAGGCCAGGATGCCGTCGGCGCCGCGCAGGGTGTCGTCCACGAAGGCGACGGTCTGCGGGGCGTGGACGACGCGTAGCCGTACCTCGCCCTTGGGGGTGAACTTGATCGCGTTGGAGAGCAGGTTGCGCAGCACCTGCTGCAGGCGCTGCTCGTCGGTGCGGAGCTCCTGCGGGACCGACGGGTCCACCTCGACCGCGAACGACAGCCCCTTGTCCTGGGCCAGCGGGGCGAAGGTGGACTCGAAGTAGTCGACGAACTTCGACAGGGAGATCTGCTGGGGGTGGATGTCCATCCGCCCGGCCTCGACCTTGGACAGGTCGAGGATGTCGTTGATCAGCTGGAGCAGGGCCGAACCGGCGCCGTGGATGGTCCTGGCGAACTCCACCTGCTGCAGGGTGAGGTTGCCCTCGGCGTTCTCGGTGAGCAGCTTGGCCAGCACCAGCAGGCTGTTCAGCGGGGTGCGCAGCTCGTGGGACATGTTGGCCAGGAACTCGGACTTGTAGCGCGAGGAGACCGCCAGCTGCTCGGCGCGCTCCTCCAGCGTACGGCGGGCCTGCTCGATCTGGAAGTTCTGGATCTCGATGGCCCGGTTCTGCTTGGCCAGCAGCGCCGCCTTGTCCTCCAGTTCGGCGTTGGAGCGGCGCAGCTCCTCCTGCTGGCGCTGGAGCTCGTCGGAACGCTCCTGAAGCTCGGTGGTGAGGCGCTGCGACTCGGTCAGCAGGTCCTCGGTGCGGGAGTTGGCGATGATCGTGTTCATCGTGACGCCGATGGTCTCGACGAGCTGGTTCATGAAGTCGTGGTGTATCTCGCTGAACTCCCGGAAGGAGGCCAGCTCCAGCACGCCGAGAACCTGGGTCTCGAACAGGATCGGCAGCACCACGATCTGCGCCGGGACGGAGCTGCTGAGACCGGTGTCCACGGTCAGGTAGCGGGCCGGGACGTCCTGCAGGAGGATTCCCCTGCCCTCCAGCGCGGCCTGCCCCACGATGCCCTCGCCCGTGGCGAAGCGTCTCCGGATCCGGGAGCCGGCGCGCGTGCCGTACCCGGCGATCAGGTAGAGGTCGTGGTCGCCTGTGGGCTCGGCGAGGTAGAAGGCGCCGTAGTGCGCGGAGACCAGCGGGGTCAGCTCGCTCATGATCAGCTTGGCGACCTCCATCAGGTCGCGGTGGCCCTGCATCAACCGGGAGATCCGGGCCAGGTTGGACTTCAGCCAGTCCTGTTCCTGGTTGGCCGTGGTGGTGTCGCGCAGGTTGGACACCATCGTGTTGATGTTGTCCTTCAGCTCGCCGATCTCGCCCTCGGCGTCGACGGTGATCGAGCGGGTCAGGTCGCCCCTGGCGACGGCGGTGGTGACCTCGGCGATCGCGCGGACCTGGGTGGTGAGGCGGCCCGCCAGCTCGTTGACGTTCTCGGTGAGCCGCTTCCAGATGCCCTCGGCGCCCTCGACGCGGGCCTGGCCGCCCAGCTTGCCCTCCGAGCCGACCTCGCGGGCGACCCGGGTGACCTCGGAGGCGAAGGAGGAGAGCTGGTCGACCATGGTGTTGATGGTGGTCTTGAGGGCGAGGATCTCGCCCTGGGCGTTCACGTCGATCTTGCGGGTGAGGTTGCCGTTGGCGACCGCGGTGGTGACCTCGGCGATGTTGCGGACCTGGTAGGTGAGGTTGTTGGCCATGGAGTTGACGTTGTCGGTGAGGTCCTTCCAGACGCCGGAGACGCCTCGGACGCGGGCCTGGCCGCCGAGCTGGCCCTCGGTGCCGACCTCGCGGGCGACCCGGGTGACCTCGTCGGCGAACATGGACAGCTGGTCCACCATGGTGTTGAGGGTGTCCTTGAGCTGGAGGATCTCCCCCTGGGCGTCGGCGGTGATCTTCTTGGAGAGGTTGCCCTGGGCCACCGCGGTGGACACGGCCGCGATCTGACGGACCTGGGTCGTCAGGTTGTTGGCCATCACGTTGACGTTGTCGGTGAGGTCCTTCCAGGTGCCCGACACACCGGGCACCTGCGCCTGACCGCCGAGCTGCCCCTCGGTGCCGACCTCACGGGCCACCCGGCTCACCTCGGAGGCGAAGGAGGAGAGCTGGTCGACCATGGTGTTGATGGTGGTCTTGAGGGCGAGGATCTCGCCCTGGGCGTCCACGTCGATCTTGCGGGTGAGGTCGCCGTTCGCCACGGCGGTGGTGACCTCGGCGATGTTGCGGACCTGGTAGGTGAGGTTGTTGCCCATGGAGTTGACGTTGTCGGTGAGGTCCTTCCAGACGCCGGAGACGCCTCGGACGCGGGCCTGGCCGCCGAGCTGGCCCTCGGTGCCGACCTCGCGGGCGACCCGGGTGACCTCGTCGGCGAACATGGACAGCTGGTCCACCATGGTGTTGAGGGTGTCCTTGAGCTGGAGGATCTCCCCCTGGGCATCGGCGGTGATCTTCTTGGACAGGTCGCCCTGGGCCACCGCCGTCGCCACCGAGGCGATCGCGCGGACCTGGGTGGTCAGGTTGCCCGCCATGAAGTTGACGTTGTCGGTGAGGTCCTTCCACACACCGGAGACGCCGCGCACCTGCGCCTGGCCGCCCAGCTCACCCTCGGTGCCGACCTCGCGGGCCACCCGGGTGACCTCCTCGGCGAACGCCGACAGCTGGTCGACCATGGTGTTGACGGTGTTCTTCAGCTCGAACATCTCGCCGACCGCGTCGACGGTGACCTTGCGGCTCAGATCGCCCTTCGCGACCGCGGTGGTGACCAGCGCGATGTCGCGGACCTGCGCGGACACACGGCTGGACATGGTGTTCACCGCCTCGGTGAGGTCACGCCAGCTCCCCGACATGCCCCGCACGTTCGCCCGGCCGCCCAGGCGTCCCTCGGTGCCGACCTCGCGGGCCACGCGCGTCACCTCGGAGGTGAACAGCGAGAGCTGGTCGACCATGCCGTTGATCGCCTTGCCGAGACGGCGCACCTCGCCCCGGGCGCTGCGATCCAGGTCGATCCTGCGGGACAGATCCCCCTTGGCCACCGCGTCTATCACGTCCGCCGCCCCGCTGACCGGCCCCACCAGGGCGTCGATCAGCGCGTTCACCGAGTCGACGCTCTCGGCCCAGGAACCCACCCCGGGGCCCGGGGTGAGGCGCTCGCCGAACCGCCCCTCCCGCACCACCTCGCGGCGGACCCGGTGAAGCTCGTTGGCGAGGTGCTCGCGGCGGTCGGCGAGCTCGTTGAGGAGCAGGCGAATCTCGCTCAGGATCCCCGGCGGGGCATGCGGCACCCGGCGACGGAAGTCACCGTCGCGCCAGGTGATCAGTGTCTGGAGAATCGGTTGCAGGTCCGATTCGGTGTAACGCCGCTCCTCGACGCCGGACACGGTGTTGGCCGTGGTCATGAGACCTCCTTGACTCCCGGGGGGCGCAGCCGCGAGTCATCCCAGTCTGTCACGGTGCGCAACTCCGAGTCCCGCCTTCGATTTACCCCATGTCAGCGTGAAGTGTGGTAGGCACGGAACAATGACCAATGCTCCCCGCGCCGTGCTGGCCGCGACATTCGCCCCAGGAGACACGGCCGTCCCCGCCGCCAGGCGGTTCACCAGGGAGGTGATGACCGCCTGGGCCGCCGTGTCCGTGATGTCCGCCGCCGAGTCGCTCGCCGGGGAGCTCGCCGCACAGGCGGCGACCGGCGTGCCGTTCGAGGTGATCTGGAACCACCTGGGCGACGGCCTCCAGGTCGAGGTCCGGCAGCGGAACACCTCCGACAGGGCACCCAGCCGTCCCACCGTGCCGGTGGACGAGTGGGGCGTCACCTTCACCGGGCAGCGGCGGACCCACTGGGCCAGGCTCTGGCTGCCCGGATCCGCCGAGCGCCAGGCCGCGGAGTGGTCCACCGAGGAGCCGAGCCGCGGGCCGATCTGGATGGGCTTCCTCGCCGACGCCAGCGACCTGCTCGCGGGGACCCTCAACCCGGACATGGTGCCCGCCATCATCTCCCAGATCGTGGTGCCCCGGCTGGCCACCTGGTGCGCGGTCTACACCTGGAGCGACGGCGGCGGCCCGCAGCGCCCAGCCTACCTGTGGCACACCGACGAGCGGCGCATCGACGGACTACGGGAGGAACTCGCCACGGTCCGGATACCCCAGGCCGGTGGCTCCATGCAGCTCGGTGACTCGCAGATGCTGGTGATCCCGCTCCTCGCCCGGGGACGGGCGCTCGGGGTGATGTGCCTGGGGCGCCCCGACCGCTTCGCCGAGGACGTCTTCCAGTACGCCGAGGACATCGGCCGCCGTGCCGCCCTGGCCATGGACAACGCCCGGCTCTACGCCACCCAGGCGGCGGCCAACCAGGCGCTCCAGCGCAGTCTGCTGCCCCCCGACGAGCCCGGCGAGATCCCGGGGCTCGACTCCGCCGTGGTCTACGAGCCCGCGGGTGAGACCAACGAGGTCGGCGGCGACTTCTACGACCTGTTCGCGGCCGGGGACGGCTTCTGGCGGTTCGCGGTGGGCGACGTCTGCGGCACCGGCCCCGAGGCCGCCGCGGTCACCGGCCTCGCCCGGCACACCCTGCGCCTGCTCGCCAGGGAGGGGTACGGCGTGGCGGCCGTCCTCGACCGCCTCAACCAGGCGATCCTGGAGGAGGGCGACCGGGCCCGGTTCCTGACCCTGCTGCACGGGGAGATCAAGCCCGTGCCGACGGGGCTGGACCTCTGGACGGTCTCCGCCGGCCACCCGGAGGCGCTGCGGCTGCGGCCCAGCGGTGCCGTGGAGACCGTGGTGACCTCCCAGTCGCTGCTGGGGGTCTTCCCCGAGGCGACCTTCAAGGCCGAGCTCGTCCACCTCGACCCCGGCGACGTCCTGCTCGCGGTGACGGACGGGGTGACCGAGCGGCGCCAGGACGGCCGGCTGCTCGACGACAACGGGGGACTGGCCAAGCTGCTCGCCGAGTGCGTGGGGCTGTCGGCCCGTGCGGTCGCCGAGCGGATCCGCCGGGCCGTGCAGGACTTCGCCCCCGAGCCGAGCGCGGACGACCTGGCGATCGTGGTCCTGCGCGCCCGATAGGTCGTGGTTCCGCGCGCCCGGCGGCCCCGCGGTCACGGGCGTTCGCCGGGCCGCGCGCCGCCCACCGGCGCCGATCGGGTCTCCGGGGCGGTGGGGGTGTTTCCGGGGTCGGCGCGCGCGGGGCGCCGGGTCGCGCGGGGCGCCGGAGGCGGTCAGCCCTCCGTCTTGATGTGCTTGCGGGCGAAGTCGAGCTGGGCCGACATCTGGGCGATCCGCTCGGAGACGACCAGCGAGCCGTGCCCCGCGTCGTAGCGGTAGACCTCGTGCTCGTGACCGCGCTCGGCGAGCCTGGACACGTAGGTCTCGATCTGCCCGATGGGGCAGCGCGGGTCGTTCTCCCCGGCCAGGATCAGCACCGGCGCCTCGACCTGGTCGACGTAGGTGATCGGCGAGCAGTTCGCGTAGCGTTCCGGCTGCTCGTCCGGCGAGCCGCCGAGCAGTGCGCGGTGGTAGGCCCGCAGCGACTCGGTCTCCTCCCGGTAGGTGGACAGGTGGTCGGCGATGGGCGCGGTGGCGATGCCGACCGCCCACGTCTTGGGCTGGGTGCCCAGGCCGAGCAGTGTGAGGTAGCCGCCCCAGGACGCGCCGGACAGCACCAGCCGGTCCGGGTCGGCGACACCGCGGTCGATCATGGTCTCCCGGACGGCGGCCACGTCGGCCAGCTCGATGTGCCCGACCTCGCCGCTCAGGGCGTCTCGCCAGGCGGAGCCGTAGCCGGTGGAGCCCCGGTAGTTGACCCGCACGACCGCGAAGCCGAGGTCCACCCATGTGGCCACCTGCGGCAGGAAGGAGTCGTCGTCCTGCGAGGTCGGCCCGCCGTGCAGCAGGAAGACCGTCGGGAACGGCCCCGAGCCGCGCGCGGGGCGCGACACCAGGGCGTGGATGCGCCCGCCCGGGCCCTCCACGTCCACGTCCTCGACCGGGACCGACGGCGGAGAGGTCGGCCCGCCGTGGTTGATGACCACGTGGCCGTTGGTCGACCGGATCACCGGCGGGTGGGCGCCGCTTGACCAGGAGTACTCCACCGAGCCGTCGGGCCGGGGCGCGGCGGAGTCGATCATGCCGTGCTGGGTGTCGATCGGAAAGAGCCTGCCGCCCGCGAGGTCGTAGCGGTGCAGGTGGGTACGGCCGCGTTTGGCCCGCACCAGGAGCAGCGCGCGGCCGTCGTCGTACCAGTCCGCGGTGATCTCACCGGAGTCCGGCAGCCAGATCTCCCGCTGGTCGCCGCTCTCCGGATCCCATACCAGCGGCTCCCTGCGGCCCCGGCGCTCGTGCAGGGTGAGCATCCTGCGGTCGCCGGGCAGAGGCGCGAAGCGCAGGCCGAGGACGCCTTTTCCCGGGCCGTCGTGCAGGTCGCCGACGGTGGCGCCGTTCGGCCGGAGCACCCGCAGCGCGGGGTGACGGGAGTCGCCGTGCTCGCTGTGACTGATCGCGATCAGCGAGCCGTTCAGGGACATGGCCGCCACGGAGGCGGCCTCGGTGTGCTCGTAGATCACGCGCGCGGGTTCGCCCGGCCGGATGACATAGATCTTGAAGCCCTCGCCGGGCCTGGCCATGCCGATCGCCGCCTCGCCCGCCGTGGACAGCGCGATCCCCGTGGGGAAGCCGGGTTCCAGGTCGATCGGCTCGTCGGGGCCGCCGGTGAAGGGCTGACGCGTCCAGCCGCCCCACTCGTCGCCCGCGGTGTCGGAGAACCACCAGATCCACTGGCCGGTGGGGTCGATGGTGCCGTGCGAGGTGCCCTTGGGCCGGGCGGTCGCCTGGCGGGTGATGCCTGTCGAGCGATCCCAGGTGTAGATCTCCCACGCGCCGGAGGCGTTGCTGCGGTAAACGGCCCGGGCCGGGGCGTGGCGCGCCCACACGGGCAGCGTCACGCGTGGCGCTCGGAACCTGGCCTGCCAGCGTTCCTCCGCCTTCATATGGCGCTTCCCCTCGTCAAGGCATGACTTCAAGCGTCCAGGCGCGGGCTCGCCGGATTGCCGTCCAGTATGTCGCTTCCACCACCGATTTGCTGCGCTAATGTGTGGGATTTTCGGGCTAAAAGTCACTCCAGTAACACGCGCCTCTAGGGTATCTGTCAAGTGGGTCGCTTGATCAGGGCCGAGGCCGAAATGTAGACAGGCGGAAAGAAGCGGCCACTTCACTGGTTTCAGGTAGTTCCATGATTTTTGTTCGCATAGCTCCCGGATCGGTGTGCCAGGCGCTCGGTCCCATCCCCACGACGGCCGCCACCGCCCCGCGTTCCAGCGTCATGCCGAACTCGTGAAGACCGCGCCCGGTTTCGAGAAAGTGGCCGCCCAGGCTCTCCGCCACCCGCCGCTCCTTCGACTCGTCCACCGAGAGCAGGCCCAGCCGCTCCACCAGCGGGGCGAGGTGCCGTGACGTCGGCGTGACCACGATCAGCGTGCCGTCGCCCCGGAGCACCCGGGCGAACTCCGCCCCGTTCCTGGGGGCGAACACGTTGAGGAGCACGTCCACCGAGTCGCTCCCGACGGGAAGCGGGCGCCACACGTCGGCCACCACGGCTCCCAGCCGGGGATGCGCCCGCGCGGCCCGCCTGATCGCGTGCTTGGACACATCCAGCGCGATCCCCACGGCGCCGGGCAGCCGGTCGAGCGCCCCGGCGAGGTAGTACCCCGTCCCCGCGCCCGCGTCCGCGACCACCGCCGCCCCGGCAGGGCACGCCACCTCCACCCCGGTACGGCACGCCCCGGCGACCGCCTCCGCGAGCGGACCGAAATGTCCCGCTCCGAGAAACGCCTCCCTGGCCGCGACCATGGCCGCGCTGTCGGCCGTTCCGGGCACCCGCGAACCGACCAAGAGGCTGACGTACCCCTGCCTGGCGATGTCGAAGGTGTGCCCCCCGCGGCAGCGCAGAACCCGCTCGCCACGGTCCAGGCCGCCCGCGCAGACCGGGCAGATGAGGTGTTCGACGACGTCGGCCAGCATCCCCTCATCATCCCGTGTCCCGGACCCGGCCGGTCCGGCGGCGGGACGGGGCCGGCGCCGGAGCGGTCAGGCGGCCGACTGGATCTGCCGGAGGAAGGCGGCGTTGGAGGGGGTCTCCCTGAGCCGGTCGGTGAGGAGTTCGAGGGCCTGCTGCCTCTCCAGGCCGCCCAGGGTGCGGCGCAGGCGCCAGGTCAGCTCCCGCTCGTGCGGGTCGAGAAGGATCTCCTCCCGGCGGGTGCCCGACGCGTCGAGGTCCACCGCCGGGTAGAGACGCTTGTCGGCGAGGGCTCGGCTGAGACGCAACTCCATGTTGCCGGTCCCCTTGAACTCCTCGAAGAGGGTGTCGTCCATCCGGGAGCCGGTCTCCACCAGGGCGGTGGCGAGAATGGTCAGCGAGCCGCCGTCACGCAGGTTGCGGGCCGCGCCGAAGAAACGGCGCGGGGGGAGCAGGGCCGCGGCGTCGAGACCACCGGCCAGGGTACGGCCCCCACCGGGGGCGAGGTTGTTGTAGGCGCGGCCCAGGCGGGTCAGCGAGTCCAGCAGCACGACGACGTCGCGGCCGGCCTCGGCGAGCCGCTTGGCGCGTTCGACCGCGAGTTCGGCCACGGCGGTGTGGTCCCGGTCGGGACGGTCGAACGTCGACGCGGCGACCTCGCCCCGGATGGACTCGCGCATCTCGGTGACCTCCTCGGGCCGCTCGCCGACGAGGACCACCATCAGGTGGCAGTCCGGGTGGTTGCGGGTGATCGCGGCGGCCATGTCCTGCAGGACCATCGTCTTGCCGGCCTTGGGCGGCGCGACGATCAGGCCGCGCTGGCCCTTGCCGATCGGCGCGAACAGGTCGACGACCCGGGTGGTCATCGACTCGGTCTCCAGACGGAGCCGGTCGCGGGGGTGGATCGGTGTCATGTCCGCGAAGTCGGGCCTGTCGCGCCAGGCCGTCGTGCCGTTGACGCTCCGCACCTCCGTCAGCCGCTCGTACGGCCTGCGCGCAGCCGCGACGACGTGGTCGCCGGGGCGCAGGCCGTACTGTCTGATCTGGGCGTGGGGCACGCGCACGTCGCCCGGACCGGCCAGGTAGCCGTGCGTCCTGATGTGCCCGTTCCTGTCGCGGACGTCGAGCAGGCCGGACACGATCTCGACGGGGGCGTCGCTCTCGCGGGGACGGGGAGGTTTCATCGTTGCCTGAGACTGGGGGGTCATGGGTGACCTTTCACAAGGGGAAAAGGCGCACCGCAGGTCGAAAAGAGGCGGTGGCCGGGGAAAAGGGGGGCGGATCATCGCACGCGGCCTAGCCGACGGTGCGTCACGCCCGATATCAAGGTAGCACCGTCGATCCGTTTCGAACAGGAGACCGGATGTCTCATCAGCCGATGACCGTGGCGGGGGTCGAGGTTCTCCCGCTCTGCGACGCCGTGGGGCCGATGGGGGAGTCGATCCGACGTCCGCTGCCCGAGATGTTCCCCGGTGGCTGCCACGGGGAGTCCGACGACTGGGTGCTGCACTTCCACTGCTATCTACTGCGGGACACGTCGGGCCGGACCGTGCTGGTCGACACCGGCGTCGGCCAGGAGGGCTCGCCCGCGTCGAGCTGGGCACCGGTCCCCGGGGCGCTCGGCGCCGAGCTCGCCAGGGTGGGGACGGCCCCGGAGGAGGTGGACGCGGTGGTCATCACCCATCTGCACAGCGACCACGCGAGCGGGGCGGTGGTCGACGGGGTGCCCGCCTTCCCCAACGCCCGGCACCTGCTCCAGCGGGCCGAGATCGACCTGGCGGACGAGGGCGTCCTCGACCACGTCGTCCGGCCGCTGGGCGAGCGGGTCCAGGCGCTGGACGGCCACGCGGAGGTGTTCCCCGGCATCCGGATCCTCCACACCCCGGGGCACACCCCGGGTCACCAGGTCGTTCAGGTGGGAAATCTGGTGCTGACCGGCGATGTGGTGCTGCACCCGCTACAGCTGGCGGATCCGGGGGTCCCCTACCTCTATGACGACGACCCCGAGCTGGCCGCCGTCACCCGGGCGGAGCTGCTCGAACGGGTCAGGTCCGAACGGGGCACGATCGCCACCGCCCACTTCGCCGAGCCGTTCACCCGGATCGGGTGGTGAGGGCCCCGGGTCACCGGCGCTGTCTTACGAGCACCAGGCGCCGTGTCCTGCCCCGGTAGCGGAGCACCTGTGCCGCGCCCAGCGCCCAGAGCGGGTACTGGGCGGCGAACGCCCAGCGGAAGTCGTCCAGGGTGGTCTGTCCCCTGAGGTCCAGGATGACGCCGATCAGGGCTATCAGCGTCATCGACGCGATGAACCCGCCGCCGTTCACGATGCCGACGGCCGCGCCGATCCGGGCCGCCGGGTTGAAGGTCCTGGCGTAGTCGAAGCCGATCAACGATCCCGGGCCGTTGGCCGCGAGCACCACCACGAGCAGGACGAGCAGCCAGAGCGGCGCCCGGCCCGGCCAGAGCAGCACCGCGGTCCAGGTTCCGGCGCTGGTGCCGATCACGGTGAACACCAGCCGGGAGCGGTGGAGGGGAAACCTCCCGGCGAGGTAGCCGAGCAGCGGCCCGCAGGCCATGCCGCACAGGGTCAGCGTGGACAGCAGCACGCCCGCCGTGGCGGGGGTCAGGCCCTGTCCCTGGACCAGGAACGGATAGCCCCACAGCATCAGGAACGCCGCGGCCGATGACTGGGTGGCCGCGTGGGTCCACATGCCCAGCCGGGTGCCGGGTTCGGCCCAGGCGGCTCTCAGGCCGGGCTGCCGCCCCGCCCGTTCGGGGCGGGAGTCGCGCACCACCGTGAGCAGCAGGAGAACCGACACCACTCCCACCACGGCGGCGCCCATGAAGGTGGGGGTCCAGCCGTAGGTGTGCAGGGAGTGGATCAGCGGCACCGCGGAGGCGATCGCGCCGAGCTGTCCGATCAGGCCGGTGAGCTGGACCATCAGCGGGTTGCGGTGGGCCGGGAAGTGGATGTTCACCAGCCGGATCACGCTGATGAACGTCATCGCGTCACCGCAGCCGATCAGCGCCCGCCCCGCGATCCCGGGCATGAGGCCGTCGGCCAGCGCGAAGACGAGCTGGCCACCGGCCATCACGGCCGCCCCGATGACCAGCATCCACTTGGATCCGAGCCGGTCGACCAGCACTCCGACCGGTACCTGCATGATCGCGTAGACCAGCAGTTGCAGCATCGCCAGGGTGGAGAGCCCGGCCGCGCCGACGTCTAATCTCGCCGCGGCCTCGATGCCGGCGACGCCGAGGGACTGCCGGTGGAAGACGGCGACGACATAGGCGAGTACGCCCGTGGCCCAGAAGATTACGGCTTTCGCCTGTGGCGACATGAGGGGAATATTACTTTTACATGTTTTTACGGTTTTTTGGGGGCATCGTGAACAGCGGGGAGCGGTGCCTCGGACGCCGTCCCCGAGATGCCGCCCGAGCCGGAGTGCAGGCCCGGGCGGCGATGATCGGCGGAGAAGCGGGAAGACCGGCCGGGCCCGTTACCGTCCGGTCGCCGGGCGCCCGCGACGACCGGCGACGAGCTGGTCGGCGGCGGACTGGTGGGGGACGTCGGCCCGCGGGTGGGGAGCGGTGCTCTCGTCCCGGTCGTCGACGCCGTCCCGATCCCGGTCGACCACGGGCCTCGAAGACGCGACGGGCGGTGTGGGAGTCGAGGAGGGCGCGGGAGCCGGGGTCGCCGGAGTCTCCTCCAGCCGGCGTTCCAGCTCCTGCTTCTCCCTCTCCAGGCGGGTGACGCGGTCACGCGCCTCCAACCGGGAGGCGCGAAGCCTGCGCCGCTGTACGGCGGAGCGGCGCGTCCCGCTGAACATGAGCGCGACACCGAACAGGAACACCGCTCCCGTGACGGCGCCGGCGAAGAAGAACTCCAGCTGGGAGAGCTGGAGTGTGCGGTCGAAGACCGTGAACGACGCGGTGGTGGTCGCCGTCGCGGCCTCGTCCCAGGAGACCGCGACCACCGCCGCACCCGCGAGCACGATCAAGAGAAGTCCCAGCACTATCATCTGACATCACCTCAGGCTGCGTCTGCTGTGATGTCCGCTGCTGCCCCGTGGCGGCGGAATTATGCACCGGACACCTGACGGCGCCGGGAAAAGCCGTCGACGGCTCCGGGGGAAAGCCGCCGACGGCGCCGGGGAGTAGTCACCGCCGGCGCGGAGAAAAGCCCTCGGTGGCGCAGGGAAAACCGCGGTTCATCGCATTTCACCCGGAGCATGTACGAGACCCCGCGAGCAGAGGGTTTGCCGGCCGAACTCGCGGCTAACCTTGACCGATATGGACCGCACCCGTCTTTATCGCAACGGTGTCCTGAAGGCCGAGGGTTTCCCCATCGACGAGGTCTCCGATCACGTCGGCGACCCGTCCGCCGTGGTGTGGTTCGACCTGTGCTCACCCACCCCCGCGGATCTGGCGAAGATCAGCGAGGAGCTCGGCCTGCACGAGCTGGCCGTCGAGGACGCGCTCCACAGCCGTCAGCGTCCCAAGCTGGACACCTACGACAGCCACCTGTTTCTCACCGTCTACGGCGCGAAGCTGGCGGACAGGCATCTCGACCTCATCGAGATATCGATCTTCGTCACCAAGAACGCCCTGGTCACCGTCAGGGAGAGTTCCGAGTTCGACATCGGCGAGGTGATCAGGCGCTGGGACGCCAACACCGAGATGGCCAGGTACGGCGTGCCGTACCTGCTGCACGGCCTGCTCGACTACGTGGTGGACGGATACTTCGACGTGCTGCAGGCGATGGACGACCGGGTCGAGGCGTTGGAGGACGACCTCTTCGACGACAGGCCGGGCGACCGGGCGTACATCCAGCGCCAGACCTTCGAGATGCGCAAGAAGCTGGTGCGGTTCCGGCGGCTGGCGGTGCCGATGCGCGAGATCGTGGGCAGCCTGCTCCGCAGGAGCGTGGAGATGCTGGACCCCGCGCTGACCCCCTACTACCAGGACATCTACGATCACACGCTGCGCACCGCCGAGTGGACCGACTCGCTGCGGGAACTGGTGGGCAACGTCAGGGAGGCCCACATCAACCAGCAGGGCTTCAAGCTCAACGACATCATGAAGAAGATCACGAGCTGGGCGGCCATCATCGCGGTACCCACGATGATCACCGGCTTCTACGGTCAGAACGTGCCCTATCCCGGCTTCAGCCATCCGATCGGCTTCTGGACCTCCAGCGCGGCCATCTTCGTGGTCTCCTCCGCCCTCTACGTGATCTTCAAGAAGCGGGGCTGGCTCTAACCGCCTCCGGCCGGACCCGTCAGGCGGGGAGGACCCCGGCCTCCACCGGCGCCTTTCACCGGCGGACGGCCTGATCGTGGCCTGTCCGAGTCAGAACGGCCGCGGGCCGCCCGCGCCGAAGCCGGTCTCGTGGTTCCAGAGATGGGTGCACCCGGGGCACTGCAGGTGGAGCAGGCTCCCGGTGTTGCCGATGAGATAGCGCCAGTGCGCTCCGCAGTTCCGGCCGTCGCCGCAGTCGCCGCACTCCCTGTCGTCCCGGCATCCGGGGCAGGGCACCCAGGCCCTGCGCCCCATGTCGGCCTGCGGATCAAGCGGCAGCATGGCCGGGCCCCCTTCGCGGGAGCACCTCGGCCGCGACGAGCATGTCGTAGACCTCCTGCTGCCGCTCGTCGAGGCCGGAGTACAGAAGGTCGTACGCCTCCTCCTCGGCGCGCATCATCGCGGGCGGATCCCAGCCCGGCTCCAGCGCCGCCATCACCGCGGCGCGCCGCCGCGTCTCCTCCAGGGTGAGGTCGAGCTCGAAGACGACGTGTGCGCTGCTGCTGTCCTGACTCATGTGGCGACTTTCCGGTGGGATGGCGAACGTGTGACGGGCATGATCGGCGGGCGGGGAGGCATGTGTGGCCCCGGGGTGAGGGCCGGCCGGTGTGAGGCCGGTACGGGTCGGTACGGGGCCGGCTCTTTGCGGTCACCCGACTGTGCGTCGGAACGGGAGCCCCACCCACTAAGGGTCTTTATCCTTTTTTATACCTTATGTCGCTTTTCTTGCCCAATGCGTGACGCATTTCACGTCCGCCCGGCGCGCCCCGTTCCCACCTCGGGGTCGCCCCGTCCCCGCCCTCGTCCTCGTGCCGTGCCCTTCCGCGCGGTGTCCGGGGGGTGAGGTTGACCTCAACATAGATTGAGGTCCTAAGGTCCTGATATATCGCCATCCGAGAGTGGCGGCGATGTCATCGGCGTCCGGGGGAACCCTGTACGGCCCCGTGTGGCCCCCATGTGGCCCCCGTACGGCCCCGGCGAGGGACGCCCTCCGATTCTGTCGGTGGCCGATGAGATTGTTCATGGCACCCGTAAACCAGTTCGAAGGACCCGGCCAGAGACCCCTGAGGCCGCCCGACCCCCCGGAGACAACCGATGGACATGGAAGTGACCGCGTGGATGTCGCTCCACCACGCGATGAACGCCAAGGACGACCGGCGGCCGTTCTCCAAGGCGACGTTGCGGCGCATCGCGGGGTTCGCCCGGCCACACCGGCGGTGGCTGGTGTGGTTCCTGCTGCTCAGCGTCGTGATGGCGGTGCTGGCGGTCGCGACCCCCGTGCTCGCGGGGCGGGTCGTCAACGCGATCGTCCAGGGGGCGCCGGTGGACCTGGTCATCAGGCTCGCGGCGCTCATCGCCGGCATCGCGGTGGTGGAGGCCGCGCTCGGGCTGCTGACGCGCTGGCTGTCGGCGAGCATCGGTGAGGGGCTCATCCTCGACCTGCGCGCCACGGTCTTCGACCACGTGCAGCGCATGCCGATCGCCTTCTTCACCCGCACCCGCACCGGTGCGCTGGTCAGCAGACTGAACAACGACGTCATCGGCGCGCAGCGGGCGTTCAGCGACACCCTCTCCGGCGTGGTCGGCAACCTCGTCACGCTCGTGCTCACGCTCGTCGTGATGCTCGGGACCTCCTGGCAGATCACCCTGCTCGCGCTGCTGCTGCTACCGGTGTTCGTGCTGCCCGCGCGGCGGATGGGCACCCGGCTGGCACGGCTCGAACGCGAGTCGGCGAGCCACAACGCGGCCATGACCACGCAGATGACCGAGCGGTTCTCCGCGCCCGGGGCGACACTCGTGAAGCTCTTCGGCCGTCCCGCCGACGAGTCCGCCGAGTTCGTCGGCCGGGCCCGGCGGGTGCGCGACATCGGGGTGCGCACCGCGATGTCGCAGTCGGTGTTCATCACCGCGCTCGTCCTGGTCTCCGCGCTCGCGCTGGCCGTCGTCTACGGTCTCGGCGGGTTCTACGCGCTGCGCGGGCAGCTGGAGCCGGGCGCCGTCGTCGCGCTGGCCCTGCTGCTCACCCGCCTTTATGCGCCGCTGACCGCCCTGGCCAGCGCGCGGGTGGAGGTGATGAGCGCACTGGTGAGCTTCGAGCGGGTCTTCGAGGTGCTGGACCTGAAACCGCTGATCGCCGAGAAGCCGGATGCCCGGCGGGTGCCCGAGGGGCCGGTGGCGGTGGAGTTCGACGGGGTGCGCTTCGGCTACCCGTCCGCCGACAAGGTCTCGCTCGCCTCACTGGAGGAGGTCACGACCCTCGACAACCGAGGCGGCGTCGAGGTGCTGCACAACGTGTCCTTCCGCGCCGAGCCGGGGCAGATGGTGGCGCTGGTGGGGTCGTCGGGCGCGGGAAAGTCCACGATCGCCCAGCTGGCGGCGCGGCTCTACGACGTCGACGGCGGTGCCGTGCGGCTGTCCGGTACGGATGTCCGGGACCTGACCGCCGAGTCGATCCGCCAGACGCTCGGCATGGTGACGCAGGACGGCCATCTGTTCCACGAGTCGGTCCGCGCCAACCTGCTGCTGGCGCGGCCTGAGGCGTCGGAGGACGAGCTGTGGGAGGTGCTGCGCCGCGCCCGGCTCGCCGACCTGGTCGCCGCGCTGCCCGACGGGCTGGACACCGTCGTCGGTGAGCGTGGATATCGGCTCTCCGGCGGCGAGCGCCAGCGGCTGACGATCGCCCGGCTCCTGCTGGCCCGCCCCCGGGTGGTCATCCTCGACGAGGCCACCGCGCACCTGGACTCCACCTCGGAGGCGGCGGTCCAGGAGGCCCTGGGTGAGGCGCTCGCCGGGCGGACCTCGGTGGTGATCGCGCACCGGCTCTCCACCGTCCGCGCCGCCGACCTCATCCTGGTGATCGAGGACGGGCGGATCGTGGAGCGCGGCACGCACAGCGACCTGCTGGCCGTCGGCGGCCGTTACGAGGAGCTGTACCGGACCCAGTTCGATCAGTCCCCCGCCGGCGAACCCGTCCACTGACGCCCCGCCTCGTCAGCCGGCCCTCACCATCGATGGACGCGAGGGTGCCCGAGGACGATGACGGGGGCGGACGAGTGGTGCAGCACGGCATGCGCCGTGGCTCCCAGGCCGAGCGGGGATCGCGTTCGGCTGTGCGCGCCGATGACGACGAGGTCGGCGTCCGCCGACGCCTCGATCAGGGCCTTCGCCGGATGCTCGTGAACGACCGACTGGATGAGCATGACGTCGGGAAACTTCTCGCGCCATCCCGCGAGGGCTTCGGCGAGCAGGCGGGCCTCCTCCTCGCCGACGTCCTTGACGTCGTAGACGAGGGGCTGCATGTCCCCGGGGGCTCGGGTGGCGGGATGCCGCCAGGCGTGTACGGCACGCAGGGCGGCGTGTCGCAGCGCCGCCTCGCGGAAGGCGAGGTCCAGGACGGCCTCCTGGTCGGGCTCCCCGGTGACCCCCACGACGACCTCCCCGTGGTCGTCGTGTGAGCGCCGGACCACGGCCACCGGGCAGGACGCGCGGGCGGTGACGTAGCGGCTCACCGAGCCCAGCAGCAGCTCGGCGAATCCGCCGCGGCCCCGGTCTCCGACGACGAGCAGCTGCGCCTCCTCGGCGGCGGTGACGAGCGCCTCGGACGCTCCACCGTCGACGATCTCGGTGGTGACCTCCAGCCGAGGCCTGCCGGCCCGGGCGTGAATGACCGCCTGGCGCAGCATGTCCTGCGCCGCGGCCTCCGCCTCCGCCCCCCAATGGGCGGGCTGCGGGACGAGGGGGACGTGGTACGCCCACCGGAGCGCGGCGTGCACGATTCGGAGTGGGACGTCGCGGAGCGCGGCTTCCTGACCGGCCCAGCTCACGGCCCGGAGTGAGGGCGTCGACCCGTCGACGCCGACGACGATCGGCCTTGTCATGGTTGCCACCTCGCACGTTTCCGAGCCACCGGTGGAGCGTCGGCGGCTCGCGTTGTCGATAGGGCTAAAAGTCGCATCTCCCGTGCGCTTGCCATCTCATCTCGTTACGCACACGTATCGGAGCGGGCGGGAACCCGGGGCGTTCACCGAACGCCCCGGGTTCCCCGGAGGGCTCCCGGAGGCCCCGAACGCGCTCCGGGGTCGGTGCCCTTGATCCTCCGGTCCGGCTCACCCCGCGGAAAAGGGGCCAAGGACCCCTGTCTTCGGGGCGTTGGTCCGTACAGGGCCACATCTCCGGGGGGCGGGTACGGCATGCGTGCTGACCGGGGCTCCAACCGATCGGTGCCCGGATAAGGAGTCCTGAATCGGGACTTTCAGCCCTTCCGCCGACCTGCCTTTTGGCTGATATTGGTAGGTGAGACCTGCCGTCGCCGATTACCAAAGGTGATGTCGCAGTGATCCTCCGATGCCGGGCCGTACGACTCGTGTGAGCCGTACGAGCACCAGCCGCCTTGGCCGTCCCGCCGGTGAGCGGTGACGCCATGAGCGTCCGGGAGGGGTGAGCGGAGTGTTCATAGATCGTCAGGATGCGGGTGTGCAGCTGGCCGAACGGCTGCATGGGCTCGCCGGCGTTGAGAGCGCGGTCATCCTGGGCCTGCCCAGGGGCGGTGTGCCGGTGGCGTTCGAGGTGTCCAGGGCCCTCGGTGTTCCGCTGGATGTGATCGTGGTCCGCAAGCTCGGGGTGCCGTTCCAGCCGGAGGTGGGGTTCGGCGCCATCGGCGAGGACGGAGTACGCGTCCTCAATCGCGATATCGTGCGGCTCGCGAGCCTCACCGAGGACGAGATGGCCGCCGTGGAGACGCGAGAACGGGCTGAACTCCTGCGCCGCGCGCGCCGTTTCCGCGGCGACCGGGACGCGGTGAGCCTGGTGGGCCGTACGGTGATCGTGGTGGACGACGGGGTCGCCACCGGAGGGACGGCCCGCGCGGCCTGTGAGGTCGTCCGGGAACGCGGCGCCTCGTGCGTGGTGCTCGCGGTGCCGGTGGGGACGCCGGGCACGATCGCGGATCTGCGCCAGGTCGCCGACGAGGTGGTCTGCCTGCAGATGCCCGATCATCTTTACGCGATCGGCTCCTGGTACGCCGATTTCACGCAGATCACCGATGAGCAGGTGGTCGAGCTGCTCAGGCGGGCCGCGTCTCCTCCGGGTGGACGCCCTGAGGACTCGCCGGATCCCGCGGGTGATCCCGCCGGGGGTACGGCGGAGTCCGATCGGTGGTGGGGGCGTCTTCCGTGGTGCGGATCCTAAAAATGATCTCCGGCGGCAGTCGCAGGGAGTTGTGCACGGCGCTGTGCTCGATGACCGTGGTGAAGGAGTCTCGCAACCCTTCGGGCACCCCCGGGGCCTCGACGACCAGCTCGATCCGGCCGACCCGCGCCGGCCGTACGTCCAGGTCGTAGTGGGCGGTCACGGTGACACCGGCGGGCAGCTCACACCGGTGGAGATAGCGTTCGGCGCGATGGGCGACGCAGGCCGCGAGGCTCCCGACGAGCAGCTCGACCGGGTCGGGGCCGGTGTCGCCTCCGCCGAAATCCCTGGACTGGTCGATCCGGAGTGTGTGCCGGCGGATCTGGACGTCAAAGCGGTCGCCGCCGCGCCAGCTGATCTTCACGGTGCCGTTCCGGTTCTGCTCCATGGGTGGCTCCCCGGGTGTGTTCGAGTCCCCGGCGTCCGGGCTGTCAGATCGGGACCGTCGATAGGATCATGAAGCGCGTTCCCGGGCTCGCCGACGACATGGATCCCGCCGTGCCGGAACGCCACCCCACGCTCGTGCTGCCGCACGATCGCGATACCGAGATCGAGCACGCCCCTCTTTTTCCGTTGTCCCTCTCAACCTGTGCCCGTACCATCCCTTCTGACCAGGGACTTAAGCCCTCGGTGTGGCGGTCCCAGGTCCAATTCGGGCGGGCGGGCGTCGCCGCCGGCCGATCGTCTCCACCGGTCGGACGTCTCAGTACTAGGTCCGCTTGGCCGTCATCTTCGGGACTTTCGGCCCTACGGGCGGGAATACGCGCTCGCGAGCATTTTCATAACCGCTGTTTCCTGTTTTCGGCACCGGAGGTTCCGACGGAGATGGATGAACTCAGGTGGAGTGGTCGCCCGGCAGGCAGGGGCGAGATACTGTCCCGCCCCTGGAATCCGCTCCGTGCGATCACGCGGATCCGTCCCCACGGCATCATCGTGCTGTCGATCCAGGGCGAACTGGACATCGCCACGGAGAAGCCGCTCCGCGACCTGGTGAACACCGCCGTCCTCTGCGGCGGGCCGGGGGTGACACTCGACCTCTCCGCGATCACTTTCTGCGACACGTCGGGCCTGTGGACACTGCGACGCTGCGGCGAGGACGTACACGCGCTGGACGGCACGCTGATGCTGGCCGGCCTGTCCGACCGGATGCTCTGGCTCATGGAGGTCAGCGGCTTCTGGCGTGCCTTCGCGCTCGTCGTCTCCACGCTCAACGGCTTCGACTCCACGCCCACCCGCCCCCATCTGCTGTACCGCCCTCTCCCCGGAACCGTGCGGCCGACATTCCCGCCGCGCACGTCCCCCTCGTCCTGGGAGACGTTGCGCCTGCCTCCCGGGGCCGATCAGAGCTCGAACTGACCGGACGCGCACGGTGACGGCGAGTGAGGAGGTGCCCGAGTGGACCTGTCCACCCATCGGCCGGGGAGTCCGCGGGAACCACGCCCCGTCCGGCCGGAAGGCGGTGCGCCGGCCGTGAGCTGAGTGCGACGGGAGGGCCGATGGACGATCCGCACTGCCGGCCGTACGACCGCACCTTCGAGGCGGTGATGTTCGACTGGTACGCCACGGGGGTGCCGGGAGGGGCCTCCGCCGTACCGATCCGCCGCCGGGTGGCGATGCTCCGCGCCGCCGGAGTGGACGTCGTGGTGATGGGTGACGGGGACTGTGACACGGTCGACGGGGAACTGCGTGTCCGGCCGGACGGCCCTGGCCGTCTCTGGCTGTGCGTGCGCGGCGGTGACGACGGGCCCATCGAGGGCGGACCGGCCGACGGAGCCGAGGCCGTACGGGCGGTTCTCGTCTCTCTGGCGGAGCGCGGCATCGGCGCCGGACTGGTTCTGATCATTGGTGATCGTTTCGGTCCGCCCGGCCGGGGGGCACCCGGCGGTTCGATCCCCCTCATCCCGGAGGTGGCGCGGGCGACCGCTGTGTCGGTCGGGCCGGAGCCCGGCGGTTCGCCGCCCGAGGCGCTCCACCTGGGGGGAGGTCCGGCCACGCTGCTGAGCCTGCTCGACCGGCAGATACGGCGCAGGCGGCACCGGCGGACCCCCGGTGTGGACGACGATCCGGCGTGGACCATCCGCGAGACGGGCGGCGACCCGGCACGGCACCGGGTGACCGAGGCGCTGTTCACCCTGGGCGCCGGAGGGTTCGCCACCCGAGGATCGGTGGAGGAGCCCGCCCCGGGATCGGTTCCGCTGGTGCTCGCCGCGGGCATCTACACCGGCACCGGGGCCGGGCAACATCTGCTGCCGGGGCCCCGGTGGACCGGCCTCCTCCTTGACCCGCCTCCCGAGGAGGATCTGCGCACACTCGACCTGCGCAGCGGCGTGCTGACCCGGGAGGAGACAGGCCACACCCCGCCCGTGCGGATGCTGCGGCTGGCGTGCGTGAGCCGTCCGGGGGTGGTGGCGATGCGCGCCGAGGCGGGTGCCGGACGGCTGCGCGCGGGATCGCCGCTGCGGCCTCCCCCGGAGGGGCAGGTCACCGAGGGCCGGCTCGACGGTCGCAGCTGGGCGCGTGTCGCCGCCGGTCGCGCCGGGATGGCCGCGGTGGCGGCGCAGCGGATGGGCCGTGACGACGGAGTGCGCACCCTGGAGCGGATCGCCGCCTACGTGGCCGACCCCGCCCGCCGGCCGGTGCTCTGCGACGCCGCCGCGGCGCTGGAGGCGGCCGAGCGGGCCGGGTTCGACCGGTTGCTCGCCGAGCAGCGAGCGGCGTGGGCCGCACGCTGGGAGGACGTGAACGTCTCCATTCCCGACGACCCCGCCGCGCAGCTCGCCGTCCGGTTCGCGCTGTTCCAGCTCTGGAACAACGTCGACCGCCGCGACGAGGTGGCCGTCGGCGCGCGAGGACTGTCGGGCGGCGGTTACGCGGGTCACGTCTTCTGGGACGCCGACGTGTTCGTGCTGCCCGCCGTGGCGAGCATGCACCCCGCCGAGGCTCGGGCCATGGTCGCCTACCGGCTCCGTCGGCTGGCCGCCGCGCGGGCCCGCGCGGCGGCCGTGGACTGCGCGGGCGCGCGCTTCCCCTGGGAGTCCGCGGCCACGGGCGACGACGTGACCCCCGGGTCCGGGCATCTGGGCGGTGAGGCCGTCCCCATCCTCACCGGGCAACTGGAGGAGCACATCACCGCCGACATCGCCTGGGCGGCCGTCCACTACGCGCGGTGGAGCGGTGACCGGGGATTCCTGGACGGCCCGGCGCGTCCCCTCCTGATCGAGACCGCCCGCTACTGGGTGTCGCGCTGCCAGGTGGACGACGAGGGAGGGGCGCACCTCGGCGACGTGATCGGGCCGGACGAGTATCACGAGGCGGTGACGGACAACGCGTTCACCAATGTGATGGCCCGGTGGAACCTGAGGCGGGCAGCCGACCTGGTCGGCCCCGACTGCGCGGAGGGGCGTCGGTGGCGCGCGCTCGCGGACCGCCTGGTGGACGGCTACCACCCCGCGTCGGGCCTGTATGAGCAGTTCGCCGGTTACTTCCGGCTGGAACCACTGACGATGGAGCAGGTCGCCGTCCCGCCGGTCGCCGCGGACCTGCTGCTCGGCCAGAAGCGGCTGGCCGCCACGCAGATCATCAAACAGCCCGACGTCCTCATGCTCCACCACCTGGTGCCCGAGGAGGTCGAGGCCGGCTCGCTGGAGAGAAACCTCGACTTCTACGGCCCCCGTACCGCGCACGGCTCCTCGCTCTCACCGGCGATCACGGCCTGCCTGCTGAGCCGGGCGGGACGTCCGGACGAGGCGCTCGACCTGCTCCGCGTCGCACTGGCCCTCGATCTCGACGATCTGACCGGGACCACCGCCACCGGCCTGCACATGGCCACGCTCGGCGGCGTCTGGCAGGCGCTGCTCACCGGCTTCGCCGGCGCGAGGGTGGGCGACGACGGGATCCTCCGCCTCGACCCGAGACTGCCCACGGCATGGGGAAGCCTCGGCCTGCGGTTCCGCTGCCTGGGCCGTCGCGTCCGGCTGGACATCACCCGCGAGTCGGTGGACGTCCAGACCGACGGAGAACTGTGGCTGAGGCTGGACGCCGGAGAGGCGCGGCGCCTGGACGGCCCCGCCCGCCTGCCGCGGCGGCGCGAATGACGCGGGGGAAGAGGGGAGAGAGGCGCCACGGTGAGAAGGGACAACGCCACGAGGGAGAGACGACACACGCAGGGGAGGGGACATGCGACATGTGCTGGCCGTCGTCGACGACGCGGGTGGAGCCTCGGGTGTGATCGCCGTCGCCGGGGCGATGGCGGAGGTCCTGCGCGCGGACGTCCGGGAGGTGCGTATCGCCGTGGGCTCCGGAGGGCGGGACGTCGAGACCGCGGTGCTCCACGAGCTCGAACAGGCGGGCACGATCCTCGGCGTCCTCGCCGACGGCACCCTGCCCGGGGACGTCTCCTGGCGTGTCGTGCGCCGATCCACCAAACCGGTCATCCTGCTGCCCTCGCGGATGAGAACGCCCGAGGCGTCTCGCAAGGTCATCTCACGGGTGCTCCTGCCGCTGGACGGCTCCCCCGAGGCCGCCGCCGCCGTCACCGAGACGGCCGGGCTGTTCACCCGTACCGGCGTCGACCTGGTGGTCCTGCACGTCTTCGACCAGGTGACCACTCCCCGCTGCTGGGACCAGGCCGCACACGCCAGGCAGGCGTGGGAGGAGGAGTTCCTGGCCCGCCACTGCGCGCACCCCGGCGTGCGGATGGAACTGCGCAGCGGGGTCGTGGAGGAGCAGGTGGTGAACGTGGCGGTCGAGGAATACGTGGATCTCATCACGCTGGGCTGGTCACGGCGGATCGGCCGGGGGAGGGCGCGGACCGTCCGCAGGATCGTGGCCGACGCCGGCGTCCCGGTCATGCTGATCCCGATGACACGGCGTGCGGCGCCCCCGCCCCCTCCCTGAGGCGTTCCGCCACCGAGACGCCGCCCCGCCCGAACCTCCGCGCGGATCCCCGCCCGTAGATCCGCGCGGATCCCCGCCTGGGTCCCCGCGCGGATCTACGGGCGGACAAGGTCGGCCACGGTCGTGGCGATCTCCCCGATGGCGTGCCGTACGGCGGGCGTCACCGGGGCGCCGAGCCGGAAGTCGGCGCCCTCGACGGTGTAGAGCACGAGCTCACCGGGGAGCCGGTCCAGCGCGTGACCGAGCGCGATCGCGTCGGCGATGCCCAGGGCGTGGGAGCTGCCGTGCCCGGCGGCGGGAGCCGTCCACGGAACGTCCCCCGGCGAGGGGCGACGGCCGAGGACGGTGTACCGGCGCACCGTGCCCGGGGGCGTGCCGGAGACCGTCGTGTCGATCACGACCGCCAGGCCCGCGCCGGTCCACGCCTCGACCAGCCCGGCCGGTTCGCCCCCGTTCTCCAGCACGGGAACCTCCTCGGGCAGCACGCCGCGCAGCAGCCGGACGACCTCCAGCCCCGCGGAGTCGTCCCCCCGCATCTCGTTGCCGACCCCGATGACGACACGGCCGCGCATGAACCCTCCCGCAGGCGGGACCGGTGTCACCGGTCCAGGTGAAGGTGGAGGAAATGGGCCGAGCAGGAGATGCACGGATCGTGGTTGCGCACCGCCCGCTCGCACAGCGCCGCCAGCTCCTCCCGAGGCAGGTCGAGGCGGGGCTCGACGAGGTGGCGCAGATCCATCTCGATACGGGCCTGGTTCTGCGAGGTCGGCGGCACGATGTCGGCGTCGACGATCAGCCCCGCCCCGTCGATCCGGTAGCGGTGGTAGAGCGTGCCGCGAGGGGCCTCCGAGACGCCGTGGCCGACCCCGGGGCGGGGTTCCACCGGCACGGCCGGCGCGTCCGGCTCGGTGTAGTCTTCGATGATCCGGAGCGCCTCGTCACAGGCGTGCAGGATCTCCACGGCCCGGACCACGATGCTGCGGAACGGGTTCCGGCAGACCGGGCCGAGCCCGGCGTCCGAGGCCGCCGACCTGGCCAGCGGGGAGAGCTGCCGGCCGTTCAGGGCGTAACGGGCCAGGGCGCCCACCAGATAGCCGGTGGACCCGTCGAGCCGGGCGTGCAGCGCCGTGGAGTGCGGCACCTGCTCCTCCACGACGTGGTCGGGCCAGTCGGCCACGGCGAACCCGGCCCCGTCGCTCACCGCGATCGAACCCGACAGGATGGCGTACTCCGCCGGATGCCGCAGGGCGAGAAACCGGTAGTCGTGGTCCACGTCGGGGAAGTCGAACCCCGCCACCCACCCCACCGTCGCCAGCGCCTCGTCCCGGGCCCGGCGGAGCCGTTCGGCGACCGGTGCGAGCTCGGCGGGGGCCGGGACCCGGTGAAAGCCGCCCACCCGCACGTTGACCGGGTGGATCGCCCGGCCGCCGAGGGTCGCCACCAGCTCGTTGCCGGCCTTCTTCAACGCCAGCCCCCGCTCCACGAGAGGGCGGTGGTCGGCCGCCATCGCCACCCCGCTCTCATAGCCGAGGAAGTCGGGGGCGTGCAGCAGGTAGACGTGCAGGGCGTGCGACTCGATCCACTCGCCGTAGTACAGCAGCAGCCGCAGGTCCCGCAGCGGCCCGGTCACCTCCGTCCCGCAGGCCGCCTCGACGGCCTGGCAGGCGCTCATCTGGTAGGCCACCGGGCAGATACCGCAGATGCGGGCGGTGATGTCGGGCGGCTCGGTGTACGACCTGCCGCGGAGCAGCGCCTCGAAGAACCGGGGCGGCTCGTAGATGTTCAACTCCACGTCGGTGACCCGGCCGTCGCGGGCGCGCACCAGCAGGGAGCCCTCGCCCTCCACCCGGGCCAGGCCGCCGATCCTGATCGACTTATGCGTCACCTCTGCCCCCTCGGCACTCTGGCCCCCCACGGTCTCCTCGGCCCTCGGTCTCCTCAGCGCCCACGGTCTCCTCAGCCTCCTCGACTTCCCCGGCCTCCCCAGCGCCCAGGGTCTTCCCGGACCTCTCGGCCTCCTTGTCCATCTCGGCCTCCCCGGCCTCTTCGGCCTCCTCGGACGCCTGGCGGAAGGGTTCCTCGGTGGCGTTGAACGTCCGGTAAACGCGCACCAGCTCGGGGTCGCTCATGCCGAGCAGCCGCAACTGCGCGTTGAGAGCCCGGACGTTGGGGCTCTCCATCGGGCCGAAGCAGCCGTAGCAGCCCCGGTTGAACGCCGGGCAGAGCGCCCCGCAACCGGCCTGGGTGACCGGGCCGAGGCAGGGGGTGCCGTGGGCCACCATGACGCAGACGTTGTCCCGGGCCTTGCACTCCACGCAGACACTGTGCGCGGGCACGAAGGGGCGCCGCCCGGCGAGGAAGGCCGAGATGACCTCCAGCAACTGCCTCTTGTCGATGGGACAGCCGCGCAGTTCGAAGTCCACCGGCACGTGGGCCGAGATCGGGGTGGAACGTTCCAGGGTGGCGATGTAGTCGGGCCTGGCGTAGACGATCGAGGCGAACTCCCGCACGTCGGCGAAGTCCCGCAGCGCCTGGACGCCGCCCGCGGTCGCGCAGGCGCCGATCGTCACCAGCCGCCTCGACACGCGGCGCACGTGCTGGATCCGCCGCAGGTCGTCCGGGGTGGTGATCGACCCCTCGACCAGCGACAGATCGTACGGCCCGCGCCCGGCCGCGCTTGAGGCCTCCCGGAAGTAGGCGATGTCCACCCTGGCCGCCACCGACAGCAGCTCGTCCTCGCAGTCCAGCAGGGTGAGCTGGCAGCCGTCACAGGAGGCGAACTTCCACACCGCCAGCCGAGGCGCCCGGCCCCCGGTCATCACAGCTCCCGTACGGCCAGCAGCCCGGCGGCCCGCTCGTAGTTCAGCACCGGGCCGTCGAGGCAGGTGAACAACGGGCCGAGCTGGCAGTGGCCGCAGCGGCCGACACCGCACTTCATGTTGCGCTCCACCGACAGCGCCATCCGCCCGGCCGGGACGCCCCGCCGTACCAGCTCGGCCGTGGTCGCGCGCATCATGGCGTCCGGACCGCAGACGAAGGCGAAGGTACGGCGAGGCTCGAAGACGATCCGGTCGATCAGCCTGGTGACCAGCCCCACCGGCCCCTTCCAGGCGCGGTCCGGATGATCAACAGTGATCTTGACGTCGATGCCGTGCCGGTCCCGCCAGCGGGCCAGCTCGCCGGGGTAGATCAGGGTCGCGGGCGTCCGGGTGCCGACGATCACACTGACCCGTCCGTACCCGGAGATGTGGGCGGCCAGCTCGCGGATGACCGGCCGGAGCGCGGCCAGGCCCAGGCCGCCCGCCGCCACGACCACGTCCGACCCCCTCGCCGCCGGCACATCCCACGCCGTGCCGTACGGCCCGCGCACCCCCACGACGTCGCCGGGCCGCCTGCGGCAGAGCGCCCCGCTCACCGCGCCCACCGCCCGGATCGTCTGCACGTATCCGCCGGAACGGGCCCGGCCGCTGATCGAGATCGGTATCTCCCCGACCCCCGGCGCGTACACCATCGTGAACTGGCCCGGCAGGAACGGCGGGCAGACACCCTCAACCGGCCTGAGCGTCAGGGACACCGTGTCGGCCCGGTCCGGGCGACGCGAGCACACCCGGTAGGGCACAGGCGTCATCGGATGCACGACAGCTCCTCGGTGACGTCGATGCCGGTCGGGCACCAGGTGATGCACCTGCCGCAGCCCACGCAGCCGGACACGCCGAACTGGTCGAACCAGGTGGAGAACTTGTGGGTCAGCCACTGCCGGTAACGGGCCGGGCCCGAGCCGCGCACCGGGGAACCGCCGACCTCGGAGAAGTCCAGCGTGAAGCAGGAGTCCCACACCTCCGTCCGTTCCGCGCCGCCGGTGAGGTCGGTGGCGTCCTCGACCGTGGTGCAGAAGCAGGTGGGGCAGACCATCGTGCAGTTGGTGCAGGCCAGGCAGCGGGAGGCCACCTCGGCCCAGCGCGGCGAGTCGTGGGCCCCGGCCAGCCGCTCCTGGATGCCGTCGGTGTCCACCTCACGGCCCATCCGGGCGGCGGCGATCCGGGAGACCTCCTCGGCGGACGCGAGGTCGTCGCCGGTGGCCGGTCGGTGCACGAGCCCCGCGACGACCTCCGCGCCCCGCTCGCTTCCCCACTCGACGAGGAACCGGTGCGGATCGCTCAGCTCGGTGAGCGCCAGGTCGAACCCGGCGACGGCCCTCGGCCCGGTGCCCATGGAGACGCAGAAACAGGTGCCACCGGGCACCGCGCAGTTCACCGCGACGAGGAACAGCGCCTCACGCCGCCTGCGGTAGGCCGGATCGGGGTGCCTGCCGCCGAGGAACACCCGATCCTGTACGGCTATCGCGGCCAGGTCGCAGGAACGCACCCCCAGCAGGGCGACGCGGGGAGCCTCCTGGCTGGCCTCCTCCACCGCTCCGTCGCGCATCCGGGACAGCGCCTGCCGGGGCGGCTGGGTGTAGCGCTTGGCCGAGTCGGGGCTCGCGGCGAAACCGAACACCAGATCGTCGTCCCGCTCGGTCAGCCGGTAACAGCCGGGCCGCTGCTCGTCCCCTCGCCCGGCGGGCAGCTGCGCGGCGGAGGAGATCTCGGCGAACCGGACGGCCCCGTCCCGCACCGTCGGCCCGACAACGGTGAACCCACGGGACCGCAGCTCGGCGATGAGCGGTTCCAGCGTCTCCACCACAACGCCGTCCATGAACGGCCCCCCTTACCCCCGCTTTTCGGCACGCTTCCCCGCGCCCCGCCCCGGTGGGACCACGCGCCATGCCGTCTTTCTTCCACAGGGACCCATCGGCCACGCCGACGGAACGTCCGAGATTCCCCCGATGACCACCGCGCCTCACAGGTACGGCGATCCGGCGCCGAGCCCTCGCGGCCGTCTCCGAGGCCCATCCTGTGGAGACCGTACGGCGAGGGCAGCGGCGCCGTTCAGCGCAGAACTCTTCGCCCCCCAGGCGAGAGGGCCGGACAAGCGGCCCTGTTCCATCATCAAGATTCGCTAGAGGCAGCACCTCCTCACGCCAAGACTCTTGATCACAAACGTACGGCCCGACCAGGCGCCGCAAGCAGTGCCGAAGGTCCCTTTCCCCATGGCCAAGAGACCCTGCCCGCCCTCATCAGGCCGTTCCGGCTTGGCCGCCTTCAGCCCACCCGTGGAACGAAGGTCATCGGGTTCTGCCACGCCCACCATCGGTCGCTCACACCCGCTCAGCACGCGGCCGGAGTCCGTACCTCCATCGGTCGGCCCCCGAACACCTGGCCGCCGTCCTCGCCCGGCACCGCGAAATCCTCGATCGAATACGCGGTAGGTGACCTACTCGGACCATCCCCGCATGCGCGGGGAGCACAGCAGGGAGCCGAGTGGCCACCAGGTGCGGCGGGGACCATCCCCGCGTGCGCGGGGAGCACTCCAGCGACCTGGCCCCGCACGAGGAGGGCACGGGACCATCCCCGCGTGCGCGGGGAGCACTTCAGCAGGAAACGGGCGTAGCCGCCGATCATGGGACCATCCCCGCGTGCGCGGGGAGCACGAGGAAATCGACGATTTCTTCTTCCATGAGGTGGGACCATCCCCGCGTGCGCGGGGAGCACGGCGCTGCGCTCGCGCTCGTCGGTGAGTAGCCGGGACCATCCCCGCGTGCGCGGGGAGCACAGGGGAGACCCGCCCCGACTCGCGCAGCCGCAGGGACCATCCCCGCGTGCGCGGGGAGCACTCTGCCTGACCTGCGGCGTTGTCGGCGGTGAGCGTGAAATTCGAGCACTTTCGAAGGATCGGACATTTCGGGTGCCACCCGGATTTGTTGTCTCCACGTCCCCCAGCAGGGTAGCCCACGCCTGTTGCGGGACGTGATCGACGCAGCCCACACCCACCGGCTCCAGCACGGCCGCCCGCCCGTCTACAGGGCCACGGTACGGATCACCCCGGGCGGGACGATCCATCTGCGGCGCGGCCGGTGGACGGCCACCACCGGCTAACCGACGGCCCCCCGGGTATTCCTGTGGACCGCCCCCCGCGTGCGAGGGGAGCACGATCGCGACCTGGACGGCGTGAGCGGGAACCGCTCAGACAGGGGGTGCCCGGACAGGGTGGTGCCCGGACGGGGGGTGGTGTCCGGGCGGCTCGTGGAGCGGGTCGTCACGAGCCGTCCGGGTGCGTGGGGGCCGTTCCGGGTGGTGGTTCGTTACTCGTCGCGTTTCTGTGTGCTGTCTGC
>NZ_JBSGCR010000032.1:0-78995 GCF_053601935.1 Streptosporangium sp. NPDC004631 | reverse complement strand
CTCCTTGACGGTCTTGCCGTCGAGCTCGGACTCCAGCAGGGAGGGCACGTCGGCCGGCTTGGCGGCCAGGATGTGCGCGACGACCTGGGCCGTGACGGCTCCGCCCTCATCACCCCCCTCCCCGTTCTCCCGCCCCGCTTCGAGGCGCTGCTCACCCCCACCGAGGTCGCGATCATGTTCCGCGTCGACCCCAAAACCGTCACCCGCTGGGCCCAAGCCGGCCGGCTCACCAGCATCCGCACCCTCGGCGGACACCGCCGCTACCGCAAAGCCGAAGTCCTCGCACTCCTGGCAGACAGCACACAAAAACGCGACGAGTAACGAACCGCCGCCTCGGGGCGGCCCCTCCACCCCCGGACGGCTCGTGATGATCCGCTCCGCGAGCCGTCCGGCCACCACCCGCCGTCTGGCTCACCCCCCAGGCGTGGGGAGGACGTGCTCGCCGAGTTCATACGCTTCAGCGTCCTCGGTTCACCCCCACGGGCGTGGGGAGGACGCCCGCGCCGAAAGGGACAGCGCATGACCTGGCGGCCGCCCGGATCTGGGGCACCCCGCGTCGCTTGAAGACCGCTGGCCTGATCACACTCGCCGACAAGGGCTACATCGGCGCCGGTGAGCACGTTCGCGTGCCGTACAAGGGCAGGAACAAGCCCGCCTCGCAGAAGGGCGCCAACTCCGCCCACGCCAGGCTTCGCGGCCCCGGTGAGCGAGCGAATCCGCAGTTGAAGGCCTGGCGCATCCTGCGCAGGCTACGCTGCTGCCCTCTTCGCGCAGGTCAACTCGTCAAAGCGATCCTCACGCCTCAACTCCGTGAAGCGAGATGAAAAAGGCTCACGGTGCGGGGAACTACTCAACCTGCGTTGGTCCGACATCGAGCTCGACGGCGAGCGCATCGAGGGGACGGCCAAGAGTGTTCGGCGACCGCTACGCCGCAACCCCGGAAGGCTGCGTCGCCCTGCTAGAGGCAGCGGTGAAGGTCATGCAGGAACGAAATGATCACCGCCCATCTCAACCGGCTTGAGTACACCGACGGTTACGAGGAACTGAACAGCGCAACGTGAGCGCAGGCGCCCAGCATGCATGCCCCTGGGCACCCTCGTTCGAGGCTATGCCGCTGCGGTAAGCTCCCTGACTCGCTCGCTGAAGTCGGCGACCAGCCGATGTCCGCCGAAGAGCCGCATGCGCCGCTGTAGGTCGTGCACGGCTTCCATAGCACGCGAGGACTTCACTTGCCTGGTCAGACTGAGGGCACGAACACCAGCCGCGTGAGCCGCCTCCAAGTCGTTCCGCTGCAAATGAGATACCGCGAGGGCCGCCTGAGACATGGCCCCGCGCCGAGCGCGCTTCTGGCTCGCGGCGTGGTCTATCGACTTCCGGGCATGCTCATCTACGGCGTTCGCATCCCCGAGGTCGCGGAACGTGTTGGCGTGCTCCCCGTGTAGATAGGCAGGGTCGATGAAGGCCGCCCACTCCGGCTCCTCATCTGAACGTACCTTCGTGTACGCCTTCTCGGACTCGATTACCGCGCGGGCCGCCGCAAACTTGTCGTTGAGCAGAGCGAGCGCTCGTGCTTCGAGACACCAGAGGTCCGCCAGGCAGGCCGGCGAATCGACATGTGACAAGCCGAGACGCCCCGCCTGAGCCAAGCGGCGCCCTTCGACCGGGTCTCCAAGCAGCGTGGCTTGGTCTGCCATGCCAGCCAGAACATGAGACCCCAAGGCCGTGTTGCCGGACTCCTCCGCGAGGCGAAGGGACTGGATCAAGTAGCGCTGGGCGAGACCATGTTCCCCATTGTCGTAGGCCATCCATCCGAGAAGGTAGGTCTGTTCGGCGGCGGCCTCGCAGAGGACTCGTCGCACGTCGTCGCTGTACGTGCGACGAAGGAGGGGATAGACATGCTGGTTCATGTACTCGGCGAGGATCAAGCGGCCGGAGCCGCCTCCCTGTAGTACGTCCATCTTTTGAAACTCACCGAACATGTTCTTCACTGCCGTCACGTCTTCCAGGCGGACGCGGGGGCCGGGCTCCGGTGCCTGGTCCAGGACGTTCAGCAACCAGTCGCGCGACGGCCCAACGCCAGCGAGTGCGGCGAATGGTGCACCTGTAAGGAAGTTTCGTCGATCCACATCAGCTCTCCCGAGGTCTGCGACAATCTCCACAGTAGCCGCGTAGGAAGAGTTGTACACGAGTGCGCTCCCGGCACCTGCGCCATCACCGAGCCCGAGATCGTACGTTGTGACTCGGTATCCGACGCAGTCTGAGAAGACCTCCGCGAGGATGTCGGGTAACGGCTGGCGCGGTATCTGGCCTTCGAGCCAGAACCGAACTCGCGTCGTGCTGGTGGCGACATGGGGCTCACTCCACCGAACTGCCTTGGCCTTCACCCTTCTCGCCAACTCGCCACGGCTCATGCCCGATCGGTCCAGCCACCTTGCGAGCTTGTCGTTCATCGTGCCCAGCCTCTCTGTAACGGGAGGTAGCGGAAGCGACACTTTTCGACACTCCTGTTGACGGTACCGCGACACGCGCTAGTGAGGTTGCCTTGTATCAGGCTGATCCGGGCCTGCCCAGACCGGTGTCCCCGCCCCCTGACAGGTCGAGCGGCACGGGATCCGGTGCCCTCTTCCCCTGAGGAGGACACCGGGGCGCACAGCGCCAATGTTCAAAACCCGCCTTTCTGCCGCGCGCTGAGGACGGGTTGACTTATACCTTCCGCCCGGCCCCGGGGGGATGAAGCCGAAGGGAAAAGGACACGAGATGGCAGCGAACGCATCCACGCGGGCGGGGACCAGCCCCGCGCTCCTGATCGCCGTGGAGGAACTGGCAACCGCGCACGACCGCAGCGAGTCCGAACGGTCCGACATCACCAGCTCGCAGAACAGTGCGGGCGACGACGGCGACAACCGCGACCTGAACCTCCCGAAGGAGTAAAGGGAACCCATGGAACACCGGCTCGTCATCCACATCGAGAAGGCTCTCGGCTGGGACGGGCCGGGTTCCGTGGGGACCGCGTTCGCACGCGGCCATCTCACGGACCCGGACCTGCCCGCCCGCCTGCTGACACCACACAAGCTGCTTGGCCTGATCAAACACCGCCACCTGGCCAATCCGCAGCTCCGCTGCTACGCCGAGGGTGACGAAATACACCCGTCCATGTTCCTGTCCACCAACGTCAACCGGCGCAGGCAGGCCGTGAGCCAGGCCGACATGGCGGCCCTCGGACGGATCCTCAACAACGGTGGCACCGTGGTCCTGGACCACGTGGACTTCTTCGAACCGACCCTGGAAGTCGCCTGCCGTGCCCTAGGCTGGTGGTCTGGCGAACTGACCTCCGCGAACGCATACCTCGCGGTCGGTGACACCGATGGGTTCCATCTGCACTGGGACGATCACGAGGTCATCGCTGTGCAGCTTTCCGGCGAGAAATCGTGGGAGGTGCGCGGCCCATCCCGGCCGGTGCCGATGTACCGCGACGCGGAACGCAATCGCACCCCTTCCGAGGAAGTGCTGTGGAAGGGCACAATGCGGGCCGGTGACGTCATGCACATCCCGCGTGGTTTCTGGCACACCGCCACTCGCCTCGGCTCCGGCAGCGGGGGCCACTCGCTGCATGTGACGTTCGGATTCACCAAACGGACCGGCGTCACGTGGGCCAATTTCCTCTCCGACGCCGCCCGCGCCGATGAGGCGTTCCGCCGCGACCTGGAAGGCACCGAGGGAACCGCGCACAAGGTGCTGACGGACAAGCTCAGCGCTCTGGCCGCCACCTACAGCCCCGAGGGGTACCTGGACGAACTGCGGTCCAACACCCCGCCCGCACGCCACATACCCGATGTGGCCGCCTTCGGCCGACCAAAGGGGGTCGCGGCCGTCACCGAGTTCGCCCCCTCCATCGTCCGCTTTGGCGACACAGTCCAAGTCTGCGGCGGGGGCAAGCGGCTGACCCTCCACGAGCGCGCGGAACCGGGCCTCCATGCGCTCCTGTCGGGTCACCCGGTCTACCTGGACGGCGCAGACGAGGACACCACCACTCTGGCCGATCTGCTCATCACGGAGGGGTTGTGCGAACCACTGACGGAAATGTCATCCTCGGGCTATACCGGTCTGGTCACGCCCGTGACGTACTCGAAGCAGCCGCCGACCTCGGCGTAGCGCGCCTCGACACTGCCTCGAACTACCTCGGCCATCGCTCACACGAAGTGCTGAAGACGGTGGCCGACGATCTCCTACCGAAATTCTCGGTCTCCACCAAAGTCGGGTATTTCCCAGAGGGACATTCCCTCGCCCCCACCCGGCTGCGCGCCGGAGTCGAGCAGGCCGCGAAGGATCTGGGACGGGAGCCGGACACGGTGCTCCTCCACAACCCCGAGCGCTCCCACCCCGACACCGAAATGCTGGCGCAGGCGTGCGCGGTCTTGGCCGACGCCGCGCAGACGGGGCTGTGCGGGGGGTGGGGTGTATCGAGCTGGGACCCGCGCCCGCTTGTGGGCCTCGACGTACCCTGCCCTGATGTCCTCATGGTCCGGTCAGGACTGCTGGTGTGTGTCGACGTCCTCGAAGCGGCCGAGGCCCTGGTGACGCGGTGGCTGCCGTCGCAGGTGTGGGGCATGAGCCCCTTCAGCGGCAGTACGACCGAGGCGGTGTGGGGGAAATTCGACCCGCGGATTTTCCTGCGGCATTCCCCGCCAGCCACAACGGTCCAGGCGGCGTTCCGCTCCGCCTACGGCCTGCCCCGGGTCGACGCGGTCGCGGTCGGTACGGACAACGTGGACCACCTGTGGGAGCTGATCGGCGCCCTGGCGTACGAAGTCGACAACCAAGTGGTCCGGGAGTACCGGCAGCTTCTCCAGGCCCGCCGTCAGCCCGTCCGAAGTCCCTTCACCACTCGCTCCGCCGTTTCCCAGGCGGCCCCCAGCCGGGGGTCGTCCGGGTCGGCGTAAAGGCCGAGGATCTTCGCGGCGACGAACAGCGTCATCAGCTTGCCGTCCCGGCTTTCCAGATCGCCACGCCGCTCGCTGCGCACACGATCGGCCAGAGCCGGGACGGCGAGGGAGGCACCCCACAAATTCGCCGCGTCCAGGCCGCGCGGGGCCATGCCCCAGTCCTCCCAGTCGAACACGCAGAACACCGGCGCCGTGATATTCGCCCAGTTGAAGTCCGCGTGGGCCGGACGCCATTCGACCACGACCGTATCGACGCCGGGGAAGACGCTGTTGATCGTTCCTGTGACCAGTTCCTGTGTAAGGGTCTCGGTATCCGGTGTCGCGATCCGGTTGGTGTGCTGCGCGGTGAGGGCATCCAGGGAAGCGTTCAGCGCGGCCCACCACTCCTCGGACAGCTGCGGATCCTCCGCCACCACGGCGCTGCCCACCGGCGCACCCAGCAGCAACTCCGTCTCGTCCGCCCGCCACATCACCGACTCCTCCCGCCAGGCAACGCCGACGAACCAGGCCGGTTTTGCGATCCCGCGCAGGGCCTCGGCGGACGCGGTGCCGTCCCCGCCCTGGACCCCGATCCGGTCGAGCCCTCGTCTCTCGATACGTACCCACGTATCGCGGTCCGTCCGCACGCCAATCGAGCGGCGCTTGCGTACTACAGTGTCCCGATTCAGGCGTGTCTGAAGCGACCGTTCTACACGATCGAGAACCTCATCAACCGGTTCAACCCGCAAATCGACAGCACGAGTCGTATGAGCTGAGAGCGTCATAGGCGTGACCGTAACAGCATGCCGGCCTGCAGAGGCTCACCTTGGTCACAGTGGCGAGACTTCCCGCGGGGTTCCAGCCCGGTAGCTGATGCTGACGTACTGTCAACGGCCAAGTGCGTGTGAGTCTGGCCCACCTTCCGTGATCAGTAGCGGCGGAGACGACGAAGAACCAGGGAGGACCATCCCCGCGTGTGCGGGGCCGATACTTGTTCACCTGGGCCTTAGACGGTGGGGGCCTCGATTTCCTTTGGTTGCTCAGCCACGAGCACCGCACGCCACCTTCCGGTCCCCCGCCGGAGGCCCTCACCGCCGCATGAATCCATCCGAACGCGAGGTGAGCCCGAAAGGCATGGTCGCCGCGCCGGTCACACGTTGAAGCGGAACTCCACGACGTCGCCGTCGCGCATCACGTAGTCCTTGCCCTCGATGCGGGCCTTGCCCGCCTGGCGGGCGGCGGCGACCGAGCCCACCTCCACCAGTTCGTCGAAGGAGGTGATCTCGGCCTTGATGAAGCCGCGCTGGAAGTCGGTGTGGATGACCCCGGCCGCCTCGGGGGCGGTGGCGCCCTTGCGGATCGTCCAGGCCCGGGTCTCCTTGGGGCCGGCGGTCAGATAGGTCTGCAGGCCGAGGGTCTCGAAGCCGATCCTGGCCAGCTGCGCCAGGCCGGACTCCTCCTGGCCGACGGACTGCAGGAGTTCGAGCGCCTCGTCGTCGGGCAGTTCGACGAGCTCGGACTCGATCTTGGCGTCCAGAAAGACGGCGTCGGCCGGGGCGACGAGCGCCGACAGCTGTGCCCGCAACTCCTCGTCGACCAGCTCGTCGGCGTCGAGGTTGAAGACGTAGAGGAACGGCTTGGCGGTCAGCAGGTGCAGCTCACGCAGGTCGGCCACGTCGATCCCGGCGCCCTTGGCCCCGGCGTACAGGGTGGTCCCGCCGTCGAGAAGCTTGACGGCCGCCTCGGCGGCCTCCAGGACGCCCCTGCGGTCCTTGTTGGTCCTGGACTCCTTCTGGAGGCGGGGGATCGCCTTCTCCAGCGTCTGCAGGTCGGCGAGGATCAGCTCGGTGTTGATCGTCTCGATGTCGCGCCCGGGGGCGACGCCGCCGTCCACATGGGTCACGTCGGGGTCGTTGAAGACCCGGATGACCTGGCAGATGGCGTCGGTCTCGCGGATGTTGGCCAGGAACTGGTTGCCCCGTCCCTGCCCCTCCGAGGCGCCGCGGACCAGACCGGCGATGTCCACGAACTCGACCTTGGCGGGCAGGATCTTCGCGGAGCCGAAGATCTCGGCCAGCTTCTCCAGACGCGGGTCGGGAACGCCGACGATGCCCACGTTGGGCTCGATGGTGGCGAAGGGGTAGTTCGCCGCCAGGGCGTTTGCGGTCTTCGTCAGCGCGTTGAAAAGCGTTGACTTGCCGACGTTGGGCAATCCGACGATGCCGATGCTCAGGCTCACGTGAGCCGAGTTTAGAGGGAACCGCCCAGTGCTATCCGCCTCGGGCGTGTCACAGGATGGTGGAATCGGTCTCCGATCGGTCCCCTTCCAGCCCGCCGGAAGCGAGGGGACGGGTGGGCCGGAAGCGCTCTGGAAGGCGTGTCGGGAGGCCAGGAGCCGTCGGGCCTGCGATCATTCCGGGGTGAATGTCATGGCCCTCGCCTTCCAGCTCGCTGTGGGACTCGCCGCAGGACTCGCGATCGGGTTCCTGCTGGGCAGGGCGCGCGCCTCCTCCGGGGCCTCCGACATCGTCACGCGCCTGGCCGAGGCCGAGGCCCGCGCCAAGGTCGCCGAGGAGAAGGCCGCCTATGTGGAGGGACAGCTCACCGAACGGTTCCAGGCCCTGTCCGCCAAGGCGCTCGACGTCAACAACCTGCGGTTCCTGGAGCTGGCCGAGACCAGGATGGCCGTCGGCCAGGCGGAGGCGGCCGGGGAGCTGGAGCAGCGCAAGCAGGCCGTCGAGCACCTGATCGAGCCGTTGAAGGACACCCTGGCCCGCGTCGAGACGCAGCTGCGCGACACGCAGGCGGGCCAGCGGGTCGCCCACGCCGAACTGGCCAAGCACATCGACGTCGTCCGGGAGAGCAACGACCAGCTGCGCCTGCAGACGACCGCGCTGGTGCGCGCGCTGCAGCGGCCGGAGGCCCGGGGCCGGTGGGGGGAGCTCCAGCTCCGCAGGGTCGCCGAGATCGCCGGGATGCAGCACCACTGCGACTTCGACGAGCAGGCGAGCGCCACCACCGCCGACGGCCGGCTCCGGCCCGACATGGTGGTACGGCTGGCCGGCGGCAAGAACATCGTGGTCGACTCCAAGGTCTCGCTGGCCGCCTACCTGGAGGCCGCCGAGTCCACCGACCCCGACCACCAGTCGGCCCGGCTCGACAGTCACGCCCGTCACGTGCGCGAGCATGTGGACCGGCTGGCCGCCAAGGCCTACTGGCAGGCGTTCAGCCCGGCGCCGGAGTTCATGGTGCTGTTCATCCCCGGCGAGGCGTTCCTGGCCCCCGCCCTGGAGCGCGACCCGGCCCTGCTGGAGTACGCCATGCGGCGGCGCGTCCACATCGCCACGCCCACCACGCTGATCACCATGCTCCGCACGGCGCAGTACGCGTGGCAGCAGGCGGCGCTCAGCCAGAACGCGCAGGCGGTCTTCGAGCTGGGCAAGGAGCTCTACGAACGGCTGGGCAGCATGGGACGGAACATGGAGACGATGGGCCGGTCGCTGAGCCGGGCGGTGGAGTCCTACAACCGGACGGTCGGCTCCCTGGAGACCCGGGTGCTGGTGAGCGCGCGCAAGCTGAACGACCTGGGGCTGGTGGAGACCGAACTGGACATCCCCCAGAGCGTCGAGGACCTGCCGCGCACGCTGACCGCCCCCGAACTCCTGGGGGAACTGGGAGAAGAGGAGTCAAGGCCGCCTCTCGTCTCCCGGCTGAACGGTAAGTTGGCGAACGACCTGCCCTAGAGGCTGTTCCCTGGAGGCGCCGGCGACCGGACACTGTAGGCGGAGGAAGGGATGGCCATGGGGGGCCAAGGTCGAGGGGGACGGCTGATGGACGAGCGGGGCGACGGGCGGCCACATGGCCGGGTGATCGCATGAGTAAACGGAAACGGAGCGGCGGCGTCCGGCTGACCGCTCGGGGCGCGGTGGCGCTCGTGCTGGCGTTCACGCTGGTGGGCAGGGTCCTGCAGGCGTTAATCGGGCCGTCGGCCCTGGTCGGGGTGGCCTTCGTGATCGGATGCGGGGCCGCGGTGTCGATGGTGAACCGGCGGGACCTGCTCTCGCTGGTGGTCTCCCCGCCGCTGGTCTTCTTCGTGGCCACGCTGCTCGCCGAGACGATCCACTGCCTGGGCGCGGCCACGCCGATGCAGGCGCTCGGGCTGGGCATGTTCACCTCGTTGTCGGCCGGCGCCCCGTGGCTGTTCGCGGGCTCGCTCCTGGTCCTGATCGTCGCCTGGCGGCGTGGCCTGGCCAGATGCGTGCGCGAGCTGCGCGAGGAGCTGCGGTCCGGCGCCCCCGAGGTTCCCCGCCCGAGGGTCGGCGACAGCGCCGGGTTCGCCCCCGAACCGGAGGGTTACTTCGAACCCAAGGTGTACGGCACGCCCCGCGACGGACAGTAGCCGGGGGCGGGCCGGATCAGACGGTGGCCCGCAGGTCCCTGCGGAGCTCGTGCGGAAGGGCGAAGCGGACGCTCTCCCGGATGGACTCGACCTCTTCGACGTCGTCGAAGCCGTGCGTGGCGAGGCGGGCCAGGACTCCGGCGACGAGCTCCTCGGGGACCGAGGCGCCGCTGGTGACGCCGACCGTGGTGACGCCGTCGAACCACTCGTCCTTGATGAGCGAGGCGTCGTCGACCAGGTAGGAGGCGGCGGCGCCGTGGTCGAGGGCGACCTCGACCAGCCGCTTGGAGTTGGAGGAGTTCTCCGAGCCGACGACGATGACCAGCTGGGCCTCGGCCGCGATCTCCTTCACCGCGACCTGGCGGTTCTGGGTGGCGTAGCAGATGTCGTCGCTCGGCGGGTCGATGAGGTTGGGGAAGCGCTCCTTGAGCCGGGAGACCGTCTCGGTCGTCTCGTCCACCGACAGGGTGGTCTGCGACAGCCACACCAGCCGCTCGGGGTCCCGTACCTGGACGGCGCCGACCGCGTCGAGGCCGTCGACGAGCCGGATGTGGGCGGGGGCCTCGCCCGCGGTGCCCTCGACCTCCTCGTGGCCCTCGTGGCCGATGAGCAGGATGTCGTAATCCTGGGAGGCGAAGCGCTTGGCCTCGTTGTGCACCTTGGTCACCAGCGGGCAGGTGGCGTCGATCGTCTTCAGGCTGCGCTGGGCGGCCTCCTGGTGGACCGTCGGGGAGACGCCATGAGCGGAGAAGACGACGATGGCCCCCTCGGGGACCTCCTCGGTCTCCTCGACGAAGATCGCTCCGAGCTGCTCCAGCGTCTTGACGACATGGGTGTTGTGCACGATCTGCTTACGGACGTAGATCGGCGCGCCGTACAGCTCCAGGGCCTTCTCCACGGCTTGGACCGCACGATCGACCCCCGCGCAGTAACCACGGGGCTTCGCCACTAGTACGCGTCGGGTCGCGGGGGTCTGTGAAGTCATGTTCTTATGCTACGTGGAGTGCCCGCCGGGCTCATCCACTCGCCCTATGACCTCACATAGTCCTAAAAAGTCCTACTAAGGCACAGTCTTGCCGATTTACTTGCCAGACTGAACGTCGAATACAGACCTCCCTGGGAGACGACATGGCAGTCCCTGACATCGTCCGCAATGTCACCAAAAATGTGCGCGAGGCGCTCTCCAGCCGTGAGGAGTTCAAGGAGAAGGCGAAGGACCTGCCGCTCTACGTGCTCCAGACCGCGCTGAGCGGGGTCGGCCAGGCGCTGTTGCTCGGCGACCGGGTGAGGACCACGATCAAGCGTCTCACCGGCCAGACCGAGGAGACCAAGGAGACCGACGAGGCGTCCCAGAAGCCCGCCGACCAGCGGGCCGAGGCCGCGGAGCCCGTGGAGGGCACCGAGAGGAAGGCCGAGGAGAAGCCGGCGCGCCGCGAGCCGGTCATCTTCGCCCCGCGTCCGGAGACCACTGAGTCCAAGGACGGCGAGGACGTCAAGGCCGAGGCCAACGGTACCAAGAAGCGTCCCGAGCCGGTCATCTTCGCCCCGGCCACGTCCAAGGCGAGCGCCCCCGAGACCACCACGGCCCAGCCGGAGCCCGTGGCGGAGTCCAGGCCGGAGCCCGTGGCAGGGTCCAAGACGGCCGAACCCAAGGTGGAGCCGGAGGTCACCGCGCCGAAGGCCGGGGTGGAGACCGGAACGGAGACGGCCGGACTCGGGATCGCCGAGCCCCCGGCCGTGAAGGTCGAGGTCACCGAGGTCGAGGTCGCCAAGCCCGAGACGGCCGACGCCGCCGCGGTCGAGGTCACCGAGACCAGGGTCGCCGAACCGGTCGCGAAGGTCACCGAGGCCGTGGAGCCCGCCGAGGTCGCCGAGGTCACGGTGCCCGCCGAGCCGATGCCCGGACACAGCGGGCTGACGATCGCCTCCCTCCGCGCCCGGATGCGCGGCAAGACCGCCGAGCAGATCCGGGAACTCCTCGCCTACGAGCGGGCCACCACGGCCCGCGCGGACGTCGTGCGCATGTACGAGAACCGCCTGGCCAAGATTGAGGCCGCCGAGTAACCGCCTCCGCGGCGTAGGCTCCCGGCCATGAGCTCGAAGACCACCCCGGAACAACCGCTTCCGGTCCGCACGGTTCTGCAGATGGTCGGTGGCTGGATCGGCAAGCTCGGCACCGTCTGGGTGGAAGGGCAGATCACCGAGCTGACCGCCCGCGGCGGCACGGTGTTCCTGACGCTGCGCGACCCGGTGGCCAACGTGTCCGCCCGGGTCACCTGCCCGCGCGGCGTCTACGAGGCGACCGTCCCCCGCCCGGTGGACGGCGCCCGGGTCGTCATGCACCTGAAACCGGATTTCTGGGTCAACAAGGGCTCCTTCGCCTTCACCGCCCTGGAGATGCGCCCGGTCGGCGTCGGTGAGTTGCTGGCGCGGCTGGAGCGGTTGCGCCAGGTTCTCGCCTCGGAGGGGCTCTTCGGAGTCGACCGCAAACGGCGGCCGCCGTTCCTGCCCGGCACGATCGGGCTGATCTGCGGCCGTGACTCGGCCGCCGAGCGCGACGTGCTGGAGAACTCGCGGCGACGCTGGCCCGCGGTCCGGTTCAAGGTCGAGCCCGTCGCCGTGCAGGGGCCGTACGCGGTCGCCGAGGTCGTCGAGGCGCTGCGTGGGTTCGACGCGGACGGCGAGGTCGACGTCATCGTGATCGCACGGGGCGGCGGCTCGATGGAGGACCTTCTACCCTTCTCCGACGAGGCCCTGGTCAGGGCGGTGGCCGCCTGCCGGACCCCGGTGGTCAGCGCGATCGGCCACGAGCAGGACAACCCGCTGCTCGACCTGGTGGCGGACGTGCGCGCGTCCACCCCCACGGACGCCGCCAAGAAGATCGTGCCGGATGTCGGCGAGCAGCTCACGCTCGTCCGGCAGCTCCGCGACCGGGGGCGCCGGGTGGCCGGCGGCTGGCTGGAGCGCGAGACGACCTGGCTGGCGGCCGTCCGCTCCCGGCCGTCGCTGGCCGATCCGGTCAGCGAGATCGAGCGCAGGGCCGAGCAGGCCGAGCAGCTCAGAGACCGCGCGCGACGGTCACTGACCACCTCCCTCGACCGTGCCGAGGACTCCCTGGAGCACCTGCGTGCCCGGCTGGTCACCCTGTCCCCCGCCGCCACCCTGGAGCGCGGTTACGCGATCGTGCAGCGTCCCGCGGGTGATGTCGTACGGCGCGCGCACGACGTCGCCCCCGGCGACGAGCTGACGATCCGCTTCCCCGACGGGCGGGTGAGGGTCAGGGGCGAGACTCCGGCGGCCGGATGACGTCAGGAGGGGTCGCGCCAGGTGAGCGAGGGATAGTCGTCGACGACGAAGCCGAGCTCCCGGTAGAGGGACTCCGCGTCCGAGGTCGCGTGCAGGTCCACCCTGCGAATGTCCGCACGGCGGTACCAGTCCATGAGCATGACCATGATCGCCCGGCTGTGCCCCCGGCGCCGGTGGGCGGGGTCGGTGGTCATGCCCTGGATGTAGCCGTAGCGGCCGCCGGGGACGGTGGGGCCCGGAAAGCAGTCGAAGATGAGGCCGATTCCGCAGGCGGCCAGCCCGCCCTCGGGGGCGTCGACCACGTAGACGGCGGTGTCCGGACTGTCCAGCCGCTCGTCGAGGGAGGCCGCGTACGCCTCGTGCCAGTGGCCGTCGATCGGGTAGCTGCCGTCCTGCGCCATCCGGTCGGCCAGGATCTGCCTGAGGCGGACCAGCTCGGGGATGTCCCCGGAGGCGGCGTGTCGAACGCTCATATATCCAGTCTTTCAGGCGCTCGCTCCGCACCGGCCGCCGGTCGGTGACTCTAGGGTGGGGTGCGTGGCCGATGAGAAGACACCGTCGTACGAACAGGCACGCGAAGAGCTGACCGAGGTGGTCCGCCGTCTTGAGGCGGGCGGGCTCACCCTGGAGCAGTCGATCGAGCTGTGGGAGCGCGGCGAGAGACTGGCGGCGCTGTGCGAGGAGTGGCTCCAGGGTGCCCGGGTGAAGCTGGCCGCCGCCATGGCGCAGCGCAGACAGCCCGACGCGGCGGGGGACACCCCCTTCTAACTTCCGGGTGCCCCGGGCCGCGTCAGGAGGCGATCTTCGACTGCTGTTTGAGGGAGCCGGCCAGGGCCGACAGCTCGTCCCACTCGGCGGTGCCGGTGACGACGAGGGTGACGTCGGGGAGAAGCCGGACGAGTGAGCGCTGGTTCTTGTCCTTGCGGAAGCGCTGTTCCCAGGTCACGCCGTTGATCTGAACACTGCCGGTGACCTCGTTGGTGTTGGCCATCCGGTTGGCGAACCCCGCCGGGGGCCCCTCATCGCTCTGGCCGAGCATCGCGTGGGCGCGCTTGGCGGTGGCGAAGCCGAGCTTCCAGGTCACCGCGGCCTTGCCGTCGGCACCTTTCTCACCGGTCTGGCGGGAGCTCGTCGGCACCCAGCCCGCGAGCACCGGGTCGGGTGACCACACCTGGTACGGCGCGGCCCGCCGCATGTTGGCCAGGTCGATGGAGAAGTCGATCCTGGGAATGTGCTCGGTCCGGCTCTGCGGCGTGACCAGCAGAAAGACGCCGACGCCCGCGAGGCAGACCAGCATCGCGACCACGTAGCCGTAGAAACCCTGAGTAAACCGTTGCACGACTGTCAAGACTATCGGCCCGGACGGGTACCCCTCCCCACGGGGCGACGGGATCTCAGGGACGGTGGATCCGCCCGATGATGGCCAGCACGCCCTCGGCGAGGACGCGGGAGGCGTCCTCGTCCTCGGACAGGGCGACCTCGGAGACGGCGGCGGCGAGGGCGCCGGTGAGGACCACGACCAGCGCGCCCTCGTCACCCTCGAACAGCGCGGCGTTGCGCTTGGCCCACTGGCGCAGCCTGTCGCGCATGACCACCTCGAACCCGGGCGGCCCGTCGCCGCGCAGGAACAGCGCGGCGATCTCACGCTCGGCCAGGCAGCCCTCCAGGTAGGCACGCGCGCCCGCGACGAACAGCCGCATCGGGTCGGTCTCTCCCCCGGCGCGGGCGGCCTGGACCGCCTGCTTGGTCCGCCGGCCCTGCCGATCCTGGAACTCGTCGAAAAGTGTCAGATAGAGGTCTGCCTTGCCGGAGAAGTGGTGATACAGGCTTCCGACGCTGGCCCTGGCGCGGGAGACCACCTCGGTCACTCCGGCCTCGGCGAAACCCCTTGTGACGAAGACCTCCCGGGCCGCGGCGAGAAGGGCGGCGCGTGTGGCGGCACCACGCTCGGAGGCGTATGTGGGCACGTCTGTCACCGGCCGTCCCGAGTCGCTGCTCATCGTGGGGACATTATCCTCCGCTGCCCGGCGAGAAAGGGGGCAACTACGATCGTTGCAGTAATCCACGAGAAGAGGGGTCTTCTGTCATGTCCGATCAGACGTCCGTCCCTGCCGCGCTCGCCACAGGTGAACACGCACCTGATCGCAACCTCGCCCTTGAACTCGTCCGGGTCACCGAGGCGGCCGCGATGTCCGCGGCCCGCTGGGTGGGGCGTGGGGACAAGAACGGCGCCGACGGCGCCGCGGTGAACGCCATGCGTCAGTTGATCAACACGGTGTCGATGAACGGTGTGGTGGTGATCGGCGAGGGCGAGAAGGACAACGCGCCGATGCTCTACAACGGGGAGCACGTCGGTGACCGCAGCGGCGCCGAGTGCGACGTGGCCGTGGACCCGATCGACGGCACCCGGCTCACCGCGCTCGGCATGCCCAACGGAATCTCGGTCATCGCGGTCAGCGAGCGCGGCTCGATGTATGACCCGTCCTCCGTCTTCTACATGGACAAGCTGGTCACCGGCCCGGAGGCGGCCGAGAGTGTGGACATCAACGCGCCGGTGGCCGACAACATCGCCGCGGTGGCCCGCGCCAAGGGCGGCGAGCCCTCGGACGTGACCGTGGTCATCCTCGACCGGCCGCGCCACGACAAGATCATCAAGCAGATCCGGGAGACCGGCGCGCGGATCAAGCTCATCACCGACGGCGACGTGGCCGGAGCGATCATGGCGGCCCGGGCCGGCACCGGCGTGGACCTGATGCTCGGCATCGGCGGCACCCCCGAGGGCATCATCGCGGCCTGCGCGCTCAAGTGCCTGGGCGGCGTCATCCAGGGCAGGCTGTGGCCGCAGGACGACGCCGAGCGGCGCCGGGCGCTGGACGCGGGCCTGGACCTGGACGCCACGCTGAGCACCGACGACCTGGTCAGCTCGGACGACGTCTTCTTCGCCGCCACCGGGATCACCGACGGTGAGCTCATGCAGGGCGTCCGCTACCGGGGTGGGTGCGCCGTGACCAGCTCCCTGGTCATGCGTGGCCGTTCCGGAACGATCCGGAAGATCGAGAGCGAGCACCAGCTCTGGAAGCTGCGCGCCTACAGCGCGATCAACTTCGACAACGCGAGCTGACCTCTCGCGCCGCTCCCGGTCTCGCCGGTCAGCGGCGGAACCAGGAGCGGCGCGGGCGCTTCGGCGACTTGGCGACGACGGTGCCCATGGTGATGAGCCCGGTGATCTCGATCACCGGGCCGTCGGGAGACGGCGGGACCTGGTTCTTCTTGCTCGCCATGATCCCGGAGGCGGGCATCTCGATCCGGACGCCCTCGGGAACGATCAGCGTGAGGGTCGCGGCCATCACGGTGACCTGAATGGTCACATGGCTGGACTGGAGCACCGCCTCACGCAGGTCGAGCGTGACGTTGGCGAAGATCGCGGTGGCCGAGAAACGGGTGGGCACCACCCAGCGGCCCACGTGCCGTTGCGAACCGAAGAAGGCCGTCACCGGGCGGACGTCGGTCCGCAGCGGCTGGGCCTCGGGCGGGAGCAGGTCCGCGGTGAGCGCGGCGAGTTCGCCCAGCGTACGGATCCGGTACAGCGAGTCGATCCGCTGCTCGTGCTCGTCGTGGGTGAGCCGGCCGTCGGCGAGCGCGTCGCCCAGCACGGCGGCCACCCGTTCGCGGTCGTCGTTCCCCGCCCGCAGTTCGCCGGGGCGCGGCTCACGTCCGGGATCACGGGGCACCGGGGGCGGGGAGATATCCACCCCCATCACGATAATCCCTGCCTGGACCGGAACGGGGGATCCAGGTCCCCGGCACGGACCGAGTCCTCGCGGAGTCACCGTGACGCTCTCGTCATGGGGACTCTGGGGTCGGCGGCCTGCTTCCTCCAGGAGGAGCGGATCCAGGCGTGCCGGGGGTCGTCACGGCAGGTCATGGACCGCACCGGGGCGGGTCCCGCCAGCACGTTCAAGGAGTAGAGGTCGTAGCCGGGAGCCGCCATCGACGGACCGTGGTAGCCGTGCGGGACGAGCACCACGTCCCCGGCGGACACCTCGGCCAGCACCTCGTGGGTGCCGTAGACCCGCTGGTAGCCGGGACCGCCCTCGAAGTAGTAGATCTCCTCCAGTACGGCCTCGCGCCCGGAGGCCGAGTCGTGCTTGTGCGGCGGGTAGGACGACCAGTTGCCGCCCGGGGTCAGCACCTCGACCGCGATGAGTTTGTCGCAGTCGAAGGCGTCGGGCGCGCAGAAGTTGTTGACCTGGCGGGTGGCGTGGCCGGCCCCGCGCACCTCGACGGGGACGTCACGCGCCGCGCCGTACCGGACGGGAAAGCTCCTGGTCGCGCGGGCCGAGGGGAAGGCGAAGCGGCCCCGCCCCGTGATGCGGACGGTCGCGTCGACGGGCAGGTAGGCGAAGTCGCTGACCGCGTGGAAGACGGAGGTCCGGCCGGAGACGGCGAGCCGTACCCCGTCGCACTCGACCTGGCACGATCCCGACAGCGGCAGGACCAGCATCTCCTCCTCCCCGGTGTTGAAGCGCACGCTCTCGCCCGACAGGTTGAGCAGGCGGAGCCCGGTGTAGGTCCACCCCGCCGACTCGGGGGTGATCCACAGTGCCCAGGGCGCCAGCGTCGCGCTGCCGGCCGGGATGAGGGTCATGGCCCGTCCCCACTCCGTGCCCCATCCCCATCACGTGATCCCCCAGGACACGCGCCGGGGACACCGGGGCCGTCCGGGACACCGGGTCCGTCCGATCTCTCGGTACTCATGCCACCTCCAGCATCGCCGCGGCGGTGTCGACGACCGCGGTCACGTCGTCTTCGGAGGGGTACAACAACGCGCGGCCGACTACAAGCCCCGTGCCCGGAAAGGCCGCGCGTCGCACAGAACCGCACCGCGGCCACCTCCGCCGTCACCACGGACGCCGTCCTCCCGGACACCGCGCGTCGGCGGGTTCCCGGCGGCGCGGTCAACGCGATCAGCACAGTCAACGCGGTCAACGCGGTCAACGCGGTCAACGCGGTCAACGCGGTCAACGCGGTCAACGCGGTCAGCAGGGTCGGCGCGGGAGCCTGCTCGCGAGGGTGCGGACGGTCTCGTCGGCGCGGTGGGCGGGGAGGCAGGCGAACCCCACGACCAGGGCCGGTGGTCCCGGCGCGTACCGCATCGGAGCCACCGGCTCGACGGCGAGGCCACAGTCCTGAGCCGTCTCGGCAACGGCCGGCTCGTCCCAGCCGCCGGGCAGCTCGGCAAGCAGGTGCAGCCCGGCGGAGACGCCGCGCACCCTGATCTCGGGCAGGTGCTCGGTCAGCGCGCCCACCAGGGCGTCGCGGCGGGTCCGGTACTCCCGGCGCATCCTCCTCAGCTGCCGGTCGTAACCGCCGGTCCTGATGAGCTCCGCCAGCGCGTACTGCTCCAGCACCGGTGAGCCCAGGTCCAGTTCGGCGCGGGCCAGCCGTATCGACTCGGCGATCTCGGGCGGCGCAGCCACCCAGCCGAGCCGGAGTCCGGGGGCCAGGGACTTGCTCACGCTGCCCACCAGGACCACCCGGTCGGGGGCGAGCCCCTGCAGGCACCCCACCGGGTCGCGGTCGAACCGGAACTCGGCGTCGTAGTCGTCCTCCAGGACCGTCGCGCCGGTCGCGGCGGCCCACTCGATCAGCTCGGCGCGGCGGCGCGGGGAGAGCACGATGCCGGTCGGGTACTGGTGCGCGGGGGTGAGCAGCACCGCCCGTGCCCCGCAGGCGGCCAGGGCGTCGACATCGACGCCCTCCTCGTCCACCGGGACCGCGACCGGGTCCGCGCCCGCGGCGCGTAGCAGCGGGAACTGGCGCAGGCTGGTCGGGTCCTCGACCGCCAGCCTGATCGGGTCGAAAGGCGGCACGGAACGCGTGGCCCAGCCCCCCGGCCGATCCGGGTCATGGGCGGCCTGAGCTGCAGGCCGATCCGGGTCGTAGGTGGCCTGGACGAAAGACCGATCCGGGACGTGGGCGGCCTGGGTGACGGACCGGTCCGGGGCGTGGGGGGTCCGCTCTTGGGGAGGCCGTCCGCGGAGCGTGCGGACGGTGAGGCTCAGCCCCTGGGCCACCCCGCCCACGATCACCAGGTTGTCGGGGGTGACGTCCGCCGCGCGGACCCTCCGCAGGTAGGCGGCCAGCTCCTCGCGCAGATCCGGCACACCGCCGGGGTCGCCGTAGTCGAGCGCGGCGGCGGGCAGGGTGGCGAGTGCCTGCCTGATGGCGGCCAGCCACCGTTCGCGGGGGAAGGCGGCCAGGTCCGGGGAGGTGGAGCGCCGTCCGTGGTACGGCCGGCGGGCGGGCACCGCCGGATCGTGGCCGGAGACGGCCGGGGGCCGGCCGGCCGCGGGGGCCACCACGGTGCCCGCGCCGACCCGGGAGATCAGGAACCCCTCGGCGACCAGCCGCTCGTACGCCTCCACGACCACTCCGCGTGATAGCCCGAGGTCTCTGGCCAGTTCCCGGCTGGCGGGCAGGCGCGCGCCGGCCGCCAGCCTGCCCTGCCGTACGGCCTGCCGGAGCTCGTGGGCGATCTGGCCGGCGATCCCTCCGGCCGCCCGGTCGACGGTCAGGTGCAGGTCGGCCAATTGGTCCTCGATTTTACCGATTTATTGGACCCGTGAAGGGAACCATTCGCTCTCTAGCATTCCCGATATGAAGCCAGTTGTCACCGCCGCGCCCCCGTCCGCGTCCGGTGTGGAGTTCCGCGCCCTGGGCCAGGCCGCGGGGGCGATGTTCCTGGTGGGCACCCTGGCCGCCGTCTCCGGCGTGATCCAGGACTACCCGGTCTACGGTGGCCAGGCGCTCCGCTACCTCCTCGGCGCCGCCGTCCTGCTCACCGTCGCGCGGGTCGCGGGCCTCCGGTTCGTGCGGCCGACGCGCCGCGAGGGCGTGCTGCTGATCGCACTGGCGCTGCTCGGGCTGGTGGTCTTCAACGTCTGCGTGATCGAGGCCACCCGGCGCGGCGGTCCCGCCCTGGTCGGCACCGTGCTCGGTACGGTCCCGCTGATACTGGCTCTGCTCGGCGGACGTCCCTCGCCGCGCGTCGTCGGGGGCGCGGTGGTGGTGGTCGCCGGGGCGACGCTGGCCACCGGGCTGGGCAGCGGCGATCTACCGGGGCTGCTCTGGTCGCTCGGGGCGCTGTTCTGCGAGGTCTGTTTCTCGCTGCTGGCCATCCCGCTGCTGCCCAGGCTGGGCGCGGTGCGCGTGTCGGCCTACGCGGCCATGCTGGCCGTACCGCTGCTGGCCGTCGTCGGCCTGCTGCTGGACGGCGCCGGGATGGTACGGGTGCCCACCGTCGCCGAGGCCCTGGGGCTGGGCTACCAGGCGGTGGTCGTGACGGCCGTGGCGTTCTTCCTGTGGTACGACGCGCTGCCCCGCCTCGGCCCGGGGACCGCCGGTCTGTTCGCCGGGCTCATCCCGGTCGGCGCCATCGTCACCGGAACGGTCCTCGGCCTGGCCTCGCCGTCGGCGCCCGACCTGTTCGGGGCCGCCCTGGTGGTGGCCGGGATCGTCATCGGCCTCAGCGCGACAGCCTCGCCGACGATTTCCCCGGCAGTTCCCGCGTCCCCGGCGTCCCCGGCGCCGACGTCCCGGACAGCGACTCAGGCAGCGGCTTCGGCGGGGACTCCGAAGGGGATCTCGCCGAACCCGTCCGCTGCCGGGGCAGGTTCATCTGCGACCTCGGTATGTCCGCCGGCTGCTGGGGAGCCTGTCCGTCCACACTTCTGATGGTCGCCAGCGCGATCGCGATCAGCGAGACCGCCAGCCCGGCGACCACGATCAGCGCGAGGATCACGAGCATGACGATGTTGCTGACCATAAAGGTGTCGCTGGCCATGACAGCGGTTCCGGTCTCCATGACGCCCTCCGGCCTCCACCGGGCCCTGGGCCCGGCCTCTCTTCCAGCTTCCTCTCTGTCTTCGGACAGATGTGGACAAAGGACGTCATAAACAGTTAATCCTTGTTAAAAGTGCTTATTTCACGTCTCGGACCGACTCCCAGGGCGGCGAGACGGGAGAACCCGCACGATCGGCGGAGCCGTCCCCGACACCCGACCACCGCGGGAGGGCGCGATCGGCAGGCCGTACCCTCTAGGAGGACCGGAGAAGGCCACCGGCACGGAGGATCGAGGACGATGCCCGAGTTCGACTACACCGACCTGCTTCCCATGGGGCCGGATGAGACGCGATACCGTCTGGTCAGCGCCGAGGGGGTGCGCGTCGTCGAGGCCGCGGGCCGCAGGTTCCTGGAGGTCGCCCCCGAGGCGCTGAGACTGCTGACCGAGACGGCGATCCACGACATCTCCCACTATCTCCGGTCGTCCCACCTGGCCCAGCTCCGCAAGATCATCGATGATCCCGAGTCCAGCGGGAACGACCGCTTCGTGGCACTCGACCTGCTGAAGAACGCCTCGATCTCCGCCGGCGGCGTACTCCCGATGTGCCAGGACACCGGCACCGCGATCGTGATGGGCAAGCGCGGCCGCCACGTGCTCACCGACGGCGCCGACGGCGAGCACATCTCACGTGGCGTGTACGACGCCTACACCAGGCTGAACCTGCGCTACTCCCAGATGGCGCCGATCACCATGTGGGAGGAGCGGAACACCGGCTCCAACCTGCCCGCGCAGATCGAGCTCTACGCCGAGGACCCCGGGGGCCACGCCGACGAGTACAAGCTGCTCTTCATGGCCAAGGGCGGCGGCAGCGCCAACAAGTCGTTCCTCTACCAGGAGACCAAGGCCGTTCTCAACGAGAAGCGGATGCTCGGGTTCCTGGAGGAGAAGATCCGTTCCCTGGGCACCGCCGCGTGCCCGCCGTACCACCTGGCGATCGTCATCGGCGGCACCTCCGCCGAGCTCGCGCTGAAGACGGCCAAGTACGCCAGCGCCCGCTACCTGGACACCATTCCCACCGAGGGTTCGCCCAGCGGCCACGGCTTCCGCGACACCGAGCTGGAGGCCAAGGTCTTCGAGCTCACCCAGAAGCTCGGCATCGGCGCCCAGTTCGGCGGCAAGTACTTCTGCCACGACGTCCGTGTCATCCGCCTGCCCCGCCACAGCGCCTCCTGCCCGGTCGCCGTCGCGGTCTCCTGCAGCGCCGACCGCCAGGCCCTGGCGAAGATCACACCTGATGGGATCTTCCTGGAGGAGCTGGAGACCGACCCGGCCAGGTTCCTGCCGGAGACCACCGACGAGCACCTGTCGGACCACGTGGTGAAGATCGACCTCAACCGTCCGATGCCGGAGATCCTCGCCGAGCTCACCAAGTATCCGGTCAAGACCCGCCTGTCCCTGACCGGTCCGCTGGTCGTCGCCCGCGACATCGCGCACGCCAAGATCGGCGAACTCCTCGACGCGGGCGGCGAGATGCCGCAGTATCTCAAGGACCACGCGGTCTACTACGCCGGCCCCGCCAAGACCCCCGAGGGGTACGCCTCCGGTTCCTTCGGCCCCACCACCGCGGGTCGCATGGACTCCTACGTCGAGCGCTTCCAGGCCGCGGGCGGCTCCATGGTCATGCTGGCCAAGGGCAACCGGTCCAAGCAGGTCACCGACGCCTGCGCGGCCCACGGCGGCTTCTACCTCGGCTCCATCGGCGGTCCCGCCGCCCGTCTCGCCCAGGACTGCATCAAGAAGGTCGAGGTCCTGGAATATCCCGAGCTCGGGATGGAGGCCGTCTGGAAGATCGAGGTCGAGGACTTCCCCGCCTTCATCGTGGTGAACGACCAGGGCGAGGACTTCTTCAGCGACACCGCCGGCCCGGTCCTGTCCATCGGCCGCCGCTGACCGGAGGCGCGGGCCCGGCTCCCCCGAGCGGGGCCCGCGCGGCCGGACAGGGCACGGCCCCCGGGCGAGAGGGCTGCGGGGTCGCTCGCGGGATGCCCCTGGAACGCGCTGTGGCCCTCACAGGACAGTTTTGACGGAATCCTGCGAGCTTCCCCCCTCTGGCGCCCAAAATGTCGCCCCGGGACGAGCTGGGTCAGCCGGGACCGTCCAGGCCGGGCGGGTGGGGCGGGTCAGCCGGGCCGGGCGGGGCGGAGCACCCCGGCGGGGCGGGTGAGAGGTAGATCCGGAAGGCGCGGTCACGGACGTGGAACTCGCGCAGGCAGCGCCAGCCGAGGCGTTCGTAAAGGCGGACGGCGGCGGTGGCCTCGGATGAGGTGACCAGCCAGGAGAGGCCCACCTCCGCGGCGACGTCCCGGACGAGCACGGTGCCGACGCCACGGCCGGCGAAACGCGGGGAGACCGCGACCTCGTGAAGCTCGAAGCGGGTGTTCAGAATCGACAGGTCGCCGGTGACGTCGACCACGGCGTCGGCGATGGGGCCGTAGAGGCGATCCTCCGGCCAGGGGTCCTTGGTCGGGAAGCCGTAGGCGAACCCCACGGGCTCACCGTCGAGATAGGCGACGCGGCAGCGGAAGCCGGGGGTCCGGAGATGACCGGGCAGGCGGCCGGCGAAGGCCCGGATCTGGTCGGGGGTCTCGCGCCACGGCGGCGGTGCGAACGCCTCCGCGTAGACCGACTCGAACGCCGCGATGACCGGCACCGCGTCGAGCGTCAGCCCGAACGGCACGGGACCCCCTCAGGACCAAACCAACACCTGCCATCATGATGTACCTGCGAATCTATCGCAACAGCGGAAAGACCTGGGTAGCAGGACTGACGCATGTGCGAGCAAGTTGCAATAGTGTCCGAAGAGCATTGATCGACGAGGAGGCAGACCTTCATGGCCGAGTACACCCTTCCGGACATGCCCTACGACTACGCGGCGCTGGAGCCCGCGATCACGGGCGAGATCCTGGAGTTGCACCACTCCAAGCACCACGCCGCCTATGTCAAGGGGGCCAACGACACCCTGGAGCGACTGGCCGAGGCCCGCGACAAGGGCGAGTTCGGCGGACTGGTCGGGCTGGAGAAGACCTTCGCCTTCAACCTGTCCGGGCACGTGCTGCACTCGATCTTCTGGGAGAACCTCTCCCCCGACGGCGGCGACCGTCCCGACGGGGAGCTGGCGGCGGCCATCGACGAGCACTTCGGCTCGTTCGAGGCGTTCGCCAAGCAGCTGACCACCGCCACCGCCGGCGTGCAGGGCTCCGGCTGGGGCATCCTGGCCTGGGAACCACTCGGCCGCCGCCTGGTCGTCGAGCAGGTCTACGACCACCACGGCAACGTCGGGATGAACACCACGCCGCTGCTGGTCTTCGACGCCTGGGAGCACGCCTACTATCTGCAGTATCGCAACGTGCGACCCGACTACGTCGAGAAGCTGTGGAGCCTGGTCAACTGGAACGACGTGACACGGCGTTTCTCGACAGCGACGAGCACGAAAGCCTGACTGAAGATCGCAAGAAGTTTCGAGCCGGTCTCTACTGGTCGCACTACGCAAATCGGTAAGCTGCCCCACATGCGTGCGCCGTCCGGATACCTTCTTGCAGCGCGCTATCGGCTGGCCGAGCCGGTTGGGCGCGGCGGCATGGGCACCGTCTGGCGGGCACATGACGAGCTTCTGGGCCGTGAGGTGGCGGTCAAGGAGGTGCGGCTGCCCCTGGTCCTCGACGAGGAACTGCGGGCGGAGCTGTGCGCCAGGACCGAGCGCGAGGGACGGGCGACCGCCATGGTCGCCCACCCCTCGGTCATCACGGTCTTCGACGTCGTCACCGAGGACGAGCGCCCGTGGATCGTGATGGAGCTGCTCCGCGCCAGATCCCTGGAGCAGCTCCTCCAGGACCGGGGCCCGCTGCCGCCGCGTGAGGCCGCGGAGATCGGGCGGCAGGTCCTGGGCGCACTGCGGGCCGTGCACGCCAAGGGGATCCTGCACCGCGACGTGAAGCCCAGCAACGTCCTGGTGACCGGCGATCGATCGGTGCTCACCGACTTCGGCCTGGCCGCCCTCGAAGGCGACGTGTCGATCACCCAGGCGGGTATCGTGCTCGGCTCGGCCGGGTACATCGCCCCCGAGCGGGTGCTGGGCGCCAAGGCCACCCCGTCGGCCGATCTGTGGTCGCTCGGCGCGACCCTCTACTCCGCCGTCGAGGGCCGCGGGCTGCAGGGGCGCCGTACGGCCGCCGCCGCAATGGCGGCGCTGACCAGCGGCGAGCCGATTCCGATGGAGAAGGCGGGGCCGCTGACCCCGGTGCTGCGCGGCCTGCTCACGATCGACCCGGCGACCCGGCTCGACGCGGTCCGCGCCTCCCTGATGCTCGCCCGGGTGGCCGCGGGCGAGTCGGCCGAGGCGCCGACCGTCAGAAGCACCACGACACTCACCACCGCCTCGTTCGGCCGCCGCTCGCAGCGCCGCGGGCTGCACCGGGCGGGCTCCGCGCCGACTCCGGCGCCCCCGCCGCCAACCCCGGCCCCGGCCCCGGCCCCGGCGCCTCAGCTCCGCCCGCACCGCCGCCCGACCGAGGGCGTGCACCGCAGGTCGGTGAGGCGCCCCTCCGCTCCACACCCGTTCGTCCGGATCCTGCTGGCCCTCATCCGGCTGGTGGTCCCGCGCCCGCTCCGGCCCAAGGAACTCCGTAAGCGCGGATAAAGCCAGGTTCAAGGAAGAATCGCTATCTTCTTCTCATGCCGGAACAGCAGACGCGCGTGCTCGCTGACCGCTACGAGCTGATCGCACCGCTCGGCCGGGGGACGATGGGTACGGTTTGGCGTGCTCACGATCGCTCCCTGGGCCGTGAGGTCGCGATCAAAGAGATCCGTCAGGACCCCGGGCTCAGCGAGGACCAACGCGCCGAACTTCGGGAGCGCATGATCCGTGAGGGTCGTACGGCCGCCCGCATCAGCCATCCCTCCGTGGCGACCGTCCACGACGCGATCATCGAGGGCGGCAGCCCGTGGATCATCATGGAGCTCGTGCAGGCGCGCTCCCTGGAGCAGGTGATCGAGGAGGAGGGGCCGCTGCCGCCCCGGCTCGTCGCCGAGATCGGGGTGGACCTTCTGGGAGCGCTGCGGGCCGCCCACGCCCAGGGGGTGCTCCACCGCGACGTGAAGCCCGGCAACGTGCTGATCACCGAGACCGGCCGGGTGGTGCTCACCGACTTCGGCATCGCCAAGTCCGAGGGGGACAGCAGCCTCACCAAGACCGGCATGGTGATCGGCTCCCCCGGGTACACGGCGCCCGAACGGGCACGCGGGGAGCACAACGGGCCCGAGTCGGACCTCTGGTCGCTCGGCGCCACGCTGTACTTCGCGGTGGAGGGCCGTCCCGCCTATGAGCGCTCCTCGCTCGCCGCGACCCTGGCCGCCCTGATGCGCGAGAAGGCCGATCCGCCGACCCAGGCTGGACCGCTCCGGCCGGTGCTCGAACAACTCCTCGAACGGGACTACCGGCTACGGCTGTCGCCCACGCAGGCGATCGCGATGCTCCGGACCGTGGCCGACACCCCCTCGGCCGCCACCGAGCCCCCGTCCGTCGAGCCCTCGTCCAGCGAACCCCCGTCCGCCACGTCCGGAGCCGGAGCCGCCAAGCCGTCGGCCGCCGAGGATGTTCAGGCGGCGGACGAGGAGTTCGACGCCGACCGCACCGTGCTGGTGATCCGCCCCAAGGGCGGTCTCCGTCTGGCCGGTCCGGGCGCGCCCGCCGCCAAGACGTCCGCGCCGGTGGCCGGGGGTGACACCGTGGCCTTCATCCCGGCGGCCACGGTCGGCGGTCCCCCGGTGTCCGCGCGTCCTGGGCGGGTGGACGCGCGTCCGGGAGGACAGGGCGGCCCGGAACCCGGCAGGCCGGGCAACGGGCAGCGGAGTCCCTCGGGACCGGCGGGGCCCGGGGCGCCGGCGGCCGGGCGAGCCGGCTCCCCGGTCGCGGTGCCCGTCGGCCCGTCACGCCCTCCCGGGCTGGGAACCGACCTGTTCGCGATCGCCGACCAGAACGGCCGGGGTGGGCGGCGGGGTGCTCCGGTGGCCAAGACCACCGTCGGCCTGCTCGTCCTCATGGGGGTGGCGGCCGTCTCGCTGTTGGTGATCGTCATTCTGGCGGTGGCGGCCTTCGCCCACGGTTGATTCGAGCCGTGTCCGGCAGGACGCAGACTGGACTGATGAGCGAGTATCGGATCGAACATGACTCGATGGGTGACGTCCGGGTTCCGGCGAGCGCGAAGTGGCGGGCGCAGACCCAGCGGGCGGTGGAGAACTTCCCCATCTCCGGGCGCGGTCTGGAGAGCCCGCACATCGCCGCGCTCGGCTTGATCAAGGCCGTCGCGGCCGAGGTCAACGCCCAGCTCGGCGTGCTCGACAGGGAGCTGGCCGAGGCGATCGCCGAGGCCGCGACGGATGTGGCGGAGAACGAGTGGGACGACGAGTTTCCCGTCGACGTCTTTCAGACCGGCTCGGGCACCTCGTCCAACATGAACGCCAACGAGGTGATCGCCACTCTCGCCGAGGAGCGTCTGGGCCGTCCCGTCCATCCGAACGACCACGTCAACGCCTCGCAGTCCTCCAACGACGTGTTCCCCACCTCCATCCACGTCGCCGCCACCACCGAGGTGACCTACCACCTCATCCCCTCGCTGAGGCACCTGGCCACCGCGCTGCGGGACAAGTCGCTCGCGTTCGAGCAGGTGGTCAAGGCCGGCCGTACCCATCTGATGGACGCCACCCCGGTCACACTCGGCCAGGAGTTCGGCGGCTACGCCACCCAGATCGACAACGCCGTCACCCGGGTGCGCGGCACGATCCCCCGCCTCGCACAGCTCCCGCTGGGCGGTACGGCCGTCGGCACCGGGGTCAACACCCCGCTGGGTTTCGCCCCCAAGGTCATCGAGAAGCTCCGCGAGGCCACCGGATTGCCGTTCTCCGAGGCTCCCGACCACTTCGAGGCCCAGGGCGCCAGGGACGCCCTCGTGGAGCTCTCGGGTCAGCTCCGCACGGTCGCGGTCTCGCTCAACAAGATCGCCAACGATCTCCGCTGGATGGGCTCGGGCCCCCGCGCCGGGCTCGGTGAGATCAACCTTCCCGATCTCCAGCCCGGATCCTCGATCATGCCGGGCAAGGTCAACCCGGTCATCCCCGAGGCCGTGTGCATGGTGGCCGCCCAGGTCATCGGGAACGACACCGTCGTCACCTTCTCCGGCGCCTCGGGCAACTTCGAGCTCAACGTGATGCTGCCGGTCATCGCCCGCAACGTCCTGGAGTCCATCCGGCTGCTCGCCAACTCCTCCCGGCTGCTCGCCGACCGGTGCGTGCACGGCATCACCGCCAACGTCGCGCGTCTCCTGGAGTACGCCGAGTCGTCCCCGTCGATCGTCACGCCGCTCAACCGGCTCGTCGGCTACGAGGAGGCCGCCAAGATCGCCAAGCAGGCCCTGGCCGAGCGGAAGACCATCCGGGAGGTCGTCGTCGAGCGCGGCCACGTCGCCGACGGCACCCTCACCGAGGAGCAGCTGGACGCCCTGCTCGACGTGCTCGCCATGACCCGGCCGCCGTCCTAGACGGACGCAGGACAGGGCAGAGCGGGAGCGGGAGCGGGTGGGACCAGGTGGGACTCGGCGGAGTCGGGCAGTCCTCGGCAGTCCTGGGCAGGACCTGGACGGAACGTCCTGGGACACTGGGACCCATGACTCAGATCAAGTTCTACGGTCGCCGCGACGTCTGGGCCGGACGGCGTCAGGAGGTCTCCGACACCGTGCACGGCTGCCTGACCGAGGTGTGGCGGCTTCCGGAGGACAAGCGGTTCCACCGTTTCCTGCTGCTGGACGCCGAGGACCTGGTCTGCCCGCGGCGGAGCGAGCGCTATCTGATCGTGGAGATCATCTGTTTCCAGGGCAGGTCGGACGCGGCCAAGCGCGATCTGATCCGTGCCCTGTTCGCCGGGGCGCAGCGGGACCTCGACCTCCCCGCCGACGACCTGGAAATCGTGATCCTGGAGTCACCGCAGGTCAACTGGGGCATCCGTGGTCTCCCCGGTGACGAACTCGCGCTCACCTACCCCGTCACCGTCTGATCGCCGGGCGCCGGGCTGGACTCTCCCCCCGTGGGAGAGCCCAGCCTGACGTCATGAAGAAGATCAACCGTGCCCTCTACGCCGCCAAGGCGGAACCCGCGCTCCTGGACGTCCCCGAACTGCCCTGCCTGATGACGGACGGCTCGGGAGACCCCTACGGCGACACCTACGCGACCGCCGTGGAGAGCCTGTACGGCGTCGCCTACGCGATCCGCGCCGAGCTCAAGCCGGTGCTGACCTACTCGGTGGCCCCCCTGGAAGGGCTCTGGGAGGGGTCTCCCGACGACTGGGCGTCCATGCGGTGGACCGTGCTCATCCCCCAGCCCGAGCAGGTCACCCCCGAGACGATGGCGCGGGCGGTGAGCGCCGTACGCGCCCGCAAACCCTCCTTGGACGTGGACCGGGTACGGCTGGCACCGCTGGCCGAGGGCAGGGTCGTCCAGATCCTGCACACGGGCCCGTACAGCGAGGAGCCGGCGACCGTCGGGAGGCTGATGAGGTTCGTCGCGGACCGGGGCCTGACCGTGACGGGGGCGCATCATGAGATCTATCTGTCGGCGCAGGGCCGTACGGCGCCGGAGAGGATGCGGACCATCATCCGCTATCCCGTCGGCTGAGCTGTTTCATCCGCAGGCCGGGGCCTCCGGGCATTGGTCCTCACGGAACATCGTTGTCCGCAGGTGGCCTATCGAACCCGCCAAACCAGGACAATAGATGACATGGGTGCGCGGGTGTTTCTCGAACTTCTGGCCAGGGACGCGTCGGCGGTCGAGTTCGAGGAACCCGTACTGGCCGCCAGGGCCGCGGGGGCCGACGCGGCGGCGCTGGCCGAGATCGAGGAGGCCAAGCTCATCGCGCTGCGGGTCCGGGCGCTGCTCCGCCGGAGGGCCAGGCGCGAGGCCGAGCTGTCCGCGCTGTTCGACACGGCGGGCGACCTGGCCGGGCTGCGCGACCTGGACGCCGTGCTGGAGGCCATCGTGCGCCGGGCCAGGCGGCTGCTGGGCACCGACACCGCCTACATGACGCTCCACGACCCCGAACGGGGCGACACCTGGATGCGGGTGACCGACGGCTCGGTCTCGGCGAAGTTCCGGACACTCCGGCTGGCCATGGGCTCCGGCCTCGGCGGGCTGGTGGCCCAGACCGCCACGCCGTACACGACGGCCGACTACTTCGCCGACGCGCGTTTCCGCCACAAGACGGATATCGACGACGCGGTGCGGGAGGAGGGCCTGGTCGCCATCCTGGGCGTGCCGCTCAAACTCGGTACCCGGGTCATCGGGGTGCTGTTCGCGGCCGACCGGAGCGTACGGCCGTTCACCCAGGACGAGGTGGTGCTGCTCGGCTCGCTGGCGGCGCACGCGGCGGTGGCGATCGACAACGCCCGGCTGCTGCAGGAGACCGGGAAGGCGATGGAGGAGCTCAGCGAGGCCAACCGGCGGATCGGTGCGCACAGCGGGGCCGTGGAACGGGCGGCGCTCGCGCACGACCGGATGGCCGGGCTGGTGCTGCGCGGCGGCGGGGTCGAGGACGTCGCCGCCGTGGTCACCGAGGTGCTCGGCGGCTCGCTGGTCGTGCTGGACGACGCCGGACGGCCGATCGCCGGAGAGGTGGGCGAGCTGGACGAGGCCGGGGAGACGGGGTGGCAGACCGCCGCCGCCGTGATCGCGGAGGCGGCGCGGTCCTCCCGGACGCCGGCCCGTACCGTCAGGAGGGGGAACCTGCTGGTCGCGTCGGTGGACGTGGGCGGCGAGCCGCTCTGCACGCTCGTGCTGCGGACCGAGGGCAGGGTGGCCGACGCCGACCAGCCCATCCTCGAACGGGCCGCGCTGGTCACCGCGCTCCTGACGCTGTTCCGACGTACCGTGGCCGAGGCCGAGGGGCGGGTCAGGGACGAGCTGCTGGACGACCTGATCTCCCGGCCCGATCTGAACGGCCTGGGCCGGCGGGCCCGGCGGGTCGGGGTGGATCTGGAGGCCGGCCACGTGGTGGTCGTGGTCCGCCACGACGGCCCGCGCGAGCGGGCCGGGTTCTGGGCCTCCTCACAGGCCGCGCTGAGCCACGGTCTCGCCGCCCAGCGCGGGGACGAGGTGGTGCTGCTGCTGCCCGGCGACGAGCCCGGCGGGCTGGCCCGGCGGGTGGCGGCCGAGCTGGGCGCCTCCCTCGGTCATCCGGCCACCGCGGGGGCCAGTGGCCCGGTGCGCGGTCCCACCGAGGTCGCCTCGGCCCACCGGGAGGCGCGGCGCTGCGCCGACGCCCTGCTGGCCCTGGGCCGGGCCGGGGAGGGCGCGAGCGCCGCCGAGCTGGGCTTCGTCGGGCTGCTCGTCGGCGAGGGGCGCGACATCGGGGCGTTCATCGGCTCGACGATAGGCCCGGTGATCGACTACGACGCCCGCAGGGGCACCGCCCTGGTGCACACGCTGACCACCTACTTCGGCACGGGCGCCTCACTCTCCCGTACGGCCGAGGCCCTGCACATCCACGTCAACACCGTCACCCAGCGGCTGGACCGGGTCGCCCGGCTGCTGGACGACGGCTGGCAGGCTCCGGAGCGCGCCCTGGAGGTCCAGCTCGCCCTCCGGCTCCACCGGCTCGGCGGGTGACCTGGGAGGGGGTCAGCTCGGCAGGTAGCGCCGCCGCACGGTCCGGGTGACCCGGACCATGTTCCGCATCCAGGGGATCCGCAGCGCGACGCGCTTCAGCACGGGGTAGCGGGGCGCGGGCCGCAGGGCGGCGCCGGCCGCGCGGATCTCCACCCGGCCGCCGGGGCCGACCACGACCTTGAAGCGGAGCCCGGCCTCCCGGTTGTCCACCCGCAGGAACGGCCTCCAGTCGCCGGGGGCGAGGAAGCCCTCGCGGTAGATCCGCCGGGTCGGGAACTTGGCGATCAGCCGTCCGGCGTGCTGTCCGGGCACCCCGGGCTCGATCAGCGCGGGCGCGCAGATCTCGTGCTCTCCCCGCGCGGCCCGGCGCAGGACCAGCTCGGCGGGCGGGCCGCCGCTGGGCGGCACGTACGGCACGGGCACCACGACGAAGACGTGGTCGGGCTGCGGGGTGACCGTCGCCCCCGGGGAGACCAGGACGATCGACTCGGTGAACGAGCGGGGTTCCACGCAGACGCCCAGCTCGCCCCGGTCGGACCACCACGGGACGATCAGCCGCTGGGAGTAGTTGGCCAGCGTCCCCGTGCAGTTCAGCGGGGATCCGGTCACCCGGGCCCTGGCCTGGTGGCCTCCGCAGTACATCCGCACGTGGATCTCCCACAGCCCGGCGGGCAGGGGGTGGCCCAGGGCCGCGGTGGCCGCGTCGAGCCGGGCGGCGCCGGTGACCTGGAGCCTGATCCCGTTCCGGTACCGGCTGCGCGTCATCGAGCAGGTCACCGGGAGAAAGTAGATGAGCCCGGTCTCCTCGTGCCTGGCGTAGACCTCGAAGCGGGCGCGGGCCGCGGCGTGGGTGACGTCGATCTGCTCGGGGGAGAGGGTGAGCCCGTCGAGGGGGATCGGCGGCTCCCACATCAGGCCGTCCTCGCCGTGCGGGACGAAGCGCACCGGCTCGCCTCCGGCCCGCACGATCTCCACACCGAGCCCCATGACGAACGCGCCGTCCTCCCAGAGCACCTCCCTGAGGTCGGCCTGGAGCCGGGTGCCGCGCATGACCTGGGCCAGTACGAGAAGCTGGTCGAGCCGGCCGGCGCGGAGCAGCGCCGCGCGGGCGCGCAGGTGCACGGGCAGGTAGTGGTCGAGCCCGGGGGGAAATCGCTGGACGACCAGTTCCCGCAGGGTGGTGAAGGTGGCGGCGCGGTCCTTCGAGGAGAGCACGAACGCGCCTCCGGTGAGCCGGCGCAGCACCGCGGTGCGGAAGAAGTGCGCGTACATCCGGTCGCGCCGGCCCCCCTTGGGGACCTCGTAGTCGATGACGTCGAGGAGTTCGCGTAACTCGGCCCCGTGCACGTAGGGGTCGCCCGGCGGCTCCGGCCGCCCCCCGAGGTGGCAGCAGACCTCGTCGGCGAGGACGGCGACGACCTTGGCCCGCAGGTAGGCCCGTACCGCGAAGGTCTGCTCGGCCAGGATCCCGCCGGGGTCGGCGAAGGCCAGCGCCTCGCGGTCCAGGAACGCCCTGCGGTAGAGCTTGTGCGGTGTCAGCAGGGTGAGCAGCCGGTCCTCAAGGAGGTCGGCGCGTTCCCGGTTGCGGTCGAAGGCCTTGGAGGGGGGCGACTGGCCGTCGACCAGCCGCCCGATGAGGATGTCCGCGTCGGCCTCCACCGCGCGGGCGTACATCCGCTCCAGGGCGACCCGCTCCAGCCGGTCGGCCTGGTCGAGCAGATACACGTACTCGCCCCTGGCGACCGCCATGGCGACGTTGCGGCCCCGCATCGGCGAACCGGTCCGCCCCAGGTGGAGAACGCGCACGTTCGACCGGACCGCGGCGACGGCGTCGAGGCGCTGCCGGATCCCGTCGTCCGACCCGTCGTCGGCGAAGACGATCTCGTACTCCTCCGGGTCCATCGACTGTTCCAGCACCGAACGGATACACGCGTCGGCGGTATCACCGGGGTTGTACACCGGCACTACGACGCTGACCTTCACATCCATACGGCCAAGCGTGCGATGCCCGCGCGCCGGAGACGGTCAGACTTGCCGACTCCTGGTGTCTCAGTACCAGCCCTTGGCCTGGGAATGGCCCCAAGCACCACAAGGCGTGCCGTAACGGCCCTTGATGTAGCCGAGTCCCCATTCGATCTGGGTTGCCGCATTGGTCTGCCAGTCGCTGCCGGCGCTGGCCATCTTGTGGCCGGGGAGCGACTGGGGGATGCCGTAGGCGCCGCTGTAGCGGTTCATCGCCCGCTCGTTCCAGCCGCTCTCCTTCATCCAGAGCCTCTCCAGGCAGCTCCACTGGTCGCCCCAGCCACGCGCCTCAAGCATCTGCTTGCCCAGCGCCCTGTTGCCCGTGGGGTTGGCGCTTCCCGGTGGAAGCGCCTTGGGGTTGAAGCCGCCTCCGCCGGGCGCCTCCTTGGGGATCTCGATCGGGTCCAGCGGGTCGCGGTCGTCGCGCCGGGCCTTCAGCCGGTCGGCCTTGAACGCCTGGGCGGCCTGGGCCTTCAGCACGTCGCTGCCGGGGTCGGGCGCGAACGGGTCGCCGCCGCCGAACATCCTGGCCATGTCGTCCAGGGCCAGCGGGGACTGAGGCGGGGCCGAGGCGTTCTGGATCGCGGTGTAGGCGGTGAAACCTCCGCCGCCCACCACGACGATGGCCACCACGCCGAGGATCACGACGCGTTTGGGGGTCAGCCGTCCCGGCGTCCTGGCCTCGCCCGGGGCCTTGTCCGACTGCCGGGCCGTACGGCGGGGGCGGGGAGCTGGGCGCTCCTTCACATGCGGCGGTCCTGAGCTCACGACCTATGAGCTTGCCGTGCGCAGGGGGGTGGTCCGCAACCCGAACGGGAGAGTTGGTCGATGTCCCACAGGGCTTCCATCGGGCTCCCCGCAGCTTACTGCCTGGTTAAATGCTCTTTCCTGCCATTGAGTGGACTAATGTGATTTTGGTCACATTTTTGACCGAGGCGACTCGTCCCACGTGCCCCTGTGCCGTGGGAGGTGTCCGTCTCAGCCTGGCAGGGCATCGTCCGGATCTCGCCTGCCCCAGGTCACAGTTTCGTGACGTGGCGGGGGCTATCGGACATTGCAAGAATAATGACCGGGTGGCCGGCATCCTGCTTGTTGAAGACGACCCCTCGGTCCGGATAGGGCTTGAGCTGGCACTGAGCCGCCAAGGCCACTCCGTGACCTCCTACGGCACCGGCGAGGAGGCGCTCGACCACATCCGGACGCGCCGCCCCGAGATCGCCATCCTGGACGTCATGCTGCCCGGCATCGACGGGGTCGAGGTGTGCCGGCGCATCCGGAAGCTGGACCAGCTCCCGGTGATCCTGCTCACCGCCCGGGGAGACGACCTCGACGTGGTCGTGGGCCTGGAGGCGGGGGCCGACGACTACGTGATCAAACCGGTCGAGCCCCGGGTGCTGGACGCCCGGATCCGCGCGGTCCTGCGCCGGGCCGAGTCGGCCGTCTCCGACCGCATCACCTTCGGTGACCTGGTCGTCGACCGGGGGGCACTGAAGGTCTCACTGGCCGGCAGGGAGGTCCACCTGACCCCCACGGAACTGCGCCTCCTGCTCGAACTGATCCGCCACCCCGACCAGGTGCTCAACCGCAGATACCTGTTGCGGGCCGTGTGGGACCACACCCACGTCGCCGACTCCCGGCTGGTCGACGCCTGCGTCCAGCGGGTCCGCGCAAAGATCGAGTCAGTGCCCGCCGAGCCCGAGTTCATCCACACGGTCCGCGGATTCGGCTACCGGTTCAGCCCGCCGTGAGGCGGATCCACACCGGGCTGCGCGCGCGTCTGGTCATCACCTTCACCCTGATCGCCGTCGCGGCCTCCTCGCTGGTCGCGGTGATCGGCTACGAACTCGTCAAGAGCCGTCTGATCGAGCGCACCGAGCAGGTGGCGGTCCACGACGTGCGCGACACCCTGGAGGGGATCCGGGTGCCCATCGGCGCGGTCTGGCCGGGAAACAGCCCGCCGACCGACGCCGAGATCAACGTGCTGCAGAAGAGCCTGCGCACGCCGAACGGCGGGGTGGTGGTCCGCTACGAGGACTACCTCTACCCCGACGGCGACTTCAGCATGGGCGACGTCCCCGTCGACCTCGCCGCCGGGTCCTCCACGAGGATGGTGGTCAAGCGCCAGCGGCTCAACGGGCGGATGTGGCTGATCATCGCCACCCCGGTGTGGCGGATCGAGCCCATCCACACGGCCCAGCCCACCGGGATGAACGTCTTCGTGTTCGTCCCCCTCTCCGAGGAGGAGCAGCTCCTGACCGACCTGCGGCAGCCGCTGGCCACGGCGGGGGTCATCATGCTGTTCATCGCGCTCGCCGTGGCCCTGGTGTCGGCCCGGCGTGTGCTGCTGCCGGTCCGGCAGCTCGGCTCGGCGGCCCGAGCGCTCGGCGCCGGCCACCTGGACACCCGCCTGCCGGTGCGGGGCCAGGACGAGCTGGCCGAGCTCACCGCGACGTTCAACGACACGGCCGCGGCCCTGGAGCGGAGCGTGTCCGAGCTGCGCTCGCTGGAGGCGATGTCCCGGCGGTTCGTGGCGGACGTCTCCCACGAGCTGAGGACCCCGCTGACCGCGATGACCGCGGTGACCGACATGCTCTACGAGGAGGCCGAGCGGCTGCCCAGCGAACCGGCCGCCGCCGTACGGCTGGTGCTCAAGGAGATCAAGCGGCTGCGTACCCTGGTGGAGCAGCTCATCGAGGCGAGCCGGTTCGACTCGGGCACGGCCACGCTCCATCTGGACACCGTGAACGTCGCCGACGCGGTCTGCGACTGCCTGGAGGTGCGAGGCTGGTTGGAGCAGGTGAGGGTGAACGTGCCGCAGGGACTCGCCTTCCCCCTGGACCCCCGGCGGTTCGACGTGATCCTGGCGAACCTGGTGGGCAACGCCCTCCGTCACGGCGAGCCACCCGTCGTGGTGACCGCCCGCAGCACCCCGAACGGGCTGGAGGTGAAGGTGCGCGACCACGGGAAGGGCATCCCGCCGTCCGATCTGCCCCACGTGTTCAACCGTTTCTACAAGGCCGGGGCGCGGGGCGACGGCAGCGGCCTCGGCCTGTCCATCGCCCGGGCCAACGCGCACCTGCACGGCGGCACGATCTCGGTGCGCCCGCAGCAGCCGGGCACGCTCTTCACGGTCTGGCTGCCCCCGGCATGAGACGGCTGGCGTGCCTGCTGACGGCCGTGCTGACGGCCGTGCCGGTGATCGGCGGATGCGGGATCGAGCCGACCGGGGTGCGGGACCTGGGCGGCCCCCCGGTGATCAGCTACAGCCCCACGTGGGTCACGGTCTATCTGCTCCGCGACGGCCGGCTGGAGCCGGCCAGGATCCCGGTGGGCTCCGACTCGGCCAAGAACATCGTCGACACCCTGTTCCGGGCCGGCAAGCAGCCGCCGAAGCCGGGCCTGACCAGCGCGCTCAACGACTTCAGCCACCACGACACCGAGACCACCAGATATTACGACGAGGCCCAGCGCAACGACCCCGCGGGCAATCTGGGCTACCGGCTGAGCGTGATCATCTCGGGTGAGGGCGAGATCTCCAGGGAGGGCCTCGCCCAGATCACCTGCACCATCCGGCAGAACAAGCAGGAGAGCATCTGGAGCATCGAGGTCACCCGGCTGTTCCCCGGCCCGCCGAAAACGTGGGGGGAGCACACCTGCTTCGAGTTCCGCAACCTCGCGGCCGAAGGAGTGCGGCTCCCCCCGTGACGACTAGAGCGTGATGTCCTCCAGCATCTCGGTGACGAGCGCGGCGATCGGCGAGCGCTCCGAGCGGGTCAGCGTGACGTGCGCGAACAGCGGATGGCCCTTGAGCTTCTCCACCACCGCGACCACGCCGTCGTGCCTGCCCACCCGCAGGTTGTCGCGCTGCGCGATGTCGTGGGTGAGCACGACCCGGGAGTTGGCGCCGATCCGGCTCAGCACCGTGAGCAGCACCCCGCGCTCCAGCGACTGCGCCTCGTCCACGATCACGAAGGCGTCGTGCAGGGAGCGGCCACGGATGTGGGTGAGCGGGAGCACCTCAAGCATCCCCCGGTCCATGACCTCCTCGATCACCTCGGGCGTGGTGACCGCGCCCAGGGTGTCGTAGACGGCCTGCGCCCACGGGCTCATCTTCTCGTTCTCGGAACCGGGCAGGTAGCCCAGGTCCTGGCCGCCCACGGCGTACAGCGGGCGGAAGACGATGACCTTGCGGTGCTGGCGGCGCTCCAGGACCGCCTCAAGGCCCGCGCACAGGGCCAGCGCGGACTTGCCGGTGCCCGCCCGTCCGCCCATCGAGACGATGCCCACGTCGGGGTCCATCAGGAGGTCGAGCGCGATGCGCTGCTCGGCCGAGCGGCCGTGCAGACCGAAGATCTCCCGGTCGCCGCGGACCAGCCGCACCGACTTGTCGGGCAGCACCCGGCCCAGCGCCGACCCCCGGCTGGACAGCAGTCTCAGCCCGGTGTGGGTGGGCAGGTCACGGGCCTCGGCCAGGTCGGCGGTGCCGTGCTCGAAGAGCGCCTCGACATCCTCCGTGGTCACCTGGAGTTCGGCCATGCCCGTCCAGCCCGACTCCACGGGGGCCAGCTCGGCGAGGTACTCCTCGGCGGCGAGGCCGATCGAGGCGGCCTTGACCCGCATCGGCAGGTCCTTGGACACCAGCACCACGTCGTGTCCCTCCGCGGCGAGGGTGCGTGCCACGGTCAGGATGCGGGTGTCATTGTCCCCGAGCCGGAAGCCGACGGGCAGGATCGACGGGTCGCTGTGGTTGAGCTCGATCCGGATGGTGCCCTCGCCGATCGGCATGGGCTCGTCCAGCCGTCCGTGTGTCACCCGCAGGTCGTCGAGGGACCTCAGCGCCTTGCGCGCGAAGTATCCGAGCTCTGGATGATGGCGTTTGCCCTCCAACTCGGTGATGACGACGATTGGGAGGACGACCTCGTGCTCGGCGAAGCGGCTCATCGCCGCTGGATCCGCCAGCAGTACCGAGGTGTCCAGGACGTACGTACGCCGGCCGGTGGCCGGCGACGTGGGTGAGGACGAAGGGTTTGCCACGCGTTCTCCCCCGGGCGCCTTAGGAGGCACCCTGCCATGAGCTGGGATGCGGACCGGACCCGGGCCCACACTCGCGACTCACCGAGGAGGCACCGGGAACCGGCCCTCCTTGGCAGGTCGTGACGCAAAGGTGGGCCCTCTCCGGAGTAGGCGGACTGCACCCGCCTACTTGTTACGGTACGTCCTGAATACCCGTCTTCCAACAGGACAAGCCTGGCCGGAAGAGGGCGTTTCTGGAGCGTTTCAGTTGCCGTACCGTCGATGCCGCGCGGCGTACGAGCGGAGGGCCCGCAAGAAGTCGACCCTGCGGAAGTCAGGCCAGTAGGCCTCGCAGAAGTAGAACTCGGAGTGGGCGCTCTGCCAGAGCAGGAAGCCGGAGAGCCGCTGCTCTCCCGAGGTCCGGATGACCAGATCCGGGTCGGGCTGACCGCGCGTGTAGAGATGCTCCGCGATGTGCTCCACATCGAGGACCTCGACCAGGTCTTCGATGCTCGCGCCCTTGCTGGCGTGCTCCTGGAGAAGGGAGCGCACCGCATCAGCGATCTCACGCCTTCCTCCATACCCAACGGCAACGTTCACAATCAAACCCGGACGGTGTGATGTTGCTTCTTTTGCGTCTTTCAGGACACGGGCCGTGTGATCGGGCAGGAGATCAAGAGCTCCCATGGGTTTGATATGCCATCCGTCGGCCACGAGCTCCTGGACCACATCCTCGATGATCTTCATCAGGAGATCCAGCTCGTCCTTGGACCTGTTGATGTTGTCACTGGACAGTAACCACACGGTGACGACCTCGACACCGGCCTCCCGGCACCAGCCGAGGAGGTCGGAGATCTTGTCGGCGCCCTTACGGTGTCCCCGGCTGACGTCGTCGAGGCCCATTGAACGCGCCCAGCGCCGGTTCCCGTCCACGATGACGCCGACATGCCGGGGGACCATCTCGCGCCGGCGGGACAGCTTCGTCTCCAGCCGCCGTTCGTACAGCCGATAGACGAGATCACGCACGCCCATTGGAGCCCTCCCCTCAACGCCCGCCGTCCGAAGGGCGCTGACAGGCAATTATCGTCGCCCCGGGGACCTCTCCGCCCCCTCTATCGGGGTTCTGGGTAAGTTGCCGGACTTCTGTGCCCCCAGGCACTCTTCGGCCTCCATGACGAGCGCGTCCACGAATGTTCCCAGCTCAGCCGAGGTGAGCACCGCGCGCATGCCCACGCCTCCCCCGCCCCACGCCTCCAGGAACGCCCGCCTGGCCAGCCGCCACTCCCCCGCCGGCCCCCGCAGCCCGGGGATCCAGAGCGGGATGGTGCGGAGCTGACACCGCAACTCGCCCCCGCTGACGATCCCCCTCCTCGTCCGGTAGCGGAAGGCGAACAGCTCCTCGTCCTCGGGAAAACGGTCGTCGGGGTCGGGCCACTGCTCCTGCTCACCGGCGCGGGCCTCGGCGACCCCCCTGGCCAGCCGGGCCAGCAACCAGCCGCACCGCTCCCCCACGGTCCCGTACAGCGCGCCGTCCCGGTGGAGTTCAAGCGTGATCTCGTACGGCGAGCCGACGCTGTCCCGGCACGCCACCGGCGTAACGGTCAGATACGACCCATCCAGACAACGCAATCCTCCCACTTCAGAGAGGGTATCCCCGGCACAGCCCGTCAAAACGTGCTTAACCCCAGGGAGGGGCCCCACCCCGGAACCGGAACCGGAACCACCGGTGGAACCACCGGCCAGACCGGACACGCGGCTCCGGCACGAGTTCGGGATCGGGACCACGTTCGGCTCCGGATCCAGGACTGGGGCTGGGTCCGGGACTGTGGCTGTGGCTGGGTCCGGGACTGTCCGGCGCCCGTCCCGTCGCCCTGAGCTCTTCGGCGAAGTCACGGACGTCGGCGTGGGAGCCACCGGGCGGGCGCGGACGGCCCCGCGCGTAGGCGTCGAACTCCGCCGCGAAGTCCCCGCCGAGCAGCGTGACCAGGTCGGGCCTGAGCCTGGCCACCGCCCCCCTCCGTTTGGCGATCAGGCCGGCCGTCTGGATGCGCAACCGTTCCGCGTCGAACCCCGGAGGAGCCTCACCCCCGGCCACCAGGGCGGTCAGCAGCTCCGCCTGCGCCCTGGCCAGCGCGGCCCGCGCGTCGTCCACGGAGCCGGCGGCGCCGTCCGCGACACCGGGAACACCGGAACCCTCGGTTCCGCCGGACACGCCGGCATCGGAGACATCGGTTCCACCGGGCACGCGGGCATCGGAGGCATCGAAGGCACGGCCGGAGCCCTCGGCGCGGTCAGGCATGGGACAGCGCCTCCCTGATCCGGCCGAGTTCCGCCGCCAGCACGGTGTCGCCGGGATAGTCGCCGTCCCATTCGAGCAGCACACCGGGCGGATCGACCCGGGCGCGGAGCGCGGACAGGATGTCCAGCACCGCGTCGGGGACGCGGGCTGTGTGGGTGTCGTGCCAGAGGCCACGGCGGAGGTGGCCCCCCGCCACGTGCACGTAGGCGAGCCGCGAGAGCGGCAGGCCGTCCAGCGCGGCGACGGCCGACAGCCCCAGGTTGACCTGGTTGGTGTAGAGGTTGGCGACGTCGATCAGCAGCCGGACCCCGGTGGCCTCGACCAGCTCACCGAGGAACCGCGCCTCGGTCATCTCGTCCTCCGGCCAGCCGAACAGGGCCGCCACGTTCTCCAGGGCGAGCGGGACGTCGAGCGCCCCCTGGGCCCGCCGCACGTTCTCCGTGACGACCGCGAGCGCCGCCCTGGTGCGCGGGACCGGGAGCAGGTGACCGGAGTCCAGGCCGCCCGCGCGCACGAAGGCGAGGTGCTCGCTGACCAGCGGCGCGTCCAGGGCTCGGGCACAGGCCGCCAGATGCGCCAGCCGGGCCGCGTCCGGCGGCTCGGCGCCGCCCACCCCCAGGCCGACGCCGTGCGGGATCACCGGTACCCCTCGGGCGCGGAGCACCCGCAGCGACTCGGGCAGCCGGTCGGGGCGTATGTTCTCCGCGATCACCTCGACGAAGTCCACACCGGGCAGGCGTTCCACGGTCAGGTCGATCTCCGGCCGCCAGCCGATGCCGACCCCCGGCGACCGGCCCCCGGCGCCGAGACCGGCCTCGGTCCCGATCCCGGTGCCAGTCCCGATCCCGGGGCGGGTCGGCTCAACCGCCACCGCAACCACCACCGCAACCGCCCCCGCAACCCGATCCGCCCCCGCAGCTCGACCCGCCGCCCGAGTCCCCGCCCGAGTCACCCCCGCCCCAGCCGCCGCCGGAGTCCCCACCGAAGTCGCCGCCGTAGAAGACGCCGTCGGACGAACCGGTGGAGCCGCCACAGGCACCCCCGGCACAGCCGGAGCCGCCGGCGGCCCCCTGGCTCTGGGCCTGGCGGTTCAGCTCCTCCTCCAGGACCGGATCCCCCAGCTCGCTCAGGCCGTACAGGGCGACCGGGATGCCGACCGCGAGGACCAGGCCGGCCTCCGCGGGGTGGACGCCGCGCAGGTGGATGCCCCTGACGGACGTCAACGCCTCGTGTCCGGCCCTGGTCACCACTCCCCGCAGGGCCCGCTTCCGGCCGAGGTAGGTGATCAGGCCGCCGATCGACGCGACCCCCGCGACCAGCACGGCGGCCCAGCGAGCCGTCCCCCAGGAGCCTCCGGCGAGGACGGCGCCGAGTTCGAAGACGACGGTGAGGAGCGTGACGACCAGCAGCCGGTTGTGCAGCCTCCGCGCCTCGGTGAACGCGCCGTCGGGGAGCAGCAGGCCCATTCCCAGCAGGCGGTGGCGCAGGCCGCTCATGGCCCGGCCGTCGGCCACCGTACGGCGGACCGCCTCCACCTGGCAGGAGCCGCCCCGCGAACCGAGCGCGTCCAGGACCGCCTGCTCGATCGGCTCGGAGGACTGCGGTGCCCCGCTCACCAGGCTGGTCCAGCCGCCCCGCGCCAGCCGGACGGATCCGGCCCTGACCAGCAGGGCGAGCGCGGTGTTGATCACCCGGCGCGGTCCGCCGGACAGGTAGGCGAGCTCATAGGTGCCGAGCCCGCCACCCTGATGGCCGGTTTGACCGCCGGCGCCCGCCGAGTGGACCCTGCGGTACTCGGAACCGAGTGCGACGGCGGCGGCTCCGACGGCCGCGGCGAAGACGACGGCGACAACGAGCAGTAGGAGTTCCATGTCCGCCTCCGGGGGAAAGGCGGGGCGCACCGCCCCGTGACCGTTAGACGTCCGGGGCGGCGCGGAAGTTGCCAGGTCCGCCCCGGACGGCCGCCCGCGAGGGATTCACTCCTCGCGGGGCACGTCCGGGGACCGGAGCCCTCAGCCCAGGCGCTCGACCAGAGCCTTGTACTCGTCCCAGAGCTCCTGGGGGAAGTGGTCGCCGAAGGTCTCGAAGAAGGCCGGGATCATCGACGCCTCCTGCCGCCAGATCTCCTCGTCCACGGTGAGCAGGGTCCGCAGGTCCTCGGCGGAGATGTCGAGGCCCTCGGTGTCCAGCTCGGCGGGGAGCAGGCCGATCGGCGTGCGAACCGCCTCCGCCTCACCGTTGAGGCGCTCGACGACCCACTTCAGGACGCGGCTGTTCTCCCCGAAGCCGGGCCAGATGAACTTTCCGGCCTCGTTCTTGCGGAACCAGTTCACGTAGTAGATGCGCGGCAGCCGGACGTTCTCCCGCTTGCCGATGCCGACCCAGTGGGCGAAGTAGTCGCCCATGTTGTAACCGCAGAACGGCAGCATCGCGAACGGGTCGCGGCGCAGCTCGCCGACCTTGCCCTCGGCCGCCGCGGTCTTCTCCGAGGCGATGTTGGCCCCGACGAAGACCCCGTGGTCCCAGCTCAGCGACTCCGTCACCAGGGGGACGGCGGTGGCGCGGCGACCACCGAACAGGATCGCCGAGATCGGCACACCCTTGGGGTCCTGCCACTCGGGGGCGATCGTCGGGCACTGCCCGGCGGGCACCGTGAAGCGGGCGTTGGGGTGCGCGGCGGGCTCGTCACAGTCCGGGGTCCAGTCGCGGCCCTTCCAGTCGGTCAGGTGCGCCGGGGGCTCGTCGGTGAGCCCCTCCCACCACACGTCGCCGTCGTCGGTGAGGGCGACGTTGGTGAAGACGCTGTTGCCCCAGAGGGACTTGATGGCGTTGGCGTTGGTGGACACGCCGGTGCCGGGCGCCACGCCGAAGAAGCCGGCCTCGGGGTTGATGGCGTACAGGCGGCCGTCGTCGCCGAAGCGCATCCAGGCGATGTCGTCACCGACCGTCTCGACCTTCCAGCCCGGGATGGTGGGCTGGAGCATGGCCAGGTTGGTCTTGCCGCACGCGCTGGGGAAGGCCGCCGCGACGTAGCGGGTCTCCCCGGACGGCGGGGTGAGTTTGAGGATGAGCATGTGCTCGGCCAGCCAGCCCTCGTCCCGGGCCATCGTGCTGGCGATGCGCAGCGCGTAGCACTTCTTGCCGAGCAGCGCGTTGCCGCCGTAGCCGGATCCGTAGGACCAGATCTCCCGGCTCTCGGGGAAGTGGCTGATGTACTTGGTGGAGCTGCACGGCCACGGCACGTCGGCCTGGCCGGGCTCCAGCGGGGCACCGACCGAGTGGACGGCCTTCACATAGCCGCCGCGCTCCTCGATGAGACGGAGGGCGCGCTCACCCATCCGCGTCATGACGCGCATCGACACGACCACGTAGGGCGAGTCGGTGATCTCCACACCGAGCTGGGAGATGTCGCCACCCAGCGGCCCCATGCAGAACGGCACGACGTACATCGTGCGTCCGCGCATGCAGCCCTTGAAGAGCTCCCCGAAGGTCTCGCGCATCTCGGCGGGAGCGATCCAGTTGTTGGTCGGGCCGGCGTCCTCCTCGCGCTCGGAACAGATGTAGGTCCGATCCTCGACCCGGGCGACGTCGGTCGGGTCCGAGGCTGCGTAGAAGCTGTTCTGCCGCTTGGCAAGACGCTTGAACGTTCCCTGCTCGACCAGCAGGTTCGTCAGGCGCGTCCACTCGATCTCCGAGCCGTCACACCATTCGATCCGGTCGGGCTGGGTCAGCTCGGCGATCTCCTTGACCCATGCGGCCAGCTCCTTGTGGGTGGTGGGGCTGGGGGCGGTTACGTCCTCGATAACGGACACTGCTACGGCTCCTTACACTTCTCAGGGCCAGGACATCATTTACGACAAAACCGCCCTGGATCCAATTGGCGTAGACCAGTGCACTGACGCGGCCTGCCTGGCCGTGCCGTGGCCTCGCCCCGGTCAAAGGGCGCCTGAGCCGGCAGCGGCCACAGCGTTCCGGGGGGACGTACCCAAAAGAGGTAAGGCTAAAAGAAGCAGCTCCGGCAGTGGTACAGACCAATAACAGAGGTCTAAACCAATCTCCGGACAGGTTCAGACCAATTTTCGGTCGTTTCCCCCGGCCCGGCTCACGAACTGACGTCCGGCCCCGAGGCTCGCACCCGATCGACATGCTGAAGCGCGTCCCGCAAATCGGCCAGCCAGGTGTCGGTGTGCGTGCCCACCAGGCGCACGCACCAGGCGAGCGCGTCACTGCGGCTGCGGGCCACCCCGGCCGCCACCAGGGTGTCCAGGACCCGCCGCTCCGACTGGCGGAGCCGGGTCATGACCGGTACTGACAGTGTGGTGAACATCACCGTCCGACCACCGACGACTACCCCCCAGGAGACCTTTCTGCGGAAGCGGTGCTCGGCCTCCCGCGCGATCTCGACACGCCGCTCCCGGGTCTCCTCCCTGAACCGCTGCACACCGCCCTCGACGGCGGCGGCCCGCTCCAGCTCCGAGACGTCCTCGGCGAGCGCGGGCCCCCCGAGCGGACCGACGACCGTGATCTCCTCCCGATCCAGCACGATCTCCGGCCGGCCTTCGAACCACCCCTCGGGCAACCGTCCGGAGAACCAGCCTCGCAGCTTCTCCACCGTTTCATCGCTTTCCATGTAATCGAGATTACATGCCCTCATTCCGTAAGGCCATCACCCCGTCCTGACGGTCCCGGCCATGGACGGGGTGCTCGCCGTACTCCCCGAGGACCGGACCGGCGCCGACACCCCGCAGGCGCTCCACCAGGACGGCGGTGGACGACTACGCCCCCCTGCCGATGGCCGTGCTGACCACGTAGCCGGATCCGCGAACCCGCGCGACGGCCCGCGGGCCGGTGGGCGGACCCGCACGGCGACCTGCCGGCGGCAACCCCGCAGGCCGCTCAGGGGACCCGCGCGACGGCCCGCCGGCCGATCAGCGGACCCGGGCGGCGACCTGCGGGCTGACCCGCACCGCACCGGCGAAGTTGCGGGTGCCGATCGGGACGATCTTCACCACGTCCCCCGTCCTGGGGGCGTGCAGCATCTTGCCGTCACCCCAGTAGATCGCCACATGCGAGACGTAGCCGGGGTTGGTGGGGTCGTGCCGCCAGAACAGCAGATCACCCGGCTGCGCCTGGGAGAGCGGGATCTGCGGGCCGGAGACGAACTGCTGGTGCGTCACCCGGGGCACCTGTACGCCCGCCTGGGCGTAGGCCCACTGGACCAGACCCGAGCAGTCGAAGAAGTCGGGCCCCTCGGCGCCCCACACGTAGGGACGGCCGAGCTTGCCGACCGCCGCGGTGAGGGCGGCCCTGATCTGGGGCACGGTCATGAAGGCGCCCGCCGGCCAGGCCGTGCGCCGGGGCGCGGCCGGCACCGGGTTGACGGTCACGACCTGGCTGCCCCGGGGAAGGACACGCAGGAGCGTTCGGCGGAGCCTGGCCGAGTCGGTGCGCGGCGCGCTCACGACGAGGGCGTTGTCCTGGGGGATGCCCAGGGCGCGCGCGGTCGGGCGCGAGACGACGGCGTCGATGGCGCCCATGCCCATCGTCGCGTAGGCGCCCACCCGCAGGGACAGACTCCCCGTGGTGACGGTCTTGCCCAGCGACATGCCGCCGTCGTTGCCGAGCACGAAGGAGACGGCGATCTCGCCGGCGGCGACGTCGCGCCAGAGCCGGTCCGAGCGCGCGGTGGGCCGGGGGGTGAAGGCACGGAACGTCGAGGGGTCGACCCCCAGCGTCTGCACCCGCTTGCCGTCCAGGACCACCTCGGCGGCGTCGGCGCGCTCCACCGCCCGCACCCCGGCCACCTGGGCGACCCGGGCCACCACGGCCGAGCTCAGCTGCCTGTCCGCCACGACGAACAGGTGAGGCTTGCGGATCGAGGTCAGCGGGGCCACCGGCGCCGGTGAGGCCGCCCGGGCCGTTGGGACGGCTGTCGGCTCGACCGCGGCCACCCTGCCCTGAAGGTGCCCCTGGAGGGGGTTCCCCGGGGGCGGTTCGGCGGCGGACGTGCGCGGGACGACCGTCTCGGAGGACCCGCCGGGCAGCTGGGCGACGACCACCGCCCCGGCGGCCAGCAGGGAGACGGCGACGATCGCGACGACGGGGACGGCCGGCCTGCGCGTGCGCGCGGGATGACCGTACGGGGCGCGGGGGCGGTGGGAGAGGTCTTGGCGGACCTCACGGATCAACCGGAGGAGGCGCGTCCGCCCGTCGACCACCACGTCCCCCTTCCAGCCGCTCGAACCCGGTCCTCCGAGGGTGCCGTACAGCACGCGGCGATGTCCGCAAACTCCTCAAAACGCCCCAAAACCCAAACCGGCCTCAGAGTGGATGACGGGCTCCGGAACATGACGATCCGCCGGGACACCGTCCCGGCGGATCAGCCAGCTCAGACGAGGTCAATTGCCGATGTATGGAACGGCCTCAAGGATCTCGACCGTGTTGGAGCGGCCGTTCGGCATCGTGTAGGTGGCCTTCTCGCCGATCTTCTTACCGTTGATCGCCGCACCGAGCGGCGACCTGGGCGAGTAGACGTCGATCGGGGAGCCACTCTCCTCGCGGGATGCCAGCAGGAACGCGACCTCTTCGTCGTCGCCCTCGAAGCGGACGGTGACGGTCATGCCGGGCCCGACCACGCCTTCGGTGCGGGGGGGTTCACCGACCTTGGCGGTGTCGATGATCTGGCGGAGGTGGAAGATGCGGGCCTCCATCTTGCCCTGCTCGTCCTTGGCGGCGTGGTAGCCGCCGTTCTCCTTCAGGTCGCCCTCTTCGCGAGCGGCCTCGATCTTCTTCGCGATATCGACGCGCCCGGGCCCCGAGAGGTACTCAAACTCCGCCTTCAGGCGGTCGTACGCCTCCTGAGTTAGCCAGGTGACGCTCTCGTTGTGGGAGTCGGCCACGGATTCTCCTTGCTTCCTCTGTGGGGCTTGGTACTTGGCAGCGTTGGTAGCGGACGTGCGAATTTCGACAGGCTAACAAGTTAACCGCTCGAACGCTTCCCCAAATGTCTCACTATACGAGATAGCAGTAGTGGACGTCGCCCGAAGTGGCCTGCGCACTGGTCTCTAGCCGTTCGGTAAGGCGGACATATCCCTCACCAGCCGGAATACCGACCTCCCGGCTTCCGACCTCCGCGTGGCCGACATCCATGGCCCGGAGCCGGCAGACGGCCTCGCGGTCCGACGGCTTGACCACTTCGAAGGTGATCCGAATAGAATCGCCGCGGCTGGCGTCAAAAGCGATGACCTGGTCGATCACCTGGGTGTTCCCCTTGGACGCCCACATCACGTAGCCCCACCCTCCCGCGCACACCGCGCAGAGGATCGCGATCACGACGTGCACGACGAACCGCCCCCTGCGCTCCGGACGGTCGGGGAAGTCGCCCGGGGTACCGAGCACGGGACCGGTCTGCCGGCCCCCCTCGGCCTCGCTGGTGGCCATGACGGAATCTCCCTGCACTACCTCGGCGTTATCCGAGACAATTGTCTCTCGCGGGGGCCTTGCCCTCGTGGCCGCCCAAGAGAAACTAACCTCTCTTTAGAGTGACCCAGCCCAACCCGGGAGCGGTGCGGCACCGGCTGACGCGGATCGGACGGCACGGCGACGCCGGCCGTCCGCGACGCGAGCGGGGATCCGAGCGTGACCGACGAAGAGGAGACACCGAGCCCGTGAGTGCACCGCTGAGGTTGATGGCCGTTCACGCACACCCCGACGACGAGTCGAGCAAGGGCGCCGCGACCATGGCACGTTACGTGGCGGAAGGCGTGGACGTGCTCGTCTGTACCCTCACCGGAGGGGAGCGCGGTTCCGTCCTGAACCCCAAGATGGACCGGCCCGACATCCTGGAGAACATCGGAGAGGTCCGGCGCCTGGAGATGGAGCGGGCCCGCGAGATCCTCGGCGTGGCACAGCGTTTCATGGGGTTCACGGACTCCGGCCTCCCCGAGGACGAGAACGAACCGCTGCCCGACGGGTGCTTCGCCCTGCAGCCGCTCCAGGCCGCCTCCGCGCCGCTGGTCGCCGCCGTGCGCGAGTTCAGGCCGCACGTCATGCTCACCTACGACGACGACGGCGGCTACCCGCACCCCGACCACATCATGACCAACCGCGTCTCGGTGGAGGCGTTCGAGGCCGCCGGCGACCCCGACCGCTACCCCGAGGCCGGCGAGCCCTGGCAGCCGTTCAAGCTCTACTACCACATGAGCTTCTCCAGGGAGCGGTTCGAGGCGCTGCACGAGGCCATGAACGCCCGCGGCATAGGCTCCCCCTACGCCGACTGGATCTCCCGCTGGGAGGACCGCCCGCAGAAGTGGCCGGTGACCACCCGGGTCCCCTGCGGCGACTACTTCGAGATCCGCGACGAGGCGCTGATCGCGCACGCCACCCAGGTCGACCCCGACGGCTTCTGGTTCGTCTGCCCGCGCGACCTGCAGCGCGAGGTCTGGCCGACCGAGGACTACCATCTGGCCCGCTCGCTGGTGGACATCGAGCTGCCCGAGGACGACCTGTTCACCGGCATCCACGCCGACGAGGTGTCACGCGCCTGCCACTGAGGGACCGTGGGGGCCGCGGCGGCCCCGAGGGGTGAAAGGCGGTCACCCGTCCGCCGCCGGCCCGGCCGCGCGGCGACGGACGTGAGGGCGGGGAGTGTCACGCGCCTGCCGCCGACGGGAGCGCGGGGTGGCGGTGGCAGACTTGAGGGGTGATTGCCATCGATACCGCCCCCGTCGGCGACGTCAGTCCCGGCCTCCTGGGCTTCCTCGTCGTCGCGGCGCTGGGGCTGGCCCTCTACCTGCTCGTCAAGTCGATGAGGAAGCAGATCTCCAAGATCGAGGTCCCCTCCGAGGCCGAACTGCGCGAGAGGCACAAGAACGCCGGCTGACCCCGGGAGCCGGCACGGGCCGGCCCTCACGACCAGGCCCGCTCCAGCGCCTTGGGCAGGCCCCAGCGCCCCAGCGGGGTCAGCACCTCACTCTTGTCCACGATCCCCAGGCACGCCCAGAGCGGCGTGACCGAGCTGAAGAGCGTCTCGGCCGCGTCCAGGTCCTCCGGATCGTCCATCCGGACGTCGATGTCCTCCGACTCGGCGATGAACCTGGCGATCCGCTCGGGGGAGGCCAGCACCCCCGGCCCCCGCCTCGCCAAGGCGGCCACCACGGCGAGCCAGTCCGCGTGGTGGATCGCGCACAGCGCGGCCAGCACGGCGTCCTCGTGGCTCAGCTCGCCGTCCAGATCCCCGAACGTCTCCGGAGTCTCGTCGTCGTCCGGCAGGTCCGAGATCGGCCCGGCGATGCCCGCCGTGACGGTCAGCCAGAGCTCCTCGTCGTCGACCGGCAGCGGCTCCCCCTCGTATCCGGCGCACGCCCGCAGCACGTTGCCCGGGTAACCGGGGTCGGCCAGCACCTCGCGCAGCCGGGAGCACGCGGCCCGCAGGTCGGCGACGGGCCGGTCGGGGGCGGGCAGGCCCGCCAGGATGCGCCGCAGCTCGCTGAGCGCGAACGCCTCCTCCTCGTCCCAGGCCGCGAACAGCTCCTCGTCCTGCTCGTCGCTGACCGCGCTCCCCGGAACCCGCCCGTCGTCGGGCAGCGGGTTGTTGAGCCAGTGTTCCTGGAGGTCCTGGTAGGTCTCCCTGGCGGCCTCGTCCCCCAGCGCGAGCGCGTCCGGATCGACCTCCCCCGCGGCGACCCGTTCCTCCAGGAAGGCGACCAGCCTCCGGAACATCTCCTCGGCGATCGGCCCCCGCTCGTCCTCCTCGGGCCAGACGAAGAAGCCCCGGGTGAGCAGAAGGGGCTCGGTCCCGGTGGACTCCATCCACCGTTGCACGTCACCCACCGTCGCATGACCGGACTCGATCGCGCCGAGTGTCCTTTTGACGGACTCCCAGAACGGCGAGGAGAGCGGGTTACCCGCCGCCAACAGCGCCCGCCGCAGATCGGGGACGGCCACCAGCGCCACCCCCGACGGCACGGCGAGCAGCGCACGGGCGACATCACGCCGGGTCAGCTCGGTGGCCGCCCGCCCGGCATGCACACACACGAAGTCGAGATCCACGCCCAGTGAGCCTACGCCCGAAGCCACGGCAGCACACCTCCCGCCCCGTAAACATCCCCCTGCCCTCTCCGAAGCACGGCACTCGCCTCTCCGGAGCACGGCGCGAACCCCCGTCCCGCCGCCGACGGACACGGCCCGGACCTCCCCGTCACCTCTTGCGTCCCAGGCCGCAGAAGGCGTCCACCTCGGGGGGAACGCCGAAGGAGCCGCACTCCGGCCGCCACCGCGACACCGACACCACGCCCGGCTCCAGCAACTCCAGGCCGTCGAAGAAACGGGCGATCCGTTCGGGGGTGCGGACGGCGTACGGACTGCCGCCCCGCTCGGCATAGATCCGCATGGCCTCCCGCCGCGACGGACCGTGGACGACGTCGGTGCCGTCGTTGAGCGCCAGGTGACTGCCCGGGGGCAGCGCGTCCACCAATCGGCGCACGATCGAACACGCCTCGTCGTCGTCGGCGACGTTGCCCATGACGCCCAGCAGGATCAGCCCGACGGGCCGGGTGAGGTCCAACGTCCCGGCGGCCTCGGCCAGGATCGCGCCGGGGTCGTGCACATCGGCGTCGACGTAGGCGGTGGCGCCCTCCCCGCCGCCGACGAGCAACGCCTGAGCGTGGACCAGCACCAGGGGGTCGTTGTCGACGTAGACGACGCGGCACTCCGGCGCCACCCGCTGGGCGACCTCGTGGGTGTTGCCGTGGGTGGGCAGTCCGGTGCCGATGTCCAGGAACTGCCGGACACCGGCCTCCGCGGCCAGGTAGGAGACGACACGCCGCAGAAAGGCCCGGGAATGGCGGGCCACGTCGATGATGCCGGGAAACGCCTCGACGATCTCCTCGCCGACCTGCCTGTCGATCGGGTAGTGGTCCTTGCCGCCCACCCAGTAGTTCCAGATCCGGGCCTGGTGCGGCCGGGTGGCGTCGATCTTGGGCGTCGGCGGTGGGCCGGAGGGGGTGTCGGTCAAGACGGCTGCTCCACATTCGCTCGGCTCAAGCCCTGCAACCTAAAACGATCTCCACAGCCCAGCATCCCCCATCACCACTGATCCACAAGCGGATCACAGCGAGCTTTTCCAGCCTGCTTCGCGGTTCCGAAGGACAGAGGACCGCTCTGACGGGCCGACCTGTGTGAAGAGGGCAACGGCGCAGTGCCCGCAACCGATCACCGCGGCGTGAGCGGGAACCGTTCAGACGGCGGGTGAACGGCACGGCGCGCGAGGCCCAGAACCGGCCCCTGTCGCTAAGGATCACCCGCCATCCGGGGATCACCGACGTCGCGGACTCAGGCATTGCGGATCTACCATCGTGCATGGATCGCACCTCCTTTGCGATCAAGGCCCCGTCCTGGCGGTTGCATCGCCTTGGCGGGGCCGCCTTTTCCTAGAAGGCGACCGTAAAGAGCCCGACCATTCCGCGACAGGGACGGAACCCACTAGTCACGGCAGAGCAATGTGATGCGATTAATGGGATACCCCCACAAAATCGGCGAGAGCTACCACGCCACGCGGGCGCTTCACCCGGCCCATCAGTTCACGAATTACTGCCTTCGCCAGTCCCGCATGTCGGAGCCATTCAGGCGCAAAGCGACGAACCACGCGGAGAGTATCAACAGCCTCACTGTCACGGTAGGTAGCCACCTGAGCCTGTGCCACGTCCAGGAAGAACCATGCCTTCCACGAGTCGGGAACCTTGCCTGTCATGGGGACTCTCCTCGCCAAGTGGAGCGCGGTTCCCCATTCACCTGCGGCGCTTTCCAGCTGCACCGACTGAATAGCTACAGCGGTCGGCCCGAAAACGGTTATCCAGCGGTCCGTAGAGTCATCCCCGATGCGTAGAGATGCGGCACGGGCCACATTCAGCAGCTCCCGAGCCGTGTCGTACCGCCCGCGCCTGGCGGCCGCAGCGGCGGCCGACAGCAACAGACCGCCGTATGCCGCGATGTGGCTCCGCTCAGAGGTGCGGAACTTCGGTTCGATACTGTCGGCAACACTGACCGCCACCTGCTGGGAGTCCGCGAGCCGACCAGTCCGCATGAAGATCCACGCAATGCTGTTGGCGACCATCGCGGGCAACAGCGGATCGTCGGTGGCGCGCGCCGCCGTCTGCGATCGGTCGAGACTGAGCAGGGCGAGGTCTTCCATGCCGTTGCGGGCAAGTACGTGTGCGCCGAGCTGGTGAGCTTTGGCCAGCAGGGCGTACGCCTGAGCGGCGGCGCCGTTGGAATGCTCGTGGGTCGCGATACGCACCTCGGTGAGCAGTTGCGGGAAGGTCTGGCCGAGGGTCGCGAAGTCGGCACGGTGATAATCGGCCCAGGCACCTTCAACGGACCTACGGAGCGCTCCGACGTCGGGAGGGGTGTCCTCGCCCGAGTCGTCTACCGAGGGCGTGAAATCGCCAACAGGAATCAGCGCGCGACGAACGGCCAGAAGGTTGGGATCGTCGCGTTCCTCACGCTCCGGGACGCCAATGAGAAGCGCGGTGGTCTCCAGGTCAAGGGCATGGGCGAGTGCGTTGACGGTGGAGATGCGGGCTGACTGCCGTTGTCCTTGTTCGAGCTTGCGGATGGTGTCGACGTTAACCCCGGCCCGCTCGGCGAGGACTTCCTGACTGAGTCCGGCTCGCCGCCGGGCGACCTTGAGCCGCTCACCGATGGTCATATCTGGACGAAGGTCCATGGCGCTACCGTCATTCACAGGCCCAGCACCTTCCCTGAAGGCTTGACAGCCTCAGGTTACGGTGTGGGCCTGCTCTGCGCGATGGCCCGGAGCGCAATCCGACCGTGATCGCGCCCAGCCGGATACCGGCCTCCACCACCAGGCGGGGACGGTCACCATTTGAAGCGGCGCGATATTTCTCCGTATTCGCCATACGGTCGCGGAACTTCCAGTGCCAACAGAGGAGAAATTTCCCCTTTCGGGGAGATCAAGGTATCACACAATAAATTTGACTAACAGTCATGATTTTTTATCAAATCCCTGATAGATCGGGAGTATCGCCTTTTTGATCGGTCTCGGCGATATTCGGACGTCAGGAGGATTTGTGTTACGCCCCCCAGCCCACCTCGCCACGGCGGCTACCCTGACCGTGGTGTTCTCCCTCGCCACAGGAAGTCCGGCCCAGGCCGCCGATCCGCCTCCAGCCCAGGTGGAGACCCGTACGGGGACGGATACCCCCGCTCTCGTGAGCGGCCTCGACGAGGCGCCCAAGAGCGGTGACCCCGTCACCGTCGCCCGGAGTCATCTCCGCAACGGACGGTACAAAATAAAGAATGTGGATACCGAGCTGGTACCACTCGACGTGGTCCGCGACGGTTCCGACGAAACCGTGCGATTCGAGCAGCGATACCGGGGTGTCCGCGTGTTCGGCGCGCACTACCTGGTGCGGATGGACAAGACCGGCGACGCCCACAGGGTCACCGGAGCGGGCGGCCGGTTCCTCACCAAGCTGAGCGTCCCGACCACCCCGAGGTTTCCCGAACGGCTCGCGCTGGAGGTCGCGCGTTCCCGGGTGATCGACCAGGGCGTCGACGGGAGGGATCTCACCGCGAAGTCCGGCGGGCTCGTCGTCGTCCCGGTCGGCAAGGGCGTCCTGGCCTGGCAGGTCACCGTCAACGGGCTGGACACGCGGAGACGGCGGCCGCTGCTCACCGACGTCTACGTCAACGCCGGGACCGGCGCCCCGCTGTTCTCCTCCTCCCGGATCCACTCCGCGGCCGAGGGCGCCCTCGTCACCTCGGGCACGACGGTCAGGGGTAAGACGGTCCCGCTGAACGCCTATCAGCGGGCCGACGGGAAGTACGAGCTGCGCGACCGCGCGCGGGCGATGTGGAACGGCACCACGGGAGAGGTCCTCACCTACGACGCCCAGGGACGTAACGTCTTCGACTTCCTCGGCTCCCTCCCGCCCGACACCCCTCTCGCCGCCTCCGACACCCCCGCCTTCACCGGTAAGGCCGCCGAGGTGGGCGCGGTGGACGCGCACTGGGGCGCGGGCCAGGTCTACGAGTACTACCGGCGGCTGGGCCGGAACGGGCTCGACGGCAAGGGCGGCTCGATCGGGTCGGTCGTCAACGTCACCGTCTTCGGGCAGCCCTTCGTCAACGCCTTCTGGGACGGCACCAAGATGGTGTACGGCGGAGGCGGGCCCGATCACTACTCCCTGGCCTCGGCGCTCGACGTGGTGGGCCACGAGATGACCCACGGCGTGGTCGAGCACACCGCCAACCTGGTGTACTTCGGCCAGTCCGGTGCGATGAACGAGGGACTGGCCGACTACTTCGGCAACGCCATCCAGGCCGAGGTCGAGGGGATCGACCTCACCGACCCCGACGCCGGCCTGCTGGGGGAGACGTTCTGCCGCACCGCGCCACCCCGGCAGTGCGCGATCCGCGACCTCAACGACGGTCGTACCGCGCCCGCCGACTACGTGGGCGCCACCGGCCGCATCGACGGCGCGGGCGTCCATCTGAACTCAACGATCTTCAGTGGCGCCCTGTGGGACATCCGCGAGAAGCTGGGCCCCACGGCCGACAGGATCATCCTCAAGGCGCTGTCGGAGTACATGACCCCGCTCGACGACTTCACCGACGGCCGGCGGGCGGTGCTCGCGGCCGCCGCGCGGATGCGGCTCGGCGTCAAGGAACTGCTGACGATCGCCCACGCCTTCGACGTCCACGGCATCAGGGCCGGCTGGGAGCATCGCATCCCCACCGACCATGACACCCTGCTCCGCGACATCGCCAACCCCGGCGCCCGGCCGGCCGCGGCCGGTGACCACTACGTGATCACCAACTCAACTCCGTCCGCGCCTCCAGCCGTGTACGCGGGCCGGGTGAGCGGGGGCAGGGCCGAGCGGATCTCCGGGCCGGAGGAGCGCTACTCCTACAGCCCGGCCACGGACGGCAGAACCGCGGTGTGGGCCACCTACACCGAAATCGGCACCACGTGGAAGATTCAGGTGTGGAGCCGGCCGCTGGACCGCTCACAACCTCCCAAGCTGGTGTACGAGGGTGACAACCCCGTCCTCACCCTGGCGGTGGAGGGCGACACGGTCGCCTACTCGCTCTGGGATCCCGCGACGCGTACCTCGGACGTGTGGGTGCGGAAGGGCGACGCCGCCCCGGTCAACCTGACCCCCCAGCCGGAGGTGTCCAGTTCGGCGGCGACGATGCGGAACGGCCGGATCGCCTACGTCAAGGAGGACCCGGGTCACATGCTGATCGCCACCCGCGACCTCGCCTCGGGACGGGAGACCGAGCTGCCCGCCCCGCAGAGCCCGCCCAACGTGGTCGGTCTCGTGTCCGGCCCCGTGCTGACCGGCTCCCACCTGGTCTGGCTGCAGGACGCCCAGCGGGACGGCGGGCAGGGCATCATGCGCGCGACCCCGGACGGCGGCGCTCCGACGGTGCTCTCCCCCGATGACGCGTCCGCGCAAGACCTCATGGACATGGACGCCACGGACACGGCCGTCACCTACAGCGCCTTCCCCGACCTGTCCATACCCATCAACGAGAACCTCCCCAAAATCACTCAGATACTGATAAATGGCGGCACACCGGTTCGAGTCACATGCAACCGGGGTGAACAGGGCGAGTTCGCGGCGGCCGGGGGCACGCGGGTGGTCTGGGTGGACGGCACCGCCGCCCGCATCGACCTCGCCACCCGGGCACGCCCGAGAGGACGGTGCTGAGGCCGTGACACCCCGCGAACGGACAGGGACCGTCCTGCGAGCGGGCGGCGCCCAAGGCTGAGACGGGAGAGCAGGGCTGAGACGGGGAGGCGGGGGTCTACCGGACCCCCGCCTCCCCCGCCGGACGCTCACCGCCTTCCCGCCGTCGAACCTCGCCCCCCGGTTCCGGCGCCGCCCGCGGGCTCGTGGCGCCACCTGGCTCCCGGTCTAGTGTGGGAGGGACCGCTCGGGTGGAGCCGTGGCGCGGCCTCTGCGCGCGTCACGCGAGGAGAACGTACGCATCGCGTACGCGGAAGAGGTCCCATGAACCGCTTGAAGGACGCGACGAGTCCCTACCTGCTGCAGCACGCGGACAATCCCGTCGAGTGGTTCGAGTGGGGCGAGGATGCCTTCGCCGAGGCCGTACGGCGCGATGTGCCGCTGCTGATCAGCGTCGGCTACTCGGCCTGCCACTGGTGCCACGTGATGGCGCACGAGTCGTTCGAGGACGAGGCCGTCGCCGCGACGATGAACGAGCGTTTCGTCAACGTGAAGGTGGACCGCGAGGAGCGGCCGGACGTGGACGCGGTCTACATGGCGGCCACCCAGGCCATGACCGGTCAGGGCGGATGGCCGATGACGGTCTTCGCCACCCCTGGGGGACACCCCTTCTACACCGGAACCTACTTCCCCAAGCCGCACTTCCAGCGGCTGCTGGCCGGCGTGTCGAACGCCTGGACCGGTGACCGGGCCGCGGTGCTCGAACAGGGGTCGAAGATCGTGGAGGCGCTGAACGAGCGGACCGCGCTGCCCGCCGGCCCGCTGCCCACCACCGCCACACTGGCCCAGGCCGTCGAGAACCTGAACCGGTCCTTCGACCCGGAGCGCGGCGGGTTCGGCGGCGCGCCGAAGTTCCCGCCGTCGATGGTGCTGGAGTTCCTGCTGAGGTACGGCGCGGCCTCCGGGAGCGGAACCGCCACCACCGGTGAGGGAACGGGCACGGCGATGGCGATGGCGGAGCGGACGCTGGAGGCCATGGCCAGGGGCGGGATCTACGACCAGCTCGGCGGCGGCTTCGCCCGCTACAGCGTGGACGCCGACTGGGTGGTGCCGCATTTCGAGAAGATGCTCTACGACAACGCGCTGCTGCTGCGGGTCTACGCGCACTGGTGGCGCTCGACCGGCTCGCCCCTGGCCAGGCGGGTGGCGCTGGAGACCGCCGACTGGCTGCTGGCCGAGATGCGCACCCCCGAGGGCGGCTTCGCCTCCGCCCTGGACGCCGATAGCGAGGGGGTGGAGGGCAGGTTCTACGTCTGGACCCCCGAGGAGATCCACCGGGTTCTGGGGGAGGAGGACGGCGTCTGGGCGACCGCCCTGTTCGAGGTGACCGGCACGTTCGAGCACGGAACCTCGGTGCTCCAGCTGCTGTCCGACCCCGACGACGCCGAGCGGTTCGCCCGGGTGCGCGCCGCCCTGCTGGCCGTACGGGGCCACCGGGTACGGCCCGGCAGGGACGACAAGGTGGTGGCCGCCTGGAACGGCCTGGCCATTGCCGCCCTCGCCGAGACCGGGGCGCTGTTCGACCGGCCCGACCTGGTGGAGGCGGCGCGGGCGGCGGCCGTACTGCTGGACGAGGTCCACCTGGACGGCGGCCGGCTGCTGCGCACGTCGCGCGACGGCCGGGCCGGGGGCAACGCCGGGGTGCTGGAGGACTACGCCGACCTGGCCGAGGGGTTGCTCTCCCTGTACGGCGTGACCGGGGAGGTGCGCTGGTTCCACCGGGCCGGGGCGTTGCTGGACACGGTGCTCGACCGGTTCGCCGACGGCTCCGGCGGGTTCTTCGACACCGCGGACGACGCCGAGCGGCTGTTCCAGCGCCCGCAGGACCCGACCGACAACGCGACCCCCTCCGGCCAGTTCGCCGCCGCCGGGGCCCTGCTGTCCTACGCCGCCCTGACCGGCTCGGCCAGGCATCGGGAGGCGGCCGAGGCGGCCCTCGGCACGGTGTCCGTCCTGGCGGGCAAGCACGCGCGGTTCGCCGGGTGGGGGCTCGCGGCGGCCCAGGCCGCCGTCTCCGGGCCGCTGGAGGTGGCGATCGTGGGGGCGTCCGGCGATCCGGCGACCTCGGCGCTGCACCGGGCCGCCCTGCTGTCGCCGGCCCCCGGCCTGGTCGTCGCGCTCGGCGAGCCGGGCGCCGCCGGGGCTCCCCTGCTTGAGGGCCGCGGCCTGGTGGGAGGCGGCCCGGCGGCCTACGTGTGCCGGGGGTTCACCTGCGGGCTGCCGGTCACCACCCCCGCCGCCCTGCGCGCCGAACTGGCGTCGTCCTGATCGTCCCCGAGGCGTCCGGGACCTGTCCCCCGCGAAAATCCGGGACCTGTCTCCCGCGAGAAGACGTCCGGGTGTCTGAAAGGTGTCAGCGGCCTGGACGGTTCTGGGGGACGTTGCCGGGAGACGGAGCCTGGTCGGCGCCGTTGGCCCCGCCGTCCGGGTCGCCGCCCGCCGGGCCGGTACCGCTCCCCGGACTGTCCGTGCCGCCGTCGCCCGCGCCGGGGCCGGGGCCGTTCTCATCGCCGTTCCCGGTGCCCGCGCCGTCGCCGGTTCCGGTGCCCGCGCCGTCCGGGGTGGAGGTCTGGTCGGGAACGGGAGCGGTCGTCTCGTCCGGGCGCCGGGTGGGCGGGAGGGTGCGGTCACGGTCGCCGTCGTCGGTGTCGTCGTCCTGGGGGCCGGAGTTGTAGGTGCCGCCGTAGGAGGTGGAGTAGCCGTAGTTGGACGGCTCGCCGAACTCCTTGACCGTCTTGCCGGCCATCGCCTCGGTCATGAAGGCGCGCCAGATCTGGGCGGGGTAGGTCCCGCCGTACAGGGCGCTGCCGTCCACGACCACCGGCTTGTTGTCGTCGCGGAACATGTCGACCGCCGCCGCCAGCTGCGGAGTGAACCCCGCGAACCACACGGACGCGGACTTGTCGGTGGTGCCGGTCTTGCCGGCCACCGGGCGGTCGTAGAGGCGGGCGGCCGACCCGGTGCCGGCGGTGACGACCTGGGTCAGCGCGTAGGTGGCGTCGGTGGCGGCCTGCTCGTCGAAGGCCCGCCTGCCCTTGGTGTCGATCTTGGTGACCTTGCCGTCGACGTCGGTGATCGAGCGGATCACGTGGGCCTCGCGGTGGACGCCCCCCGCGGCGAACGTGGCGAAGCCGGAGGCGTTCTGCACGGCGCTCACCGACGCCACCCCCAGCGGGAGCGTGGCGGCCGACCGGTGCGGGACGAGCTGGTCGGCGGGGATGCCCGCCTTCTCCGCGGTCTCGACGATCCGGTGCAGGCCGATCTTCTGACCCAGGTCCACGAACGCGGTGTTGACCGAGCTCTGGGTCGCCTTGACGAGGTTGATCTGGCCGTAGGAGTAGTCGTCGGAGTTGGGGATGCCCTTGTCGGTCGAGGTGAGCCGGAGCGGGGAGTTGCCGTCCACCCGCGTTTCGAGGCCGAACCCCGCGTCCAGGGCGGCGGCCAGCGTGTACGCCTTGAAGGTGGATCCGGCCTGGACCTTGGCGCCGAAGGAGTTGTCGTAGGGCTGGGTGCGCCAGTCGCGACCGCCGTAGAAGGCGAGCACCTCGCCGGTCGCGGGGTCCACGGCGGCGAGGCCGGTGCGGACCTTCGCCGGGGTGTTCTCGGGCAGCACCGAGGTGACGGCCCGTTCGGCCGCGGCCATCAGGCTCTTGTCGAAGGTGGAGACGATCTTCAGCCCGCCCTGGTTGATGACCTCGTCGGTGTATCCCCTGCGCTTGAGCTCGGCCGCCACCTGGTCGAGCATGTACCCCTCCTGCCCCTTGGGCACGAAGACCGGCTTGGACTTCCTGAGCTCGGGGAACACGGTGGCCGCGGCCTGCTCGGCGGTGGCGGTCCCGGTCTGCACCATGCCGTCGATCACCGACCGCCAGCGCGCCCTGGCCGCGTCCAGGTCGGCGCCCTCGGGGCTGGCGAACCGGGACGGCTGCTGGATCACCGCGGCGAGGTAGGCGCCCTCGGCGAGGGTCAGTTCGCTGACGTCCTTGCGGAAGTAGGCGTCGGCCGCGGCCTGGATCCCGTCGGCCCCCCGGCCGAAGTAGATCGTGTTGAGGTACTGCTCCAGCACCCAGTCCTTCGACTTCGACTGGTCCACCTTCAAGGAGATCATGACCTCCTTGAGCTTGCGGACGATGGAGCGCTCCTGGCTGAGGCCGCTGTAGTAGTTGCGGACCATCTGCTGGGTGATCGTCGAGCCGCCCTGGAGCTGCCGGCCGGTGAGGGTGGACCACATGGCGCGGAAGGTCCCCTTGATGGACACGCCCTTGTCCTCGTAGAACGAGCGGTTCTCCGCGGCGATGACCGCGTTCCTGACGTCGCGCGGAATCTGCTCCAGGGAGACGTTCTTACGGTTCACCCCCTGCCTGGCCAGCACGGTCCTGCCGTCACGGTAGTAGATCACCGAGCCCTGCGCGGTGGCCCTGGGCTGCGTGGTGTCGGGGATCGGCGTCATGGCCCACACCGCGGCGAGAGCGCCGACCGCGGAGACGACGAGGACGCCGAAGACGATGAGCACGATCCGCAGGAGTCTCCTCCTGGGCCTGTCCTTCCCGCCGCCCTTGAGCACGTGATCCCCCGTCCAGTCCGGAGCCGACCCCCGTCGGCCGCGCGGAACCGTAAGGGTAAACGATGCATAACGGTGTCTGAACCCTGCTTGGGATAGTACGGCTAGCTCTTCCCCCCGCGCGGCACGTCGGCCACCAAGGGAAGGACCCGATATGGCACAGGTGTGTCCAAGGCGATGACCGTCGAGGTCCTGACCACACCGTGGACCTCGACGATCAGGTCGATGACCCGCTGCAGATCGGTGTTGCTGCGCGCCACCACCCGGCAGTGCATGTCGTCGCCGCCGGTGATCGTGTGCACCTCCAGGACCTCGGGGATGGCCGCGAGCTGGTCGGCGACCGGGACGTGCCCGCTGACCTGGCGGATCTGCAGGGTGACGAACGCGGTCACGTCGTAGCCGAGCGCCGCGGGGTCGACGTCGGGGCCGAACCCGGTGATCACTCCCCTGGCCGCCAGCCGGTCGAGGCGGGCCTGTACGGTCCCCCGGGCCACACCGAGCCGCCGGGAACACTCCAGCACCCCGAGTTTGGGCTCTTCGGCGAGCAGGGCGATGAGCCGGGCGTCGAGTTGATCAATCGTCATGGTGTACAGGTTCTCCGGCGACAGGTGCGACTCGGTGGACAGATTGTCCACCAATTAACACAACTGTTGCACAACCAGTGCGTTAAAACGGACAGTGTCCGCATGAGCGACATCTTTCCCGTGAACGGCATGGACGCCGTGGTCTTCGCCGTGGGCAACGCCAAGCAGGCCGCCCACTACTACTCCAGTGCCTTCGGTATGCGGCTGGTGGCCTACCGGGGTCCGGAGACCGGCAGCCGCGACGAGGTCGCCTACGTGCTCACCTCCGGCGGCGCCCGGTTCGAACTACGCGGCTCGGTACGGCCCGGCACCGCCGTGGCCCGCCATGTGGCCGAGCACGGCGACGGCGTGATCGACCTGGCCATCGAGGTCCCGGACGTGGAGGCGGCCTACAGCGGCGCGCTGGCCCGGGGCGCCAGGGGCCTCGCCGAGCCGTACACATTGGAGGACGATCACGGCAAGGTCGTGCTCGCGGCGATCGCCACCTACGGCGAGACCCGGCACACCCTGGTCGACCGGTCCAACTACAGCGGCCCCTACCTGCCCGGCTACATCGCGGCCGAGCCCCTCCTGCCGGCCCCCGACGTGAGGAACGGCCGCCTGTTCCAGGCGATCGACCACTGCGTCGGCAACGTCGAGCTCGGCAGGATGGACGAGTGGGTGGAGTTCTACCGGCGGGTCATGGGCTTCACCAACATGGCGGAGTTCGTCGGCGACGACATCGCCACCGAGTACTCGGCGCTGATGTCCAAGGTGGTCGCCGACGGCAGCCGCAAGGTGAAGTTCCCGTTGAACGAGCCGGCGATCTCCAAGAAGAGGTCGCAGATCGACGAGTATCTGGAGTTCTACGGCGGCCCCGGCGTGCAGCATGTCGCGCTGGCCACCAACGACATCCTCTCCACCGTCGACCACATGCGCGCGGCCGGGGTGCGGTTCCTCGACACCCCCGACTCCTACTACGACGACCCGGAGCTGCGCGCCCGCATCGGCCAGGTCCGGGCTCCGATCGAGGAGCTGAAGAAGCGCAGGATCCTGGTCGACAGGGACGAGGACGGCTACCTGCTGCAGATCTTCACCAAGCCGGTGCAGGACCGCCCGACGGTGTTCTTCGAGCTGATCGAGCGGCACGGATCGCTCGGCTTCGGCAAGGGCAACTTCAAGGCCCTGTTCGAGGCGATCGAGCGCGAGCAGGACCTCAGGGGCAACCTGTAACGGCCCTTGGCTTTGCAATGGCCGATGTGTGGTGATCTACACCTTATGGGATCATCATCACCGGACGACGCGGGATCACCGACACCAGACGACTCATCCTCTTTCCCCTGGTCTCCCCCGCCACCCGACCGGGGGAGAGAGGCCGGGCCGCCCATCAGGCTCGGCGGGCGCTGGCGCCGCCTGTTCGCGGGAATCCTGGACATCGTCATCGTCGGGATCATCTCCTCGCCCTTCACCTACAGCACGGTCACCACCGCGTGGAACCCCGACAAGAACGTCTTCGTGCAGATCCCCGTCCAGCACACCCTGCTGGCCTCCTTGATCGGCTTTCTGTACTACTGGCTGCTGACCGCCTTCTGGAACGGGCAGACGCTGGGCAAGAAACTGTTCGGCCTGCGGGTGGTCGACGTCAGCGGGCGCAAGGTCGGCGTCGGACAGGCCGCGATCCGCGAGCTGGTGGCGTGGGTGCTCTACGCCACGTGCTGTCTGGGCTGGATCAACCTCGCGTTCATCCTCTTCACCAGGAACAAGCAGGCCATCCACGACATGGTGGCCAAGACTCTGGTGGTAGATGCCTGAACCTCGAAGATCCCCCGCTCCGCTCGCGTAGTGTGCGATTCAAGGCGGCCCGGCCCGACCGGGCTCGGGAAGGGGATTTGCGATCATGGCGTCCGGTCGGCTGGCAATCGCGGCAACCGCAGTGCTCGTGGGGACACTCGGCACCGTCGGGTGCTCGGCGTCGAGGGGGGAGAGCGGGCCCACCTCGGTCGTCGCGGACGGCGCCTCCCCCGGTGCCGCCGACTCCGCCCAGCGCCACGCGGGCAGGATCGGCGCCCCCGGAATCGGCGACCCCGACTTCCCCACCGACGGCAACGGCGGCTACGACGTCGACCGCTACCGGCTCAAACTCGACTACAGGCCGGACACCAGGCACCTGTCCGGCGTCGCCGGGATCGAGGCGAAGGCCACCCAGGACCTGGCCAGGTTCAACCTGGACCTGTCGGGCTTCAAGGTCGGCCAGGTCACGGTGAACGACGCCGCCGCGCAGTTCCAGCGGTCCGGGAACGAGCTCATCGTGACCCCCGCCAAGATCATCCCGGAGAAGTCGGCCTTCACCGTCAAGGTCACCTACGCCGGGGAGCCCAAACCGGTCAGAGACTCCCCCAACCTCGGCACCTACGGGTTCATCCCGACCGCCGACGGCGCGTTCGTGGCCTGCGAGCCCAACGGGGCGAAGACCTGGTTCCCCGGCAACGACCACCCGGCGGACAAGGCGCGCTACGACTTCGAGGTCACCGTCCCCGAGGGGCTGACCGTGCTGGCCAACGGCGAGCTCGTCGGCGAGCCGAGCACCACCGGGGGCAAGACGACCTTCACCTGGCGGGAGAGCCACCCGATGGCGAGCTACCTGGCCACGGTGACACTGGGCAAGTTCGAGCTGCGCCAGGGCAAGACCGCCGCGGGGATCAAGAACGTCGCGGCCGTGGACCCGCGCTACCAGAGCTCCCTCGACAGCCTCTACACGCTCTCCGGCAAGATCACCGACTACTGGAGCACGGTCTTCGGGCCCTACCCGTTCTCCTCCACCGGCGGCGTGATCGACGACTTCGCCGCCGGATACGCCCTGGAGAACCAGACCAAGCCCATGTACGGCGGGTTCAAGCCCGGAGACGACATCATCGCCCACGAGCTGGCCCACCAGTGGTTCGGCGACAGCCTGAGCATCACGCGGTGGAAGGACCTCTGGCTCAACGAGGGGTTCGCGACCTACGCCGAGTGGCTCTGGTCGGAGCACAAGGGCAACGCCACCGCCGAGCGGATCTTCCGCAGCCACTACTCGGCCGGCGCGGACGCCGCCATCTGGAAGTACCCTCCCGGCCGGGCCAAGCCCGAAGACCTGTTCAACAGCTCGGTCTACACCCGGGGCGGCATGACACTGCACGCGCTCAGGCAGCGGATCGGTGACCCGGCGTTCTTCACGCTGCTGAAGACGTGGAACGCCGACCACAAGTACGGATACGTCACGACCGAGGAGTTCGTGGCGCTGGCCGAGAAGATCTCCGGCAAGCAGCTCGACGACCTCTTCAACGCCTGGCTGTTCACCCCCAAGAAGCCGACCACCTGGTAGCCCGGCCGGACGGCACGGTGCGGCGGATCACCCCGTGACGGGGCGGAACAACCGGCCACCGGGTGACAGACCTCTGGATACCCGGCGGATGACGGACCGGCCGGTGCCGATCAGCCCGAGGTGAGCTTGTAGCCCTCCCTGCGGAGGGCTTCGAGCACCTCGTCGGAGTGGGCGGGCCCCTTGGTCTCCAGCTGGAGCTGGACCTCGACCTCGCCCAGGTGCATGCCGATCCGCCCGTGCACGATGTCGAGCACGTTCGTGCCCAGACCCGCCAGCCTGGTCAGCAGCCCCGCCAGCGCCCCCGGCCGGTCGGGCAACGGCACCCGCAGGGTCAGATAGCGCCCGGCGGCGGCCAGGCCGCGCCGGAGAACCTTGGTCAGCAGCAACGGGTCGATGTTCCCGCCGGAGAGCACGGCCACCACCGGCGGCTCGAAGAGATGCGGATGGGCCAGGATCGCGGCCACCCCGGCCACCCCGGCGGGCTCGACGACCTGCTTGGCGCGTTCGAGGCAGAGCACCAGCGCCTGGGAGATCTCGCTCTCGGTGACCGTGACGACGCTGTCCACCAGATAGTGGATCAGCTCGAACGGCAGCGCCCCCGGACGGCCCACCGCGATGCCGTCGGCCATCGTCGAGGCGGGCGGGACCATGACCGGCTCCCCCGCCGCGAGCGAGGCCGGATAGGCGGCGGCCCGTTCGGCCTGCACCGCGACGATCCGCACACCGGGCCGGAGCGACTTGACCGCGAGCGCGATCCCGGCGGCCAGCCCGCCACCGCCGAGCGACATCACGATCGTGCCGACCTCGGGGAACTGCTCCAGGATCTCCAGCCCGATCGTGCCCTGCCCGGCGATGACGTCGGGGTGGTCGAAGGGGTGGATGAACACCGCCCCGGTCCGGTCGGCGTGCTCGACGGCCTGGGCCAGCGCGGCGTCCACGGTGTGACCGGCGAAGACCACGTCCGCACCGTAGGAGCGGGTCGCGGCCACCTTGGGCAGCGGCGCCCCCTCCGGCATGTAGACCGTCGAGGAGATGCCGACCAGCCCCGAGCCGAGCGCCACACCCTGCGCGTGGTTGCCCGCGCTGGCCGCCACCACGCCCCGCTCCCGCTCCGCCTCGGTCAGCCCGGCGATCCTGACATACGCCCCCCGCACCTTGAACGACCCGGAACGCTGAAGGTTCTCGCACTTGAGGTGGACCGGGCCGCCGATGGCGGCCGACAGCGCGTGCGAGTGGAGCAGCGGGGTCCGCAGCGCCACATCGGCCAGGAGCTCACGAGCGGTGACCACGTCGTCGTAGGTCACCTGGGGGTCTGCCATACACGCATTTTCCCACGTCCGACGGGTACGACGGCCCCGCCGAGTGCGACGGCCCCGCTGGAGGCGACGGGAGCGCACCGGGCGCCCGCGGAACCCGCACCGGGTGTGACAGGCCCCGTCCGCCACGGCCGACGCCCCGCGAACCGGCCGTGATCAGGGCGCCGCCGCGCCCTGTCCATACAGCGCGAGGGCCCAGGCGATGGACCTGAGCGTCCGCACCTGGGGCGACAGCCTGGACGGGCCCACGACGATGCTCACCGGGACCTACCAGGTGCGGGGAGAGATCAACCGGCGGCTGCTCGAAGCGCTGCCCGCACTGCTGGTCCTCCCGGACGACACCTGGGACTGCCCCCTCGTCCCGCTGCTCGGTGATGAGATCGGCAAGGACGAGCCAGGTCAGGAGGCCGTTCTCGACCGGCTGCTCGACCTGCTGCTCATCGCCGTCCTCCGCGCCTAGTTCTCCCGGCCGGAGGCCAAGGCCCCGACGTGGTACCGTGGGCGCAGTGGCCTGGCAGGTCGGCTGCGGCAGCTCCTTCGCACTCAGCGCCGCCTTCAACGCGCGCACGGCGTCAGCCCGCAGGCGCATCGCACCGGGCGTGCCTGCGGTGAATCGGCTCCGGCGCTTCTCCTGCGCCCACCGGTCAGGGTCCATCCCGGTTACTGAGGTTGAACTGGTGGTGTCGTAGATCCTGACGTGCCTTGATGGCCGGATACACCGACTTTATGAGGTACGGGCCTTCCCCCTTGAACGTGGACACCTTGGAGACTGGATCTTGAGGTCCAGGGGAAGAGATGTCCCTGATGGTGATGAAGAACTACCTGCCCGAGTTCAAGGCCGACGCGGTGGCGCTGGTGCTGTCGAGGCCGGACCGGACGATCACGTCGATCGCGCGGGATCTGGGGGTCAGCCGCGAGACGCTGCGGGTGTGGGTACGCGCCGCGCAGGCCCGGGATGAAGGCGGGCAACGAGCGGCCGGCGGGGTCAGGACCGGCAAGGACACGCAGGTCGGGCACATACCCTCGGACGACGTGCTGGAAGAGGAGAACAAACAGCTCAAGGCGCGGATCCGGGAGCTGGAGCAAGAGCGGGACATCCTGCGCAAGGCGGCCAAGCTTTTCGCGAACGAGACAAACTGGTGAACCGCTTCCAGTTTGTTGAGGACCACAAGGCGCTCTACGGGGTGAAGCGGTTGTGCCGGGTGCCGCAGGTGTCACGCTCGGGCTTCTACCGATGGTCGAAGGGCGCCGCGGCGCGGCTGGCCCGCCGCCGGGCCGATGAGCAACTGGCCAAGCGAGTACGGCGCGTTCACGGCGAGCATGACGGCACCTACGGCTCGCCCCGGGTGACGGCCGAGCTGCGCGCGGCCGGGATCGTGGTCAACCACAAGCGGGTGGAACGGGTGATGCGTGAGTACGGCATCGCCGGGCTGCATCTGCGCAAGAAGGTCCGCACCACCATCCCGGAACCGGACGCGGCACCGGTGCCGGACCTGATCCAGCGTGACTTCACCGCCGAGCGGCCCAACACCCGCTACGTCGGCGACATCACTTACCTGCCCGCCGGCGGTGGCCGGTTCCTCTACCTGGCCACGGTCGTGGATCTGTATTCGCGTCGGCTGGCAGGCTGGTCGATCGCCGATCACATGCGCACGGAACTCGTTGTCGACGCGCTGCAGGCCGCGGCGCACACCCGCGGCGGCCGCCTGGACGGCGCGGTGTTTCACACCGATAACGGGGCGCAGTATTGCTCTCGGGAGTTCGCGCGGGCCTGCCGCCGGCTCGGCGTCACCCGTTCGCGCGGCGCGGTCGGCACCAGCGCCGACAACGCGGCGGCCGAGTCCCTCAACGCGAGTCTGAAACGCGAGACGCTGCAGGGCGCGCACCGCTGGCCCGACGCCCGCACCGCCCGCGTGGCCGTGTTCGGCTGGATCACCCGCTACAACACAATCCGGCGGCACTCCCGCCTCGGTCAGCTCAGCCCGATCGACTACGAGAAGACGGCAGATAACCTGAAGTCTGCCGCCTGAAATCGGTGTCCACGTTTATGGGGCAAGCCCCCTGTTACCTCGTCACGAAAACCTTGCCAGAGCCTGCCGATGACGCCGCCCATCATGCGCACCTGGGCACCGCGCGGTCAGACCCCGATCATCACCGTTCGCGGCCGTTCCCGGCGCCGGTCCTCCATCGCGGCCCCGGCCTGCCACAAACCCGGGCAACGCTCCCGCTTGATCTACCGACCCCGGCTGGACACCCGCCCCGACGAGCGTAAATCCTTCGCCTGGAGCGACTACCGCGACCTGCTGATCGCCGCACATCGGCAGCTCGGCGGCCCGATCGTGCTGGTGTGGGACAACTTGAACACCCACCTGACCGCTGGGATGCGTGCCTTCATCGCCGTCCAGGACCGGCTGACCGTTGTCCGACCGCCCATCTACGCCCCCGACCTGAATCCGGTCGAGGGCATCTGGTCACCGCTGCGGCGCGCCTTCCCGGCCAACATCGCCTTCACCAACCCAGAGCACCTGATCCGCACCGTCCGGCAAGGGCTGCGCACCATTCAATACCGCAGCGACCTCATCGACCACTGCCTCGCGGGAACAGGCCTGACCCTCACACCGGCATGACCACACACGACATCACAAGTTCAACCTCAGTAACCCGCGATTATGAAAAATTTCCCGCCAGTTCCCAAGCCGTGATCCACATCATATCGATCAACAACCTTACCAAGCGCATAACGGACGAAAGAACCCCAACCCGGCAGGGAAACCACTAGGATATAAGCAACAATCTACTCAAATCAAATTCCCAATGAGTGGCCTCACCAGTGCAAACCAAGGCCCGGGGAAAGGGGCCACAGCCTGCGAGCCGGCGCGGGTATTGCGCGCGAACCGATCGCTGGATCCCCGGCTCAGCTACACTTGACGGTCTATTCAAAAAGGGCCGTACGGCGGAGGCTGCATGGGTCGGTTGGCGCGCCCTGGACGTCGGTCAGCCCCGGTTCCCGACCCTGACAGCATTCTTGGATCCTTCGCCCAAGCGCTGCGCGACCTGCGCGACCAGGTCGGCGATCCCAGTTACAAAGCGTTGGCCAGGGAGACCGAGCGGTTGGGCTTCCCCTACTCCGAGACCTCGCTCCGGAACGCTACCGCCGGGCGTGCTCAGCCGTCCTGGGAGGTTGTCAACGCGTTCATCCGGGCGTGCGTGGCCTTCGCTCAGGCACACCCACACCGGGCGAACGAGAAGGCGCGGAACTGGAACGTGCAGGAACTGCTCGATACCTGGGCGACCCGCTGGCGTGAGATGGCGGTCTCCAGCGAGCGAGAGGCCCTGGACGAGACATTCGGCTCGGCAGTGCTCCCTGATGGAACGTTCGGAGAACGCGTGGATGTGCCCGGTAACCTGCCAGCGGCGCTGAACGGTTTTGTGGGCCGGGAGCCGGAACTGGCCGAGGGCGTGCGGCTGATGTCGACGACCCGTCTGGTAACCCTCACCGGTACCGGTGGTGTCGGCAAGACCAGGCTCGCGCTGCGCCTGGCGGAACAGACCACTGACCGGTTCCCCGATGGGGTGTGGCTGATGGAGCTGGCCGGGCTCACCGATCGGGCGGTGATCAACAGTGCCGTCGCTGCCGTTATCGGCATCCAGCTCAACGCCGACCGGGAACCGCTGGAGACCATGGCTGAAGCACTCGGCGACCAACGGGTGCTGCTGGTGCTCGACAACTGCGAGCACCTGCTGGACGTGACCGCGACCCTGGCCCGGTCTCTGTTACGGCTGGCGCCCAACCTGCGCATCCTGGCCACCAGTCGGCAACCGCTGAATGTGGCTGGTGAGCATGTGTTGACGGTTGGTCCACTTCCGCTGCCAGAGGAGGACGGCACGGATTCGGCAGCCATGTACCTGTTCGCCGACCGTGCACGGGCCGCCCTGCCGGGGTTCTGCCTGACCGAGGAGAACCGGGCCGCAGTGGCCCGGGGCTGCCGCCTGCTGGAGGGACTGCCGCTGGCGCTGGAACTGGCGGCCCGCCGTCTCAGGGTGCTCTCCCTCGATGATCTACTGGACCGACTCGGTCAGCGTTTTCTCCTGCTCGGGCCGGCGGGCTCGGAACGTACGGCGCATCCACGGCATCGGACGCTGCGAGCGGTCTTTGACTGGAGCTATGAGCTGTGCTCGACGGACGAACAGCGGGTGTGGGAACGGCTGTCGGTGTTCACCGGCAGTGTCTCCCTGTCCGACGCCGAGACGGTGTGCGCCGACAGGCAGCTCGGTCCGCACGCCGCGTTCGAGGCGCTTGCCGGGCTCGTCGACAAGTCGCTGCTGAGACGGGTCGAGGCCCAAGGGCGGACCCGGCTGCACATGCTGGAGACGGTCCGGCTCTACGGGCAGGAACGGCTGGCCGCGTCCGGACAGGAGGCTGAGGCTCGCCGCCGTCACCGTGACCATTACCTCGAACTCGCCCGGCAGGCGGAGGAAGGATACGCCACGCCGCACCAGCAGGAGTGGCTCCTGCGGCTCACAAGGGAGCACACCAATCTATTGCAGACCTTCACGTACGCGCTGGCTGAGGATGCGGCGGACAAAGACGAAGCGGCCGGCCCCCTCCTGGAGGGCGTCTATGCCCTGTGGCTGTACTGGGCCGCGAGTGGGAAGGTCGGAGAGGGCGCCCACTGGATGCGCCGGATCAGCGAACGGTATTCCGCGCCCCCCACTGCCGACCTATCCGCGGACTGGTGCCGAGCGCAGTGGTGTGCCGCGTTCACCCGTACGCTGCACGGTGACCGCCACGGCGCCGAACATGTGCTCGACCGCGTCGAGCCGGTTATCCAGAGTGAGGGCGACGAGTGGATTGGCATCCATGCCGCCGTCCACCAGCTCCGCGGACTCTGCGCCTTGTTCACCGGGGACCTCGAACGGGTGGAGAGGCATTCCCGGGCGGCACTACGGGCCGGTGGGCACCGCTCCGGCATGATCACCGGTCAGCAGGCGCTGGCGCAACTCGGGCTGGTCGCCTCGATGCGCGGCTCGCGGCAGGAGGCCCTCGCCTGCTTCCAGCAGGCACTGGAGCTGTCGGAGGGCTGCGGAGAGATCTGGCACCGCTCCTACCTGCTCTGGGCTCTCGCCGTCGAGTGCATCGAGACCGATCAGACCGGGGAAGCCATCACCCTGCTGCGGCGTAGCCTCGATCTGAAGTGGCGGCTCGGTGACCGGCTCGGTGCGGCCACGGTAAGCGAGACGCTTGCCTGGGCTCTGGCGCAGTGCGGGCAGCCTCGCCTTGCGGCGCTGATACTCGGTGCCGCGCACATCGCGTGGCAACCGGCCGGCGCTCCTCAACTGTGGGGGTTTGCGCACCTGATGGAGAGCCGCGACCGCAGCATCACCCAGATCCGGCGGATGCTTGGCGACGGGCCCTTCCAGGAGGAGTACCGCACCGGCGAACGGCGAGGCTTGACACTCGTCCTGAACGAGGTGTTCGAGGAACCGGCCGCAGGGTCCTGAGCTTTCCTCATTTCGTGATTCCGCAGGGAATGCGCTGCATTACCGCAGGACGCCGATTCGGAATGTCCTCACATCCAGACTGTGAGAAGTCATGCCGAATCGCATGGCGGCCGGATCGGCGCTCAATGGAAGGTTCCCTACCGTGGTCACCCCCGAGATCCTGCGCGCGGCCCGCGACATGCTCCCAAACCCCGAGCACTCCATCACCTCCATCGTCGAGCTGCTCGGCGTCTCACCCGGCACGCTCTACAACCACATTCCGGACCTAAAAGAACTCCGTGCTCGCCAGCGCGTACCACCAGCTCACGGCAGGCCAGCGGTGATCCCCGGCCCGCACCGGCGAGCACGGCCCCCTCGGCTTGTACGGCAGAGGCGACGACGCCAGCCTCGACCTGGATCACGAAACCAAGCCTCCATACGAACCTCGCCACCGCCGACGGCAAGCGCTAATCGGTACGCCTGCCTACCTTGGGACTTCACGTTCGCGAGAAGACGGACTACCCGCTACCAGATCAGGGAGCGGCCCCTGGAAATAGCTCCTGACCAGCCCTATTAGCCCTTTCCCGCTTACTTGCTCTGCCCCCCCGGAAGTACTCGAACGCAGACCAAGCTGAGCCATCTGCAGGAGGAACACGATGTCCCCAGGCCCGAACCTGACCCCACCCCACGAGGGGCAAGCTCCGATCCCTGACCACAGCCGGCCGATCGGAGAGTACGTCTCCACCCCGGTCCCGCAGCCGGCCATGCCTGCCGCGGCTCGATCCGTCAATCCGGCACTGGACGGCTCCGCGTGGAGCACCGCGCTGCTGGCTCTGCTGCCCAAAGCGCTGGCATCGCTGCTGATCATGTTGTTTGTCTCTCCTCTGCTGGGCCTGGCCTGGCTGGCCGCGGGCATCGCCGCCTTCACTGACCGTTTCGAGCCCACAGCCGCCAAGCTCATGGGACTGCGACCTCCTAACGCCGCAGAAAAGAGCTTCCTGCGCGCAGCGTGGAGCCGCGTCGCCGCGCGGGCGGGCATCGATCCGCAGTCCCACATGCTGTGGGTGCAGGACTCCTCCGACATCAACGCCGCCGCAACGATCGGGCGCACCGTCGTGGTCACTCGCGCCGCCCTGGCCCGGCTGAAAGATCAGCCCAGCCAGCTTGAGGCCATCTTGGCCCATGAGCTCGGGCACCATCTGCGCGGCCATGCCCGCATCGCATTCCTGCTGTACTTCTATGGTCTTCCGGTCGACGTCGTCCTGCGGTTCGCCGGGCGCACTCTCTATCTGATGTTCCTGCAGTCCACCGGGTTCGTCACGCTGGCGTTCATGATGCTGGTCCCCATGGTGATGATCTTCCCCCCTACCGCCATTCTCCTGCTGTCCTGGCCCATTTCGCGCTACCAGTCCCGCAAGGCGGAACTCGCCGCTGACCTGTTCGCCGCCGATCTGGGCTACGGTCCAGTGCTGTGCGCGGTCCTGCAGAGCTGGCTGGACCGAGGCTGGGACGACGGGCCCCGCACCCTCGTGGCCAAGGTCTTGGCCACCCACCCCTCGATCGCCGAGCGTATCCTGCACTTGGAGACCCACGACACCGGGGTGGAGTAGTCGTGGACTCCCCGTCGAACAACCAGGCCCCGGCGCGCGCCACCGCCGCTGGGGCTGCGGCCCTTGTCTCCACTGCCGTCCCCGGTCAGGACTGGATGCCCGGCCACAACCCCGCAGCCGTGCAAGCCCTGGCCAAGATGTGGCGCTCGACGGAACTGGGAGATGTCGACCGTGCGCGCATCTCCCGCGCCACCCGCCAGGCGACCACCTACCCGCAACTGCGAACCGAGCTGTGCGAAGAGATCCTCATAATCGGACCAGCCGCAGCCGTCCACGCCTCCGGCCAACGAGATCTGCCCGCTGAGCCGCCCCGCGTCACCGGCCACAACCTGGAACTCCAACAAGTCCGGCTGGGGCGCGTCGTCCCCCACCGGATGAACCGGCACCAGCGCTACGAGGCAAACTTCGGCATCGACCTCGATTGCCTGCGCACCAACCTGCTGGTCATCGGCCCACCAGGATCGGGCAAGACACGAAGTCTGGCCCTGCCCCTAGTCGAACACCTCGCTTTGGAAGCCCTGGCCAACGCCGCCAGCGTCGTGGTCATCGACCCTAAAGGCGACGACTTCGACCTTCCCGGCTGGTTCGACCTCACCATCGACCCCCTCGTCCCCGACAGCGCCGGCCTGTCTCTCTACGGCGCCGCCACCGGCCCCGACGGCAACCCCAACCCCGAAATCGCCGCCGACCAGATCGCCTCCGCGCTATTGCCCGTCGGCGTCTCCGCCGACAAGCAGTATTTCATGGACGCCTCCCGCAACGCCCTCTACAACTGCCTGGCCCCTTTCCAGGCCGGATACCAACGCTGGCCTACCATCAGGGAATTGCTCAACCTGCTACGCGAAGACAAGGACTCCGACTCTCGTCACAAGCTCCGGGAAGCACTGAACAAACGCGGAAAGAAAATCAAGAAAGAATACGAAGGGCTGCTGAAACAACGTGAAACCCAGCTCGGCCGCCGAGAGGACCCCGCCGCCTCGCTCATCGAGCGTCTCAGCTGGCTCGACCGGCCCACCATCAGCCACCTGTTCGACAAACCCGATGCCTTCACCATGACACGCATCAACCAACCCCTGCGCGTGCGGGTGGTCCTGCGTGAGCCCCAACTTCCCGAAGCCTCACGCTTCCTCGCCCGCCTGGTGGTCTCCCAGTTCACCTACGTCGTCTGCGACCAGAAAACCAACCGGGGGATCTTCAAGGGCCTCCTCGTCGACGAGGCCGGACGGTTCGTCGACGAATACGTGGCCCACGCCATGGAACGCGCCCGCTCCAACAACGCCGGACTTATGCTCTTCTCCCAATCTCTCGGAGACTTCCCTGACGAACTCCTTCCCCGCATCTTCGGCTCCGCGGGCGGCAAAGTCGCCTTCGGAGGCATGGGCCCATCCGATGCCGATATCTTCTCCCGCTACTGGGGAGAGACCATCACCCCCGAATATTCCTACGCGACCACCATCACCAACTCACCCGACGGAACTAATCGAACCCTCACCGAAACCACCCATAACACCTATCGAGCGCGCTGGACTCCCGGCGAACTCAGTACCGACCTCCCCCCTGGGCACGCCATTATCCAATTGAGGCGAAGCACCGGGCAAACAGCCCTTCCCGAACTCGTCAACCTACGATAAGATGCAATCAAACTTCACGCTTCATTTCGCTCTACTTGCAAGCTCTGTAGCACGCTGCAGGGCAAATAAGTGGAAAGGCGAGGTGACGTCAAATGGCAAAACGCCACAAAGACGCAGTTCGTGAAGAGATGGCGAAGAAAGAAAATTTCAGGAGGGGGAGAATAGGTTCTTCGATGGCTTGGTGCGCACACTGATAGTCGGTGGACTGGTGCTCATTATGCTATGGTATTATTCCCTCAAGTGATTCGCCGTCGGCAGATTCCTGGCATATATCGTATATGCCAGGAATTCGTTTTTAACGGTAACCGTTGGCCGTGATCGATGAGGCCGAGCTGGCTGACCCGCTCCAGACTCGGAACGTCGGTACTCGATCTTACTGACGTCATTGGCACCCAGTCGGCGGTTGATGTGCTCGATGAGACTCTGCTGCTATGCCGCACACGCACCTCCCCCGCCTCGCGGTAGAACTGCCGGATCCACGACTCACGCATGATCCGCACAGCCGGGACCTGCCGCAGCCACGCAGGCGCGGCCGGATCACAGATCCGCTCCAGCAGCGCATAACCATCCACGCCGACCTGCCACAGCCAGGCATCCCGGGCGACCTCGCCGTACGGCAGGCGGTAGGCATCGACGCGTTGGCCGTGGCGCTCCCGCCGGGTGGCCGGCGCCCACCCGGCCGGCCCGGCGCGGCAGCGACCAGCGCGTTCAACGCCGAGCGCATCACCTCACCCACGAACTCGGCCCGGTTCAGCGACCGCACCGCGCCCGGCACATGCGTGGAATCGGTGCGCCGACGCCCGCCGCCGCCGCGCAGAAAACCCAGCTCCCCAGACGCTCCAGAAGCAACTCCAGGATGTTTTCCTCCTGGCCGTGCGCCACCAGCCGGGCACGAAAACCGCTGAGCACCGAAAAGTCGAAACCCGGATCGGTGAGCTCCAGCCCGAGCGCCTATTTCCACTCGATCCGGCCGCGGACCGCATCGGCCGCCTGCCGATCGGACAGGTTCTCCGCGTACCGCAGCACCAAGACCGGCGCCAACCGCCCCGGTGACAGCCCGAGACGCCCTCGTACTCCGAACACGCCCGCAAACTCCCCGTCGGCGAACAGCGAGTCCAGCGCATCCCGGATGCGGATCGCCGGCATCTCCTTCGGAAAAGCCGCCCGCGCCACCCGCGCGGTCATCTCGGGAATCTCCGGCCAAGGCCGAGGCCGCATCGACACCACAGGCCCTTCTCCACCGCCCGGCCAGGGAGACCCGAGCAGAGACAGCACATCCCGGACCAGAAAACGATCAACGCGAAGAAGACACACCGAATTAGACAACGGAGTCCTGAAGGCCGGAGCACTACGGACGAATCTGGTAGCGCGTCGCCCTCCGGCACGCGGCAGACGATCGACTCTCGGGTTGTCTACGTACACTGACGGGCATGGCATGCCGCATCAGTGAACTGGTCATCGCCGCCGCCGACCCCGACCGGCTCGCCGCGTTCTGGAGCGAGGTCCTCGGCTACGCCGAACTCGGCCGGGAGGACGACGGAAGCATCGAGATCGGGCCGCCCGACGCCGGCTTCGGCGGCCCGCAGCCCACCCTCATCCTCAGCCCCAGCAGCGAGCCGCGGGCCGGGAAGCTCCGGCTGCACATCGACGTCAACGCCACCGACCGCGACCAGGACGCCGAGCTGGAGCGGCTGCTCGCTCTCGGTGCCAGGCCCGTCGACGTCGGCCAGACCGGCACCGAGAACTGGCACGTCCTGGCCGACCCGGAAGGCAACGAATTCTGCCTCCTGCACGCCCGGCTCCAGCCCCTCTGACCAGGTGCGTCCCGGCGCCAATCAAAAGAGAACGCGGCGCTGGGAGTCGATCCGCAGCCTTGCCCACACCACTTTTCCGCCGGGGGCGACCCAACGGTAACCCCACGCGTCCGCGACCTCGTCGATGATTCGCAGGCCCCGACCGCCCTCGTCGTCCACGGACGCGGAGGTGAGCCTCGGCGGTGTACGGCTCGCGTCCCAGACCTCGATCACCACCGCGTCCCGCGTCCGATAGAGACCGGCGCGTATGCACCGCCGGTTGGCGGATGTCTCGCCTTCATGAGTAAAAGCAGACATGTCGCCACCCATCTCATTGACCGCATTGGTGACAAGCTCGGTCATAACCAGGGTCGCGATGATTTCCAGCTCTCGCATGTCCCATTTCGCGAGCACCCGTTCCACGAGTCTGCGGGCCAGCGACGGCGCGATCGGGTGGACGGCCAGATCCACATGGTGCGCCTGCTCCACCAGGTCCGGTGGGCTCACCGCGCCACCTCCCGGACACGCCGGAACGCGTCGGCGTCCAGCACACGAACCCGCTGGTCCCGGCCACGGCCCCAGGTGAAGAACCAGTCGGCGCCCTGCGTCGACACCATGACCTTCAGCGGCCCCCTGGTCCCGGGGACCAGCACTGCGGGCTCCCCGCCTCTCGGAAGGTCGACCGTCGCGCTCAGGCCCGCCATGCGCAGGTCCCACGCCAGCCGTACCAGATGAATGAACTGCTCCTGCTGTTTGCGTATTGCCATGGTCCGCCTCTCCGGGCACTTCCGGCGAACACGGCCGGCATGAAAGGCCGCCGGCGCCGATCGCGCATTACTCATCGCGGCCCAGGCATTAAAGCTTGGTACCGGGTTCCTTACTTAGAGTTATGGATGTTTTCCTAGATTGCCTTTAAGCTGAGAGGGCCCGTAAGCGGATCACCAGTTCAGAGCAGTCCAGGCAATGACAGGCATTGGTTTCCCCGGCGTGAAACCTGGTCTGAATATGGCGTGAACGCTTTATCAAATGCCCGATTCCCCCCTTTTATCGGAGGTTGCGGTGAGCACCGACTTCTCCCCCGACCCGGGCTGCCCCCGCGTGCGTTTCGGCGCCGAGATGCGCCGTCTGCGTGAGGCGGCGCAGCTGTCCCAGGCCGCCGTGGCCGCACGCCTGGGCTGCACGCAGACCCAGGTAAGCCGCCTGGAGATCGCCACCCGGACGCCGTCGAGGTCCGACGCCGAGAGGCTGGACCGGCTCTTCGGGTCGACCGACAAGCAGTACTTCGTGGGCCTGCACCGCCGCGTCGTCTCCCGTCCGGGCGGGCCTGGATGGTTCATGAGCTGGGTCGAGGAGATCGAGCCCACCGCCCTCGTTCTCCGCTCCTGGGATCCCCTCCTGATCCCGGGCCTGCTCCAGACCGAGTCCTACGCCCGAGAGGTTCTCCGCTATGAGCCTCGAATCACTTCTAAAGAGTTGGAGGAGCGCGTCCAAGCTCGTATGCAGCGCCAGCAGATCCTTGACAAGGAGGATGCCCCGTCACTCCTGGCCCTCATTGACGCGGGTGTACTGCGTCGTCCGGTTGGCGATTCCACGGTGATGCGGGACCAGCTCGACCACCTGCTTGAGGTGGTGTCCCTGCCGACCGTCTCTCTACAAGTCGTCGCCCCAGAACAGCTTCCGGGCCTCCTGGGTGCTTTCATGATTGCCAAACTCCCCAACGGTGCGCCAGACATCATCCACGCGGACTCCTCAGCTCAAGGCCTGATCTCCTCCGACCACGACCTCGTGACCTCCATCTGGAACCGCTATGAAGCGATACGACTCTGGGCATATCCTGAGCACGTATCACGCCGAATGATTGAGGAAGTGAAAAAAGAATGGACCTGAGCACCGCCGTATGGCGAAAGTCCTCACTTTCTGGCTCGAATGGCGGGCAGTGCGTCGAGGTCGCCACCAACCTCCCCGACACAATCGCCATCCGCGACAGCAAGAACCCCAACGGCCCCAGACTCCTCCTCACTCACCCCCAGTGGCACACCTTCATTGACGGCATCAAAACCGGCGAGTTCGACCAGATCTGACCCACCCCGGCTGTCACCGGCCCCCTCACCTCTCGATAAAGGGGCCGGTGACACCACGTTGCCGGCGCACCCAGTCGATCGACCCAACGACCAAGGAAGCGAAACAGAATGGACCTGAGCACCGCCGAATGGCGAAAGTCCTCGCACTCTTCAGGAAATGGCGGGCAGTGCCTCTTCAGGAAATGGCGGGCAGTGCGTCGAGGTCGCCACCAACCCAGGGCCGAAGCGTTCTCACGTCGTGAGACCGAGTAGCTGAAGACCGTCTGCGGGGTGGCTGCGGTAGTGGTCGGTGGCGGCGGCGATGTTGG
>NZ_JBSGCR010000031.1:0-80164 GCF_053601935.1 Streptosporangium sp. NPDC004631 | reverse complement strand
CTGCGCGCCCGCCGCCCGCCCACCCCGGGGTCTCTCCGCGGCGCCCGGCGCTGTGAGGGGGAGTCCCCCTCCGCCGTGCCCCACCGGGTGTGACGTCCCATGGGGTGACGAAGGTCACTTTTTTCCGGCCACCCGAATCCGCCTCCCGCCGGTCCGGACGTGCCCGGCGGTCACCGGGTGTGAGCCCTCCTCACGCTTAGCCGCCGATTCCCGGGGGCATAAGCCGTAGGACCGAAAACCCCCACTGATCCCTCCCGCAAGAGGGGTTCGGCGAATAGTGTGAGGCAATGGATCGTCGCATCTTCGGGCTTGAGAACGAGTACGGCGTCACCTGCACGTTCAGGGGGCAGCGGCGGCTGTCGCCCGACGAGGTAGCGCGTTATCTATTCCGCCGGGTCGTCTCCTGGGGCCGGTCGAGTAACGTGTTCCTGCGCAACGGCGCGCGTCTCTATCTGGACGTCGGCAGTCACCCCGAGTACGCCACCCCCGAGTGTGACAACGTCGTGGAGCTCGTCACCCACGACAAGGCGGGCGAGCGCATCCTGGAGGGCCTGCTCGTCGACGCCGAGAAACGGCTCCGCGAGGAGGGCATCGCCGGGGACATCTACCTGTTCAAGAACAACACCGACTCGGCCGGCAACTCCTACGGCTGTCACGAGAACTACCTGGTGGGCAGGCACGGCGAGTTCGGGCGCCTGGCCGACGTGCTCATTCCCTTCCTGGTCACCCGGCAGATCATCTGCGGGGCCGGCAAGGTGCTGCAGACCCCGCGCGGCGCGGTCTACTGTGTCTCCCAGCGGGCCGAGCACATCTGGGAGGGCGTCTCCAGCGCCACCACCCGGTCACGGCCGATCATCAACACCCGCGACGAGCCGCACGCCGACGCCGAGCGTTTCCGCCGTCTGCACGTCATCGTGGGCGACTCCAACATGAGCGAGACGACCATGCTGCTCAAGGTCGGCGCGACCGACCTGGTGCTTCGCATGATCGAGGCGGGCACCGTGATGCGCGACCTGTCGCTGGAGAACCCGATCCGGGCCATCCGCGAGGTCTCCCACGACATGACCGGGCGGCGCCGGGTGCGCCTGGCCAACGGCCGGGAGGCGTCCTCGCTGGAGATACAGCAGGAGTACCTCTCCAAGGCGCGCGACTTCATCGAGCGCCGCGGCGGCGACGAGATCAGCCACCGGGTTCTGGAGCTGTGGGAGCGGACGCTCGGCGCCGTGGAGACCGGCAACCTCGACCTGGTCGCCCGGGAGATCGACTGGGTCACCAAGTACCAGCTGATCGAGCGCTACCGCAGGAAGTACGACCTTCCCCTGTCCAGCCCCCGGGTCGCTCAGCTCGACCTCGCCTATCACGACGTGCACCGCCGCCGGGGCCTGTTCTATCTGCTGCAGAAGCGCGGAGCGGTGGAGCGGGTGGCCTCCGACCTGAAGATCTTCGAGGCCAAGTCGGTCCCGCCGCAGACCACCCGGGCGCGGCTGCGCGGGGAGTTCATCCGCAGGGCGCAGGAGAAGCGGCGCGACTTCACCGTCGACTGGGTGCACCTGAAGCTCAACGATCAGGCGCAGCGCACCGTGCTCTGTAAGGACCCCTTCCGCAGCGTCGACGAGAGGGTGGACAAACTAATCGCCGGAATGTGATGGTCATGCTTCGGCAAGGTCGTCCTCCGGCTTACCGCACCCGTATGTGAAGGCGGGTAGTGTGGCGCAAACCTGACGTCTGCTTGAGGGATACCTATGCGCCGCCGCAGCATGGCCGTACTGGCCGCAGTGCCTCTTATGTTCGCCGCAGCCTGCGGCTCCGGGGGCGAGACCACCACCGTCGGCACCGTCGGCGGATCGGCCCCGGCGCTGAAGGTGACCGGGGCTGCGAACGCCAAGCCGAGTGTGGCCTTCCCGCCGAAGGTCGTCGAGACCTCCTCCTACCAGGTGGTCACGCCCGGCACCCTCGGCGCCCCCGCCAAGGCGGGCGACAGCGTGGTGGTCAACTTCACCGTCTTCACCTGGGACGGCAAGGACAACAAGCTGGCAGCCTCGACCTATGACGAGGGCGGGCCGCAGCTCATCACGCTCAACGAGCAGGTTCCCGAGATCCTGCGCAAGGGCTTCGCGGAGACCAAGGGGGGCGGCCGGTTCCTGTCGGTCGTCGCCAAGGACGCGCTTCCCAAGGAGCAGCAGGCCCAGGCGCCCGCCGGTCAGTCGCAGGTCTTCGTGGTCGACGTGGTCGGTGTTCCCGAGGGCAAGGCGGCTCACGGCGCCGCGGCCGACGCCGGCCTCAAGGGGGTCAAGGTGGAGAACCCCGGCGGTGACGCCGCGCCCAAGCTGACCACCAAGACCAAGGAGAAGGCTCCCAAGGAGCTCGTCGCCAAGACCGTGATCAAGGGCACCGGCCCCGAGGTCAAGTCCGGCCAGTCGATCCTGGTCCAGTACGCCGGCAAGATCTGGGGCTCGGACCTTGAGTTCGACAGCAGCTGGTCGCGCGGCGGCGAGCCGATCATGTTCCAGATCGGCACCGGCAAGGTCATCAAGGGCTGGGACCAGGGCCTGGTCGGCGTCCCCGTCGGCAGCCGGGTGCTGCTGAGCGTCCCGCCGGACCTCGGCTACGGCAAGGAGGGCTCAGGCGAAAAGATCAAGGGCACCGACACCCTGGTCTTCCTGGTGGACGTGGTCGCGGCCTACTGACGATCTCCCGCTCGGGTGCTCTCTTCGGGCACCGTGACCGGCGGTTCCATCGAGCCGTCTCACTCCGGGGTCCGGCCACGCGGCCGGACCCCGGACTTGCTGACGGCCGTCCCCGGCGGGGCTTCCGGCCTGGGACGACCGATGGGACCGTGCGCACCGGTACGTTTCCCGCGGGTGACCGGGTGACCGGGTGAGCCGCTCCCCGCGCCGGATGGCGTGCCGACGGTCACCCGGCGCGGGGACATGTTCGGATATCAGGGAAACACGGCCATCTCTACGGAAACAATGCTGCGGAGATTGACGGGCGGCACTTTTCCTGACTCGGCGGTATGGTCGAGTCAGGGGCCGCGTTTACAGCAGGGTGCCTTTTCTCCAAGAATCGCGGCTCTTGTCATAAGCGGTGCGTGGACGGCCAGACGTTGGCCCGGCGAACCCCGAGATTCGGGAACCCATTGATTCGGAGGACGTGTCAATCCCCGTGTCATGGTTAAAACCCGCCGCGGTGGCACCGGAAGACGGGGTTCAGGCGACCGGTGGACAACGCCCGGTCCACCGGTGCGCGCCCGGCCGAGGTCCACCGAGTTGCACCGAGGTCCATCGGGGGGTGCCGGGACCGCGGGGAGGCGTCAGCCGCTCACCGAGGGCAGCAGCGAGGCGGCGTGGCGGCCGGCGGCGGCCGAGGCCAGGAAGTAGGCCAGGTCCTCGTCCAGGCCGCGGCCCATCGTGGACAGCCGGACCGGAGAGTCTCGCAGCGCCTCGTACAACCCGTCCACCGGCACCCCGACCAGCTCGTGCCGTACGGCCAGCGGCCCGGCCTGCTCGGCCACCCGCCTGCCGAAGTCGCCGGGCAGCTCCGGCACCGCGACCTGGGCCGGCGCCAGGGCCACCCGGCCGTAGGCGGTCAGCGAGTGGTGGGAGACCCCGATGTGCCGCTCCCGCAGGTCGCCCTCGCTGACCCGCAGCGCCGCGACGGGGCGTCCCCCGAGCACCGAGGCGGCGTTGACCGCCTCTCCGGCCGAGACGCCGGAGAAGCCCCAGCGGGTGCCGGTACCCAGGTTGCCCGGCCCCTGGGTGACGATCGCCACGTCGGCGCCGAGTACGTGCCGGGCCGCGAGCAGTCCCGTGTGCGGCGTCACGGCCTCCAGATCGCCGCCGAAGGCCTGGCCCACCGTGACCACCCCGTCCAGCCAGCCCACCTCCCTGAGCCGGGCGCAGGACATGGAGAACCAGGCGGGCAGCGCGCCGCCGTCGAGCATGACGTAGGCGACCCGGGCAGCGGGCCCGCCGGGCTCCGCCTCCGCGGGGCCGGACGCCCGGCCGGGGGGCCGGAGGGGAGGGCGCGAGCCGTACAGGCCGCACAGGATCGCCGGGAGCGCCGAGTGCAGATCGGCGACGATCACCGGCATGCCGTCCAGCGAATCGGCCTCGCGGAGGGTCTCGTGAAAGGGCGAGTCCTGCTCGTCGACGCCCAGCACGGTGGGCTGCAGCGGGGTGTAGCGGGCCTTCACCAGATGCCCGGGGCCTTGTGGATCTTTCGGTAATCTGTCCGGAAGCGCCACCACCATGGCGTAGCCTCCCGTACCGAGACCCATCGCGAGCGCGGTCGTGTTGAGCAGCACCACATCGCCTGGCTCCGGGTGTCCCACCAGGGCGGGATAGGCCAGCGCGCGAGCGCTGCCCTCCTCGGTGGTGACGTCCAGTTCCATCGCCCCCGGCCACTCGCGCCGGATCCGCACGACCTCGCCCCTGCGCCATCTGATCACCGGGGAAGAGTAGCGTCACCTGGACGTAGAGTCATTTGAACAGGGAAGGAGGCCGGATGTCGCGCCGGAAGACCGAACGGTTGCTGAACCTTGTGATCTGCCTGCTGGCCACGCGGCGGCCGCTCAGCGCCGAACACATTCGCCACGCGGTGCCCGGCTACGACGCCGCCAACGACGAGGCCTTCCAGCGGATGTTCGAGCGGGACAAGAACGAACTGCGCGAGATCGGCATTCCGATCGAGGTCCACAAGGACCCGTGGGAGGAGGATCCGGGCTACCGGATCGTCCGGCAGGCCTACGAGCTGCCCGAGATCACCCTGGAGCCCGACGAGGCCGCGGTGGTGGGCCTGGCGGCCCAGGTGTGGCAGCGGGCCAGCCTGGCCGAGGCCGCGAGCGGGGCGCTGCTGAAGCTCCGGGCCGGGGGAGTGGAGACCGACGAGGCCGGCGGGATGGCCGGTGGGGCGCTGGAGCTGCGGGTGGACACCCGGGACCCGGCCTTTCCCGCGCTCTGGGAGGCTGTGCGCGACCGGCGCGCGGTCCGTTTCGACTACCGGGCGGCGTCCAGCGGGAGCGTGCTCACCCGTACCGTGGAGCCGTGGGGCGTGGTCAGCCGCCGCGGCCGATGGTACGTGGTGGGCCACGACCGCGACCGTGACGCGGCCCGGGTGTTCCGGCTCAGCCGGATCAGCGGCCCGGTCGTCCCGGTGGGCCGCCCGGGGACGGTGACGGTCCCCGAGGGGGTCGACATGACGTCGATGGTCGGCTACCGCGACGACATGACGGTCTCCGAGCGCACCGCCCTCATCCGGGTCCGCGAGGGCGCCTGCCAGGGGTTGCGCCAGGTGGCGAGGGCCGTACGGCCGGGAGCCGACGGCTGGGACGAGCTGGACGTGGACTTCTCCGATCCCGGGCGGCTGGCCGGATGGGTCGTCGGCTTCGCCGCCGACGCCGAGGTGGTCGGGCCGCCGGATGCCAGGGAGGCCGTGATCCGCCGCCTGAAGGGGGCCCTGGCGTGACGCGCGGGAGGGCGGCGCGGCGCGTGGGGACGGGGAAGCGGCAGACGATCGAGCGGGGCGTCATGGACGTGGAGCGGAGCGAGGCATGAGCACGGCCGACCGGTTGCCCAGACTACTGGCGCTGGTGCCCTATCTGATGTCGCACCCCGGGGCGCAGGTGCCCGAGGTGGCGAAGATCTTCGGGCTGAGCGAGAAGCAGCTCATCGACGACCTGCAGCTGGTGTGGATGTGCGGGCTGCCCGGCCACACGCCGGGTGACCTGATCGACGTCTCGTGGGACGGCGGTGAGATCGTCATCGACAACGCCGACACCATCGCCCGCCCGCTGCGGCTGGGCGTGGACGAGGCCAGCGCCCTGCTGGTGGCCCTGCGCGTGCTCAGCGAGATGCCCGAGTTCGGCGAGCGCGACGCGCTGGTCCGGGTCATCGCCAAGTTCGAGCGGGCCGCCGGTGAGGGGGCGGCGGCGGTCAGCAGCCAGGTCGCCGTCGAGGTGGACGCGACGCCCGACGCGCTGCCCGTCGTCAACGAGGCGCTGCGGCGCGGCAGGCGGTTGTCGCTCCGCTACTACGTGCCGGGTCGCGACGAGATCACCCCGCGCGAGGTCGATCCGATGCGCCTGGTCGTGGTGGACGGCCGCTCCTACCTGTCGGGCTGGTGTTACCGGGCCGAGGCGGTGCGGCTGTTCCGGCTGGACCGGGTGCTCACGGTCGAGCTGCTGGACGTGGCGGCCGACCCGCCGGCCGACGCCGAGCCCGGCGAGGTGACGCCCGGGGTGTTCCGGCCGTCGCCCACGGACGAGCTGGTGGAGCTGGAGCTGACCCCGGCCGGCCGCTGGGTCGCCGAGTACTACCCGTGTGAGCAGGTCACCGAGCTTGGCGAGGGCCGCCTGCGGGTGGCGCTGCGGGCCCGTGACCAGGGCTGGCTGGTACGGCTGGCCCTGCGCCTGGGCGACACCGGCCGGGTGCTCTCCCCGGACTCGCTGGCCGCGGGTGTCAGAGAGGCCGCGGCCTCGGCGCTGAGCCGGTACGAGTCGGCCTCCTGACGTCCGGCGTTATGATCTGCCGGTATGACCTGGATCTTCGTCGCGGCCGGGCTGGGCCTCGCCGGGCTGCTCCCGCTGGGTTTCCTGGCGTTCCGCGTGCTGCTGGCGGCCCGGAGGCTCGGCGGGGAGGTGGAGCGGGCCGGCCGGAGGCTGACCCCGGCACAGCGCGCCCTCGACGAGCGGGTCCGGACAGTCCGGTCGCGGAAGGGATGAGTCTGTGTCCGGGGGAGCGTACGATCGGGCTGAGAGTGCATGTCGTTCGGCGTAAGGATGTGTCATGCCCAACCTGGGTGTTCCCGAGCTTCTGATCATCGGATTGCTTCTGGTGCTGCTCTTCGGCGCCAAGAAGCTGCCCGACACCGCTCGCTCCCTCGGCCGGTCGCTCCGCATCTTCAAGTCGGAGACCACCAAGCTGCGTGAGGACGAGGAGACGACCACGGCGACCGCCACCGTCGTCCAGCCCCCGCCGGCCGCCGTTCCGGCTCCGCAGCCGATCCCGCCGGCCGCCCCGGTGGCCGCGACGGTGGAGGAGCAGGCCCGCGCGCTGGAGGAGCAGGCCGCCAGGCTACGTGCTCAGGCGGGCGCCCCCAAGCCCCAGTAGGCTGCCCTACGTCCGGATCATTCCACTCGTCAGACCGGGATTCGTGAATGGCGTTGCTGAAGTGGCCCAGACCGGGCCGTAACGGGCCGGGGTCATCCGACGACGCGGCCGAGGGGCGCATGCCGCTCATGGAGCATCTCCGCGAGCTGCGCAACCGCCTGGTCATCGCCCTGCTCGGTCTGCTCGTCGGCATCGTCATCGGGTTCGTCTACTTCGATCCGATCTGGACGTTCCTGCAGAGGCCGTACTGCGCCCTGCCGCAGGCCCAGCAGCTGAGGCCGGGCGAGTGCTCGATGCTGGTCCTCGGGGTCTTCAACTCCTTCTTCGTCAACCTCAAGGTCGCGGCCATGTTCGGCCTGGTGGCGTCCTCGCCGATCTGGCTGTGGCAGCTCTGGGCCTTCGTCACGCCGGGCCTGTACCGCAACGAGAAGCGCTACTCGGTCATGTTCATGGGGCTGGCCATCCCCCTGTTCCTCGGTGGCGCGGCCCTGGCCTACGTTGTCATGTCCACCGGCCTGTCGATCATGCTCGGCTTCGCCCCGCCCGGCACGCTGACCGGTCTCACCATCGACGAGTACCTCGACTACGTCCTGATCATGATCATCGTGTTCGGCATCTCGTTCGAGCTGCCGCTGCTGATGGTCTTCCTGAACGTCATCGGGGTCCTGCCGCGCTCCCTGGTGGCCAAGCACCGCCGCATGGTCATCTTCGTCATGTTCGTCTTCGGCGCCGTCGCCACCCCGGGTGGCGACCCGTTCACGATGATCGCGCTGGCCCTGCCGATGGTGCTCCTGTTCGCCCTGGCCGAGGGCTTCATGTATCTGCGCGAGAGACGCCTGCCCAAGGACGAGGACTTCTCCCACCTGTCCGACGACGAGGCGTCCCCCCTGCTGGAGGACGACTCCCCTCTCGATCCGGGCACGACGGGTGACGACCCCGGTAAATAGCGTCAGATAGGCGGTATGTTCCGGTCTGTGTCCGGAGAGATCGTCGTCCTCGTCAACCCCGCGGCCCGTGGCGGCCGTTCGCGCGCCCTGCTCGCCCCGGTTCTCGGCAGGCTCCGGAGGGGCGGCCGTGAGATCTCGGTGATCGTCGCGGGGTCCGCAGCCGAGACCCTTGAGCGCGCCCGTACGGCCGTCGCCGGGAACCCCGGCGCGCTGGTGGCCTTCGGCGGCGACGGCCTGGTCCACCTGGCCCTTCAGGCGGTCGCCGGCACCGGCGTGCCGCTGGGGGTCATTCCGGCGGGGACCGGCAACGACATCGCCGCCGCGCTCGGCCTGCCGAAGGGCGACCTGACGGCCGCCGCCGACGTCGTGCTCAGGGGCGAGACGCGGGTGATCGACGCCGCGAAGGCCGGCGGCGCGTGGTTCGCCGGGGTGGTGGCCTGCGGGTTCGACTCCCGCGTCAACGAGCGGGCCAACCGGATGACCTGGCCGCCCGGCATGGCCAGATACGTCGTCGCGCTGGCCGGGGAGCTGCGCTCCTTCAGGCCGATCCCCTTCCGGATCGGCCTGGACGGGCCGGACGGACCCGAGACGATCGAGTGCGAGGCCATGCTGGTCGCGGTCGGCAACACCTCCTCCTATGGCGCGGGGATGCGGGTCTGCCCGGACGCCGTTCCCGACGACGGCCTGCTGGACGTGACGATCCTCGGCGCCGTGCCCAAGCGGACGTTCCTGCGCACCTTTCCCCGCGTCTACCGGGGCTCCCACGTCACCCACCCCTCCGTCGCGGTCAGGCGCGCCCACAGGGTCACCCTGGAGGCCCCCGAGGTGGTCGCCTACGCCGACGGCGAGCGGCTCGGCCCCGTCCCGCTCGTCTGCGAGATCGTCCCCGGCGCGCTGCGGGTCCTGCGCTAGGCCGGGGATCCGCTCGCCGGCGGGCCACGGGTCTCCCGCCGGAAAAGGGTCCTCCTCCGGCGGCGGCACGGGCCGGTACGGGGCCGGCCGGTCGTCTCACCGACCTGAGCCACGGCGGACCGACCGGAATCCCGATATCGGTAGGCTTGGAGACATGACGACCCCAGCGGAACGTTACGCTGCCTTCCGTCAGAGCCAGGCCGACAGCGGGCCGGCGCTGACCTCGTTCCGTGGTCTGTACGACTTCGAGCTGGACGACTTCCAGCTCGACGCCTGCCGCGCCCTGGAGGCCGGCGACGGGGTGCTCGTGGCGGCCCCCACCGGGTCGGGTAAGACCGTGGTGGGTGAGTTCGCGGTGCACCTGGCCCTGCAGGAGGGCCGTAAGTGCTTCTACACCACCCCGATCAAGGCGTTGTCCAACCAGAAGTACAACGACCTGGTCAAACGGTACGGCGCGGCCAAGGTCGGCCTGCTCACCGGGGACAACAGCGTCAACGGCGAGGCCCCGATCGTCGTCATGACGACCGAGGTGCTGCGCAACATGCTCTACGCCGGTTCCGCCACCCTGGCCGGGCTCGGCTTCGTGGTGATGGACGAGGTGCACTACCTGGCGGACCGGTTCCGCGGCGCGGTCTGGGAAGAGGTGATCATCCACCTGCCCGAGTCCGTGCGGCTGGCCGCGTTGTCGGCCACGGTCAGCAACGCCGAGGAGTTCGGCGAGTGGCTGGGCGAGGTCCGCGGCGACACCAGTGTCATCGTGGACGAGCACCGCCCGGTCCCGCTCTGGCAGCACATGCTCGTCGGTCACCGTCTCTACGACCTGTTCGTCTCCGACGAGGACGGCCGGCGCCCACTGGTCAACCCCAACCTGCTCCGCCTGGCCAGGGACGAGGAACGCCAGTCGTACGGCAAGGGCCGGCGAGGCTACTCCCGGCCGCGCAGGGGCGGGCCGCCCGACCGCGCCCAGGCCATCGAGCGCCTCGACGCCGCGGGACTGCTGCCCGCGATCACCTTCATCTTCTCCCGGGCGGGCTGTGACGCGGCCGTCCTGCAGTGTCTGCACGCCGGTATCCGGCTCACCACCGACGCGGAGCGCCACGAGATCCGGCAGATCGTCGACGAGCGGACCGCGCACCTGCCCGACGAGGATTTGGCCGTGCTCGGCTACCTCGAATGGCGCGACGCCCTGGAGCGCGGCCTGGCCGCCCACCACGCGGGCATGCTCCCGGCCTTCAAGGAGGTCGTGGAGGAGCTGTTCACCCGTAACCTGGTGAAGGCCGTGTTCGCCACCGAGACCCTCGCGCTGGGCATCAACATGCCCGCACGTTCCGTGGTGATCGAAAAACTCGACAAGTGGAACGGCGAGACCCACGCCGACCTCACCCCGGGTGAGTACACCCAGCTCACCGGCAGGGCCGGGCGGCGCGGCATCGACGTCGAGGGTCACGCGGTGGTTCAGTGGCAGCCGGGTATGGACCCGCTCCAGGTCGCCGGTCTGGCCAGCACCCGCACCTACCCGCTGCGCTCCAGCTTCCGCCCCTCCTACAACATGGCGGTCAACCTGGTCGGGCAGGTTGGCAGGGAACGTGCCAGGACGCTCCTGGAGTCCTCTTTCGCGCAGTTCCAGGCGGACCGGGCCGTGGTCGGCATCGCCAAGCAGGTGCGCCGGCACGAGGAGGCCCTGCAGGGGTATCGCGAGGCGATGACCTGCCACCTGGGGGACTTCGAGGAGTACGCCGCGATGCGCAGGGCGCTGTCCGACCGGGAGGCCGAGCTGTCACGCCGGCGAGGCGCGGCCCGCAGGGCGCAGTCGCTGCGCTCGCTGGAGGCGCTGAGGCCCGGCGACATCATCCGCGTTCCCGGTGGCCGCAGGGCCGGGCTGGCGGTCGTCCTCGACCCCGGCCTCAACTCCCGGGGGGAGGGCCCCTCCCCGCTGGTGCTCACCATCGGCAAGCAGGTCAAGAAGCTGTCGCCGGCCGACTTCCCGGTCCCGGTGGAGCCGGTCGAGCACCTGCGCATCCCGAAGAACTTCAACCCGCGCTCACCGAAGGAGCGGGCCAACCTGGTCTCCTCCGTGCACGCCAAGATCGGTGACCGCGACTTCGGAAAGCCGGACAGGGCCCGCGACCACGCCGTCGAGGACGACGAGATCATCCGCCTGCGCAGGGAGATCCGCCGGCACCCCTGCCACGGCTGTGACGAGCGCGAGGACCACGCCCGCTGGGCGGAGCGCTACTACAAGCTGCTGCGCGAGACCGAGGGCCTGCGCCGCAGGGTCGAGGGCCGCTCCCACGTGATCGCCCGCACCTTCGACAAGGTCTGCGGGGTGCTCGACCAGCTCGGCTACCTCGACGGCGAGGCCGTCACCGCCGAGGGCCGCCGCCTGGCCCAGCTCTACACCGAACTCGACCTGCTCACCGCCGAGTGCCTGCGCGCGGGGCTCTGGGACGACCTCGATCCGGCCGAGCTGGCCGCCGCCGTCTCCTCGCTGGTCTTCGAGTCCCGGCAGGCCGACGAGGCCCGGCAGCCCAGGATCCCCGCCGGCGGCGTGCAGAAGGCGCTTGGCGAGATGGTTCGCCTCTGGGGTGAGCTGGAGTCCATCGAGAGCGACCACGGTCTGTCGTTCATCAGGGAGCCCGACTTCGGGTTCGCCTGGGCGACCTTCCGCTGGGCCAAGGGCCACAACCTGGACGCCGTGCTCGGCGACGGGGTCAACGGCTCCGAGCTGGCCGCCGGTGACTTCGTGCGCTGGGTCAAGCAGCTGCTCGATCTGCTCGGCCAGATCTCCGACGCAGCCCCGGCCGGCGGCAGGGTGAGGCAGAGCGCGGGCAAGGCCATGGACGCCCTGCGGCGTGGGGTGGTGGCCTACTCGTCGCTGGCCTGAGAGGCGGCGGTGGGGCGGCCAACTGACCGCCCGGTCAATACCTCGTGACGACCGGCGTGCAGAACGTCACCTTCAGGGTTGTTTCTGGGGAGATAGTACTGGAAATCCCCATGTCGGACCCCGTTGAGTCCCCCGTACACGGAGGTAGGCATGTTCGCCCTCATCGCCGCGCTGCTGTTCGCCCTCGCTCTGATCTTCCAGCTCGCCGGCGTGGCCGTCGGCACCATCGTGACCGTCACCACGCTCGTCCTCGCCGGGCTGATCTGCGTCGCACTGCACCTGCTGGGTGTCGGCGCGGGCTGGAGCCTGAAGCGCTGACCGCTCCCGCGGCTCCCGGGGCCGCGTCCGGCCCCCGGGCGCGGCGCCGGTGGTCCCGGGGTTTCGGCGCTCCGGGAATTCGAGTGACCCGGGTGGTCCCGCGGCCTGTGCCGAGCAGCCGGCGCGCCTCTGTCGGGAGCCCGGCACCTCCCCGTCAGGCCAGGCTGAAACGGACCTCTCTGGTGGCCGGGTCGGCACGCGTCAGCCGTACCCGGACCGTCTCGCCCAGCGGAAGCCGCTCACCGTCGCAGCGGGCCACCACCGCGGGGTCGCCGATCTGCACCTGGCCCCACGGACGGCCGTCGTCCACCTCGATCACCACCGCGTCGAACGTCTGGCCCACGCGCTCGCGCAGCACGAACGCCTCCACCAGGTCCACGCACGCCCGCTCGACCGCTCCCGCCCGCCGCCCGGTCACGTGCATGATGCCCGGCAGCTCGCCCATGGCCCGCTGGATCTCCTCGGGCACCGGCTCACCCGCCGCGACGGACAGGCAGATCTCGGTGGCGTAGCGGTCGATGAGGCGGCGCAGCGGCGCGGTCACGTGAGCGTACGGCGCGGCCACCGCCGCGTGCCCGGCATGGACGGGGGGCTCGCCGTTGAAGGCCACGTACCCGGCCCCGCGCAGCAGTACCGTCGACTCCGCCAGGAACGCGGCCTGCTCGGGGAGCTTGGGGTCGAGGGCGTGGACGACGTCGCCGTAGGCCGCGCCCTCCGGCCACGGCACGCCGAGCGCGGCGGCCACCCGGCGGACCTGGGCGATCCGCTCGGCGGGGGCGGGCGGCAGCACCCGCAACAGGCCGATCTCGGCGTCCAGCATCATCGAGGCGGCGGCCATCCCGGTCAGCAGTGAGATCTGCGCGTTCCACGCCTCGGCGTCCAGCGGGGCGCGCAACTCCACCCGGTAGCCCTCTCCGTCGGGGACGACCTCCTGCTCGGGTGTGGGCAGCGTGACACCGCCCCTGGCCCGCTCCAGCTCCAGACGGAGCCGGCCGATCTCGGCCAGCAGCCGCAGCGTGCCGTCGGCGGTGCCGGTGTCCACCGAGGCCTGGACATAGTCGTAGTCGAGCCGTTCGCGGCTGCGCACCAGCGCCCTGGTCACGTCGGCGCCCACCGTCCGCCCGTCGGCGTCCAGGTCGACGCACCACAGGACGGCCGGCCGGATGGCGCCGGGCAGCAGGCTGGCCGCGCCCTCCGACAGGATCGCCGGATGCAGGGGCACCCGCCCGTCGGGCATGTAGACGGTCTCGCCCCGGCTGCGGGCCTCGGTGTCGATCGCCCCGCCGGGCCGTACGAACGCGGCGACGTCGGCGATGGCGTACCAGACGCGGTAGCCGCCGGGACGCTCCTCCAGGTGCACGGCCTGGTCCAGGTCCATGGATCCCGGCGGGTCGACGGTGATGAGCGGCAGGTCGGTGCGGTCCAGTTCGGGCAGCGCGGGCACCTCGGCGACCCATTCCGCCTCCTCGGTCACGGCCCGGGGGAACCCCTCCGGCAGCTTCACCTCCCGGCGGATCCGGTCGAAACCGTCACGGAGTCGTGGATGGGACTCTCCGGGCACCCGGATGCTCTTGTGCGGCACGGGGGTCAACCTACCGCTCCGTGCCGCGTGGGCGGCCTCAGCCCCCGGACGCCCCCGACGGGGCCTCGGACAGGACCTCCGACAGGCGGCTCAGGGGACCGTTCAGGCCGTAGCGCCCGGCCAGGGCGTCGAGCGCCTCCGGGTCGCGAGGCCTGAGGGGCAGGGTGAGGTCCAGGTCGGGGAGGGGCACGTCGCGGACGACCTGGACCACCGCCGGAGCGACCCGCAGGTAGTCGCGGGCCGCGCTCAGCCTGGCCCGCCGGGCGGCGGTGAGGCCGTCACCGCCCTCACCGCCGTCCAGGGCTCCGATGAGGGCCTCCAGTGTGCCGAACCGGCTGATCAGGTCGGCCGCGGTCTTGTCGCCGACCCCCGGCACGCCGGGCAGGCCGTCGCTGGGGTCGCCGCGCAGGGTGGCGAAGTCGGCGTAGCGGCGGCCGGGCACGCCGTACCTGGCGGACACGGCGGCCTCGTCGACGACCTGGAGGTTCTTGACGCCCTTCGCGGTGTAGAGGACCCTGATCGGCCGGGTGTCGTCGACGAGCTGGAACATGTCCCGGTCGCCGGTGACGATGTCCACCGGGCCCCGGGCCCGGACGGCCAGCGTGCCCATCACGTCGTCGGCCTCGTAACCGGGCACGCCGACGCGGGCGATGCCCGCCGCGTCGAGAACCCGCTCGATCACCGGCACCTGCGGGGCGAGCGTGCCGGGGATCTCCTCGCCGCCGCCGGGGGCGACCCGGTGGGCCTTGTAGGCCGGGATCGCCGCCACCCGGAAGGCGGGCCGCCAGTCGGCGTCCATGCAGGCGGCCAACTCGCCGGGGGAGTGCTCCCGGACCAGCATGGCGATCATGTCGATGAGGCCGCGGATCGCGTTGACGGGCATGCCGTCGGGGGCGGTCACCGACTCCGGCACCCCGTAGAAGGCGCGGAAGTACAGGGACGGGGTGTCGAGAAGCATCAGCCCGGGCATGACGACCATTTAACCAATCAACCAAGCACCCCGATCACCAGCACGCAGGTGTCGTCTTCGGGGTTGGGGCCGCCGACCGACTCGATCAGCCGGTCAAGCCCGGTGGCCAGTTCGGCGTCCGAGACACCGCGGAAGAGGCCGGCCGCCGCCGCCAGGATCAGCGCGAGACCCTCGTCGATGTCGCGGTCGCGCCGCTCGACCAGGCCGTCGGTGAAGAGAAGCAGCAGGTCGCCCGGGAGCAGTCTCACCCCGGCCGGCTCGTACGGCTCGGTCAGGGTGGCGCCCAGCAGGACCCCGGCGGGCGGATCGAGCTGGGCGGCCACCCCGTCACGGATGAGGATCGGCGCGGGGTGCCCCGCCTGGCTCCAGGCGAACACGCCGGTGGCCGGGTCCAGGTGGCCGATCACCGCGGTCGCGGTGGTCTCCTCCATCCGGTGCATTACCAGGTCGTTGAGCCAGGTCAGCAGCCGGTCGGCGGGTTCGCCGGTCATCGACAGGCCGATCAGCGCGTGCCGGAGCCGGGCCATCCGGGCGATCGCCGGCAGGCCGTGGCCCGACACGTCGCCGATGGTCAGCAGCACCCGGCCGTCGGGCAGGGGGACGGCATCGTACCAGTCGCCGCCGAGACCGTCCTTCACCCCCGCCGGGATGTAACGGACCCCGATCCGGGTGCCGGGCGGCTCGGCGGCCGACCCGAGGCCGGGCATGATCGCCTCACGCAGGGCCGTGTTGACCCGCCGCTCCCGGGCGGCCCGTTCGCGGACCTCCAGGAGCCGGCGCCGGGACCCCAGCATGACCTGCTCGGCTCGGCGGCGGCCGGTGACGTCCTGGATCACACCGTGAACGGCGGTGCGCCCCTCGGCCGTGACGAGGTCGAGGACCACGCACAGGTTCCGGACCTCCCCCCGGCGGCGGATGCGGAACTCGGCCTGCCCCGGCTCGGCCAGGTTCACCACCGCCCGCAGCAGCGCGTCGAGGGCCGCCCGGTCCGCGGGCTCGACCTGGCCGACCAGGTCGCGCAGGTGGATCGGGCCAGCGCCGGGGTCGCGGCCGAAGATGACGTAGGCGTGGTCGGACCAGGTGGACTCCCCGGTCTGGAGGTTCCACTCGACCCAGCCCAGGTTGCCCAGTCGTTCGGCGTGGGCCAGTCGCGCGGTGAGAAGTTGTTGTTCCACGGCCATGTGCTCGCCCAGCTCTCCGCGTAACCGCTGCACCATCTCTGCGGCGGTCAGCGGGGCGGAACCGGTCACGAGGTCGTTTCGTGGGTGGAGGGGTGGCTGGTGGCCGCCCACTACGCCGACCATGTAGCTCGCTCTCGAAATGTGGGGACCTGCGGACATCCTGCCGACAAAATGTGATCGTCCTTCAACGGATTGTAGTGATGGTGCCGCGGACCTGGCGGCTTTTCCCGGACTTTCCCCGGCCACCCCCGGCACCGGGTACGGTCGTGATGTATCCCGGATTACATTGGTTGATGTGACAATGGAGTCCTCTGATCTGTATCCCATCACCCGCCTGGCCGCGGCCCGTGAGGCGGCGGCCGTCGCCGGGCTCGACGCGCTGCTGCTCACGCCCGGGCCCGACCTTCGCTATGTGACCGGCTACGAGGCGTTGCCGCTGGAGCGGCTCACCTGCCTGGTGCTGCCCGTCAAGGGTGAGGCCTTTCTTACCGTGCCGCGGCTGGAACTGCCCGCCGCCGAGCACTCCCCGGCGTCCAGGCTCGGCATCGAGTTCGTGCCCTGGGAGGAGACCGACGACCCCTACGCGGCCGTCGCCGCGCGTCTGGGCGGCGTCGCCCGGGTGGGCCTGGCCGACCGCATGTGGGCCCTGCAGTCGCTGCGCTTCCGCGACGCGCTGCCCGGCGCCGAGCAGGTGCTGGCCGGGACCGTGCTGCGGGATCTGCGCATGCGCAAGAGCCCGGCCGAGGTGGCCGCCCTCCACGAGGCCGGGGCGGCGATCGACGCCGTGCACGCGCAGGTGCCCGGCTTCCTGCGGGCCGGCAGGACCGAGCGCGAGGTCGGCCGGGACATCGCCGAGGCGATCATCGAGGCCGGGCACGCGGTCGTCGACTTCGTCATCGTCGCCTCCGGGCCCAACGGCGCCAGCCCCCACCACGAACTGTCCGACCGGGTCATCCAGCCGGGTGAGCCCGTCGTGGTCGACATCGGCGGCCAGATGCCCAGCGGCTACTGCTCGGACTCCACCCGGGTCTACTGCCTCGGGGAGCCCCCGGCCGCTTTCGCGAAGTACTACGACGTGCTCCAGCGCGCCCAGGAGGCCGCCTGCGACGCCGTACGGCCGGGCGTTTCGTGCGAGTCGGTCGACGCCGCCGCGCGCGACGTGATCGCCGCCGAGGGCTACGGGGAGTACTTCATCCACCGCACCGGTCACGGCATCGGCCTGGAGACCCACGAGGAGCCCTACATCGTCGCGGGCAACGCCGAGCCGCTGGCGCCGGGCCACGCGTTCTCCATCGAGCCGGGGATCTACCTGCCGGGGGCCCACGGTGCCCGCATCGAGGACATCCTGGTCTGCACCGAGGAGGGCGGCGAGCGGGTCAACCACCGGCCTCGCGAGCTTGTGGTCGGATAATCGCGCGAACTCGTCATCGTGTAACAAGTGCCACAATCGGGGTGGCCGGTGATCCCGGCTGCCCCGTTGTCGTTCGCGCCGTGACCTGGAGTGTGCGGATATGACCGTTGAGCGAGTACTGCCGACCCCCGAGGCCCACGACCTGCTGGAGCTGGTCCGCGACCTGATCGGCAAGGAGGTCGCGCCCCGGGCGTCGGCCGACGAGGCCGCCGGGCGCTTTCCCCGCGAGGTGTTCGCCACCCTGGGCGGGGCGGGGCTGCTCGGCCTGCCCTATCCCGAGGAGCACGGCGGCGCGGCGCAGCCGTACGAGGTCTATCTCCAGGTGATCGAGGAGCTCGCGGCCGGCTGGCTGGCGGTCGGGCTCGGCCTGTCGGTGCACACCCTGTCCTGCTTCCCGGTCGCCGCCCACGGCACCGCCGCGCAGCGTGCCGCGCTGCTGCCGGACATGCTCGGCGGCGAGTCGCTGGGCGCCTACTGCCTGTCGGAGCCCCACTCGGGATCCGACGCCGCCGCCCTGACCACCCGGGCGGTCCCCGACGACGGTGGCTACGCCGTGGACGGCGTCAAGGCGTGGATCACCCACGCCGGCGTCGCCGACTTCTACACCCTGCTGGCCCGGACCGCCCCCGGCGGAGGGCGCGGAGTCTCCTGCTTCCACGTACCCGCCGGGACCGGCGGCCTGTCGTTCGGCGAGCCCGAGCGGAAGATGGGCATGCGGTCCTCGCCGACCGCCCAGGTCCGCTTCGACGGGCTGCGGCTCCCGCCGGACGCGCTGCTGGGCGCGGAGGGCGAGGGTTTCCGCATCGCCATGGCGGCCTTGGACGGCGGCAGGCTCGGCATCGCCGCCTGTGCCGTCGGCCTGGCCCAGGCCGCCTGCGACGCGGCCGTCGCCTACGCGGGGGAGCGCCGTCAGTTCGGCTCGCGGATCGCCGACTTCCAGGGGATCGGCTTCATGCTCGCCGACATGGCCACCCAGATCGCCGCCGCGCGCGCCCTCTACCTGGAGGCCGCCCGCCTGCGCGACGCGGGCCGGCCGTACGGCACGCGGGCCGCGATGGCCAAGCTGTTCGCCACGGACATGTGCATGAGGGTCACCACCGACGCCGTCCAGGTCTTCGGCGGCTACGGCTACGTGGAGGACTTCCCGGTCGAGCGCTACATGCGGGAGGCCAAGGTCCTGCAGATCGTCGAGGGCACCAACCAGGTGCAGCGCCTGGTGATCGGCCGATCGCTGACCCGTTAGGGGCGGCCGGGGACACGGGCGGCGTCGGGTCCATGCGCTCATCCCTGGGTCCGCGCGCCCGCCCGCGGGGCCTGTGCGCCGGCCCGGAGGCCGCGTGCCGGTCCGCCCGGAGGGCGCCCCGCCGCCCGGCGCCGGCGGGGCTCCGCGATCACGGTGAGGTCACCACAGCAGGCGCAGCAGGGAGAGCACGGTGAAGACGGCGGCGCAGGTGAGGGTGATGATCATGGTGCGCAGCCGGGCCGAGGTCGTCGGGCGGAGCAGGAGCGGGAACGACAGGCCCATGACCACCAGGGCGGAGAGGATCCACGGTCCGCCGGGCTGCACCCCGCCGTGGGGCAGGGAGGCCGCCTGCTGGATGTCCCGGGCGCCCTCGGTGAACATCAGGCCGCCGACCAGTCCCACGGCCACGTCGCCGGCCAGGTCGCGCCGCCGGCTGAGGTAGCCGAGCGCGCCGAAGCCGATCACCGTGATGCTCAGGGCGGCCTGCCAGCTCTCGTCGGGCTTGCTGAGCAGGGTCGCGTCGTGGTTGAGCGCGTGGGCGACCATGTGGCCGGCCATCAGCCCCGCGGCGGTCAGCAGGCCGTTCAGCGCGGCCCAGGCCGCGCTCGCCGCGGCGCGCGTCATGACGAGGACCAGCAGCCCGTAGGCGTACGGGTCGTAGATCACGGCGATGCCCGCGGGCAGCACCTCGGCAAGCGACTCGCCCACCAGGCCCAGGACCATGCCCAGTCCGAGCCCGGCGAGCATCCAGTCGATGATGAGGCATTCCCGCCTGTCCAGTGCCTGGAAGTCGACCTGCCAGTGTGTCTCGCGCCGGTTACGGCGCATGCCCCTGTCCATGGCCGCCATTTCGCCCCCTAACCGTGGTGGGAGTCGGCCTGCCCAATGCGTTTCTTCACATTGGTGCCCCATGGAGTCGAAAATATGACAAAAGAGGCAAAAAATCGGTTTCCGCCGTCTGGTACCGACCCCGCCGGACCGGTCAGAGCCCGTACTCCTCCAGCAGGCGCAGCCAGACCTCGCTGACCGTGGGGAAGGCGGGGACGGCGTGCCAGAGCCGGTCGAGTGTCACCTCGGCGGTGACCGCGACCGTCGCCGAGTGCAGCAGCTCGGCCACCCCCTGGCCGGCGAAGGTCACGCCGAGCAGGACGCGCCGCCGCTCGTCCACGACGGCCTTGGCCCTGCCCCGGTACCCGTCGCCCAGCAGGTAGGCGCCGGAGACCGCGCCCAGGTCGTACTCGACCGCGCGCACGTCGAACCCCTCGGCCCTGGCGACGGCCTCGGTGCGCCCGACGGCGCAGACCTGCGGGTCGGTGAAGATCACCTGGGGGGCGCCGTACCCGTCCGCCGCGTCGCGCAGCGCCGGCAGGTCGTCGCGCTCCCCCCGCGCCCGTGCCACGATGACGTCGCCGCACACCCGCGCCTGGTACTTGCCCATGTGGGTGAGCAGGTTGCGGCCGTTGACGTCGCCCACGGCGTACAGCCAGCCGCCGTCGGCGTCGGTCGCGAGCATGCTGTCGTCGACCTCCACCGGGCCCGTGTCCGGCAGACCCGCGGTGTCCAGGCCGAGGTCCGCCGTCGAGGCCCGGCGGCCGGTGGCCACCAGCAGCTCGTCGGCCTCCACCCGTGACCCCTCGGCCAGGTGCACTGTGACCGTGCCGCCGGCCTCGGGCCGCTCCACCCGGACCACCCGGGCGCCGGCGCGCACCTCGACGCCGCCGGCGGCGAGCGAGGCCGCCACGAGCTCCCCGGCGAACGGCTCCATCCGGCCGAGCAGCGAGTCACCCCGCACCAGAAGCGTCGTCTCCCCGGCGCCGAGCCCGTGCAACGCCTGCGCCATCTCGCAGGCCACCACGCCCCCGCCCAGCACGGCCAGCCGCCGCGGGACGGCCCGGACGGCCGTCGCCTCGTGACTCGTCCACGGCGAGGACTCGGCCAGCCCGGGGATCGGCGGGATCACCGGGCGGCTGCCGGTGGCCAGCACGACGGCGTGCCGGGCGCGCAGCGGGCGGACGGAGCCGCCCGGGGCGGCCACCTCGACCCGCCTGGTGCCCCGCAGCCTGCCCCGGCCCCGCACGAACGTCGCGGGCAGGTTCTCGACCCACTCCACCTGCCCGCCGTCGTCCAGGTGCGACACGGCCTCGTCGCGCCGGGCGAGTACGGCGGCGACGTCGATCGGCCCCGGTTCCAGGCCGGGCACCCGGCCGACCTCGGCGGTGAGCTCCACCGGGCGGAGCAGGGCCTTGCTGGGGATGCACGCCCAGTAGGAGCACTCCCCGCCCACCAGGTTCTCCTCCACCACCGCGACGCTCAGCCCCCCTCGGGCCACGCGGGCCGCGACGTTCTCCCCGGCGGGACCGGCGCCTATCACGATCACGTCGAACTCGTCGGACACGATTGCCTCTACCTCCCAGAGCGAACGGGCCGGCCGCCGGTCTCGGCGGGACGGTCCCGGGCGCACCAGCCTTTCATCCCCGCCGGCGGCGCGGGGGGATCCGGCCGGGCGTCTCACGGCGACGCCCGCGAGCCTTCAGCGGGACCCCGGGCAGTTCCGGCGCGGGCAGCGGGGCGCCCACGGGGCCCGGCACCGTGCCGAACCCCCCGCCCGCCGTCCACTCCCGCCGGAACTCCACGATCTCGTCGTGATCGCGGCCCACGAAGTTCCACCACATCACGATCCGCTCCTCGAACGGCTCGCCGCCCAGGAGCAGCACGCGCGCTGGCCCTCCGGCACGCAGGACGAGGCCCGACCGGCCGGTGCCGAGATACAGCAGGGGGCCGGGCGCGAGGCCGGTCCCGTCGACCTGTGCCGCGCCGGACAGGGTCAGCGCCGCGTACTCGAAGTCCGGGCGCAGCGGGATCCGCGCCTCGGCCCCCGCCTCCAGGGACACCTCGGCGCCGACGAGGGGGCTGTAGGTCCTGGCGGGCGACACCGCGCCGCCGAGCTCGCCCACGAGCACGGTCGCGGTGAAGCCGGGGCCGGTCAGTGACGGCAGCGCCGGATGGTGCGCGAAGTGCGGCTCCATCCACCGGTGGGTGTCGGGCAGCGCCACCCAGAGCTGCACCCCGTGCAGTTCGGCGCCGGGGGGCGACTCCTCCGCGTGGGAGACGGCACGGCCCGAGGTCATGAGGTTGAGCTGTCCGGGCCTGATCGGCTGCTCGCTGCCGAGGCTGTCGCGGTGCAGCACCTCGCCCTCCACCAGCCAGCTGACCGTCTGGAGACCGCTGTGCGGATGCGGGGGCACCCGCATGGTCGCCGCCTCCGGGCCGTAGTGGTCCACGAAGCACCACGCGCCCACCATCCGGATCTCCCGGTTCGGCAGGGTCCGGGTGACCTTCATCCCCCTCGGGCCGCCCAGCACCACGTCGCGGCCTGCCAGCAGCTCGTTCACCGGTTCCGTGGCGACGTCCGAGAGGCCGCCGCACTCCGCCTCCCGCGGGTTCCGCTCCAGGTTGCTCATCCGCAGACTGTACGACGGCCGCCCGCCCCGGCCGTCCCGCGGCCTCCGCGGAGTACCCGTCCCGGTGAGGTGCGCCGGGCGGGGTTGGGACCATGCCGTGACCATGGGGCGGTGCCGGGGCACGCCGGGTGCCGTTACCGTTGACCGGGTGGAGGAGATCGACCGCCGGATCGTGACGTTGCTGGCCGGGGACGGCCGGATGAGTTTCACCGACCTCGCCAGGGAGACCGGGCTGTCGGTGTCGGCGGTGCACCAGCGGGTGCGGCGGCTGGAGAAGCGCGGGGTCGTGCGGGGGTACGCGGCGCTTGTGGACTACAACGAGGTCGGGCTCCCCCTCACCGCGTTCGTGTCGATCAAGCCCATCGACCCGGCCGCCGCCGACGACGCCCCCGACCGGTTGTCCCACCTGGGTGCCATCGAGGCGTGCCACAGCGTGGCCGGCGACGAGAGCTACATCCTCAAGGTCCGCGTCTCCTCGCCGCTCGGGCTGGAGGAGCTGCTCAACCAGATCCGCACCTCGGCCAACGTCTCGACCCGTACCACCGTCGTGCTCAGCACGCCGTACGAGCACCGTGCCCCCGAGATCCTGGGCGCGGACGACGACACCTCCGCCGAGCAGGCCTGACGCCTCCGGCTCGTCCGCGCGTCTCCCCCGGGACACCCGGCGGCCGGGTATCCCGCCACCTCGCCGGTGGGGGAGGGGTCAGGCGGGGAGGGGGGAGCCGAAGACCTCGTCACGGGCGGCGGCGAGGGCGAGGTCGAGCGCGCCGATGAGGACCGGGTTGCCCTCGACGGCGGACAGCAGCAGCGGGGGCCGGGGGACGGTCAGCGCGTGGAGCTCCCGCTCGACGAGCTCGCGCAGGGTCTCGCCGCCGGCCAGGGGGGTTCCGCCGGTCAGCACGATGAGCTCCGGGTCGACGACGGAGGTGATCGAGGCCAGGCCGACCGCCAGCCTGGCGGCCACGTCGCGCAGCCCGGCGCGGGCGTCGCCCGCGCGCTTGCCGCCGCCCTCCGAGACCCGCACGGCGTTCCGTACGGCCTGCGCGAAGGTGGCGCCGCGCACGCCGTACGATCTGAGGATCCTGAGTACGGCGGGTCCGCCGGTGAGGGCCTGGTAGCCGTGGGCGGCGAGGTGTCCGGGCTCGCGGGCGACCGGCGCGCCGGGGGCGGGCAGGTAGCCGACCTCACCGGCGCCGCCGGTGGCGCCCCGGTGCAGCCGGCCGCCCAGCACCAGCGCCGAGCCGAGGTTCTCGTCGGCCCTGAGCAGCACGAAGTCGCGGTGCCCGCGGCCCGCGCCGTGCGCCTTCTCGGCCTGGGCGACGAGGTTGACGTCGTTCTCCACGGCGACCTGGACGCCGAGCCCTCCGCCGAGGGTCGCGACCAGGTCGGGGATGTGCCAGCCGGGAGTGCTCCCGCCGGTGGCGTAGCCGAGCCGGCCGGTGCCGGGGTCGACCGCGCCCGGCACGCCGATGACCACGCGCCGCAGGCCGGCCGGGGCCCGGGCCCCCTCAAGCGCGGTGCGGACCCTTTCCACCACGTTGCCCGCGGAGCGGCCCGGGGTGGGCAGCCGGTACTCGCCGACCACCGTGCCGGTGATGTCGGCGACCCTGGCGTCGATGTGCGCGGGGGTGACGTCCAGCGCGGCCACGTACGCGGCGGCGGGGTTGAGTCGGTAGACCTCGGCGGCCCGGCCGGGCAGCCCCTCGCGGACGCCGTTCAGCACGACCAGCCCCGCCCCCCGCAGCCGGGCGAGCAACTGGGAGGCGGTGGGCTTGGACAGGCCGGTGATCGCGCCGATCTCCGGCCGGGTCAGCGGCCCGCGCTCCAGGAGTGCCTGCAGGGCGGCGCGATCGTTGATCGCCCGCAGCAGGCCGGGGGTGCCCGGGGTCGGCTGGGTCACCGGTCCTCCATGTCCGTGTGTGTCGCGGTACCGCCCATCCGGCGGAGTTAGGAAACCTTCCTAACGTGAAGCGACGGTAAGGAGACCCGGTGAACTCGGTCAAGCACGCGGAGGGTGCCGCAATCAACCTGTGATGACGGCCTGATGGGGGAACATCTCAACGGACCTGCTAGGGTGATGGTTTGTCACAACAACTAGCCCAATGGCCCGGAGTATCCCATTACTATCAACGATAATGGAGCGACGGCGACCCGTCAAATCGAGCTCGCCAAGGAGCAGGAGTACGTCTCCGGCCTCTACCAGCGGCTCGACCTGTTGCGCGAGCGCACTCAGCGTCAGCTGGACGGCGTGCTGGCCCAGGGCGGGAGCGGCGGCACGCACCAGAACCGCTCCGAGCGGGACACCTTCGCCGGGATGTACGCCGAGCGCCTGGGCCGCCTCTGGGCGGTCGAGAACGGTCTTTGCTTCGGACGGCTCGACAACGCCGACCAGACCTCCCTCTACATAGGCCGCATCGGCCTGGCGGACGACGAACAGCGGCGGCTGCTGATCGACTGGCGGGCCCCGGTGGCCCAGCCGTTCTACGGTGCCACCCCCGCGGCCTCGATGGGGGTCACCCGCCGCCGCCACCTGCAGACCAAGGGCCGCAGGGTGATCGGGATCGACGACGACCTGCTCGACCTCGACAGCCTCACCGAGGAGGACGCGGCCACTCTCAACGGCGAGGCCGCGCTGCTGGCCTCCATCGCGGCCAGGCGCACCGGGCGCATGCGCGACATCGTGGCCACCATCCAGTCCGAGCAGGACCGGATCATCCGCTCCGATCTCAGCGGCGTGCTGGTGGTGCAGGGCGGCCCCGGCACCGGCAAGACCGTGGTGGCCCTGCACCGGGCGGCCTACCTGCTCTACACCCACCGTGACAGGCTGGCCCGCAGGGGGGTGCTCATCCTCGGCCCCAACCTGACCTTCCTGCGCTACATCGAGCAGGTGTTGCCCTCCCTGGGCGAGACCGACGTGCTGCTGTCCACCGTCGCCGAGCTCTATCCCGGGGTCACCGCCACGGTCAGGGAGCGTCCCGAGGTCGCCGCGCTCAAGGGCGAGGGGCGGATGGCCCAGGTGGTGGCGCGCGCCGTAAGGGAGCGGCAGCGGGTGCCGCGCAGGCCGGTGGAGATCCGTCTCGACCGCCACACCCTCAGGCTCGACGGCCCCGTGCTGGAGGCCGCGCGCAACCGGGCGGCCCGCTCCAGGCGGCCGCACAACGAGGCGCGCGGGATCTTCGTCCGCCACCTGCTCAACGTGCTCGCCCGGCAGGCCGCCAGGGAGCTCGGGAAGGGGACGATCAGCGACGACGAGCTGGCCGACATCCGCGAGGACCTGCGCACCGAGCGGCCCGTCAAGGCCGCGCTGAACAGGTTGTGGCCCTACACCACCCCGCAGCAGCTCCTCATCGGGCTGTTCACCTCCCGTGAACGGCTGGACTACGCCGCGGCCGACCTCACCGAGGCCGAACGCGGGCTGCTGCTGCGCGAGCCGCCGCGCAAGGGGGACGGCTGGTGGGCCGCGTCCGACGTGCCGCTGCTGGACGAGGCCGCCGAGCTGCTCGGCGACATCGACCCGGCGGTGCTGCGGGCCGGCGCGTGGGTCGCCGAGGAGGAGCAGGCCGCGGCGCGCGCCGCCGCGCTCGACGAACGGCAGCACCAGCTGAACTACGCCAAGGAGGTGCTGGAGCTGACCGGGCTGTCGGAGATCATGGACGCCGAGAGGTTCGCCGCCAGGCACCTGAACGACGAGGTGTACCTGACCACCGCGGAGCGGGCCGCGGCCGACCGTACCTGGGCCTTCGGCCACATCATCGTGGACGAGGCGCAGGAGCTGTCGCCGATGGACTGGCGGATGGTGATGCGGCGCTGCCCGAGCAGGTCGATGACGATCGTCGGCGACCTCGCGCAGACCGGATCCTCCTCGGGGGTGCGCTCCTGGGCCCGGATGCTCGACCCGTACGCGGCCGGGCGCTGGCGAGAGGAGCACCTCAGCGTCAACTACCGCACCCCGGCCGAGCTGATGGCCGTGGCCGCCGACGTGCTTCCCCTGATCGGCCCGGGCCTGGTCGCGCCCACCTCGGTCCGTGAGACGGACGCGCGTCCCTGGGCGGCGTCCCCGCTGGAGTCGCTGCCCGAGGTGATCAAGAGCGAGATCGTCGAGGGCGGACGCCTGGTCGTGATCGTCCCCGAGTCCGGGGTGAGGGAGCTGGGGGAGGTCGTGACCCGGTCCGTCGAGGGGGCGGTCGCCGGGCCCGGGGCCGGGGCCCTGGACGCCCCGGTCGCGGTCCTGACCGTCGCGGAGGCCAAGGGGCTGGAGTTCGACGCGGTCGTCGTGGTGGAGCCCGAGCTGATCCTGCGGGAGTCCCCCCGAGGGGCCAGCGACCTTTACGTCGCGATGACCCGGGCGACGCAGCGTCTTGGCGTCGTCCACAGCGGCCCGCTGCCCGAGGCGCTCGCTCGACTTGAGCGACATCGGATCACATGAGACCATTGACGGCTCTCGTCGATCATGTCCCAGCTGCGAAAACTTGATGTTTCCGCAGTTGGGGACAGGGTTGACATCTGCGCTGGGGTCGGTAGTTTGCTGCCCAGTCCAGCACGGGACTGGCCGGTTGGCCGCCTTTCGACATCGTCGGTTCCTGCGCCCGTGACGGGGGTCACCCCGTCCGTACAGCCAGGCGCAGGGCCGCCGTTCCGTCGAGGCGGGGCACCCCATCCGGGCGGGGGGTTGGACCCAGGAGGGGCCCGGACACCCAGTAGACAACGGCAATCCGCGCTCGCCGCCGACGGGACGGAACCGGTCCGAAGGGTCGTCCGGGCCCTCTTCCCGCTCCCGTGCGAGCGCCGCAAGCGTCGGGGTGATCCTCAAACGAGGGTCACCCCGTTGCCGTGCCCGAGCCCGGTGATCCCCCGCTTTGGGCGTGTGGCGGCCGGGCGGTACCGTTCGGGGGAAAGACAGGTCAGGGCCGCGTAATCCGTCCCCACGACCCCCCACGACATCCCGAGGAGCCCCGCCCGTGGCGCAGGAGAAGACGGCCGCCCCGGCGCCGGAGGCGGTGGCGGCGGGCGGCCCGCCGGGCGGGCGCCCCCACCTCCGGCGGCGGATCCCCGCGGCCGGGATCGCGGGCGTCGTCGCCGGCGGCCTGCTGCTCTTCCTCGCCTTCCCGCCCCTCGGGTTCTGGTTCCTGGCGCCGCCGGCCATGGCGCTCCTCGTCCTGTCGGTGCGCGGTGTGCGCCTTCCGCGCGCCCTGTGGCTGGGCTTCCTGGCGGGCCTCGCCTTCCTGCTGCCCGCGCTGCACTGGGTCAGCCCGATCGGAATGGACGCCTGGCTGGGCCTGGTGGCCCTGGAGAGCCTGTTCTACGCGGCCTGGGCCGCCGGGTCCGCCCTCACCTCCACGCTGCCCCTGTGGCCGTTGTGGAGCGCCGCGCTCTGGGTGGCCATGGAGTGGGCCCGGGGGGCCTTCCCGTTCGGCGGATTCCCCTGGGCGAGGGTGGCCTTCAGCCAGGGGGAGTCGGTCTTCACCCCCTACGCGGCCCTGGGCGGGGCGCCGCTGGTGAGCTTCGCGGTGGCCCTGTGCGGCGGCCTGATCGCGCTGGCGGCGCTGAGGCTCGCACCCGGGTCCCCGCGGTCCTCCCGGAACCCGCCGCTCACCCGGGCACTCGTTCTGCCGCTCGCCGGGGCGCTGGCGGTCCCGGCAGCCGCGTTCGCCGTCCCCCGGCCCGGTGACGAGGGCGGGGTCGTGACCGTCGGCGTCATCCAGGGCAACGTCCCCGGGCGGGGCATGAACCCCCTGGGGGACTCGCCGGCCGTGGTCCTCGGCAACCACACCCGCATGCTGCACGAGATGGCGCGGGCCGTACGGGAGGGCAGGACGCCCAGGCCGGACCTGGTCGTGCTGCCGGAGAACTCCACCGACATCGACCCCTACCGCAGCGACCTCGCCTATCGGGCGATCGACGAGGCGGTCAAGGACATCGGGGTGCCCGTCCTGGTCGGCGCCGTGGTCGGCGTCGGCGAGGCCAACCGGGCGACCCGCAGCCTGGTCTGGGACCCGGTCAGCGGCCCCGGCGCCTACTACGACAAGCAGAAGCTCGTCCCGTTCGGCGAGTACACCCCGCTGAAGGATCTCGTGCTGGCGCTGTTCGACCGGGCCGGTCTGGTCGGCAGGCAGTCGGTGCCCGGCACCCGCGACGGCGACCTGAGGCTGGGCCCGGTGACCATCGGCGCGATCAACTGCTACGAGGTGGCCTTCGACGGCGTCGTGCGCGGGACCGCGGCCACCGGCGCCAGCCCGCTGGTGGTGCAGACCAACAACGCCACCTACGCGCTGACCAACCTGCCCGCCCAGCAGCTCGCCATGTCCCAGCTGCGCGCCGTCGAGCACAACCGCGCGGTGATCACCGCCGCGATCACGGGTATATCCGCCTACGTGACCCCCGACGGCACGATCGCCTGGCGGACCGGCGAGCTGATCCCCGCAGCGAACGTGCTGACCGTTCCGATCAGAACCTCCGTAACGGTCGCCACCCGCGTGGGCGCGCTGCCAGAGTGGGCCATGGTACTTGTGGGTACGGGCGCGCTGGCCATGGGCCGGTGGCGCCGGACGCGCCCCCCGGCCCACTTCCCGGGTCAGGAGGACAGGCGGCAGGTGGGAGAGGCGTGATGGAGCGGATGCTCGGCCGGGTGCTCGTCATCGTCCCGACCTACAACGAGCGGGACAACCTGCCGATGATCACCGAGCGGGTCCGCGCCGCGGTGCCCGAGGCCCACCTGCTGATCGCCGACGACGACAGCCCCGACGGCACCGGTGCGGTCGCCGACACGCTGGCCGGATCCGACGACCACGTCCACGTGCTGCACCGTCCGGGCAAGCAGGGGCTGGGCGCCGCCTACCTCGCGGGCTTCCGCTGGGGTCTGAACGAGGGCTTCGACGTCCTCGTGGAGATGGACGCCGACGGCTCCCACCGGCCCGAGGAGCTCCCCAAGCTGCTGGAGGCGCTCGCGGACGGGGCCGACCTGGTGATCGGGTCACGCTGGGTGCCCGGTGGCAAGGTCGTCAACTGGCCCGCCTCCAGGGAGTTCCTCTCCCGCGGCGCGAACGTCTACACCAGGATGATGCTCGGCGTCCCGGTCCGCGACGCCACTGCCGGGTTCCGCGCCTACCGCGCCTCCACCCTGCGGAAGATCGGCCTGGACGACGTGGAGTCGCAGGGCTACTGCTTCCAGGTGGACCTGACCCTGCGCACCGTCCGCCACCACCTGCGCGTCGCCGAGGTGCCCATCACGTTCGTGGAGCGCACCGTCGGGGCCAGCAAGATGAGCCGGGGCATCGTGGCCGAGGCGCTGTGGCGGGTCACCGTGTGGGGTGTCTCCGGCCTGCCCGGGCGCCTGCGCCGTCCACGCTGAGCGAACGCGGAACGCGCCGCCGCCCGAGGGCGTTGTCACTGTCGTAGGGCTGTCGCGTGAGTTGAGGAAAAGATGCGCCTTGTGCTGTTCCTGATCCTCCTGGGGATCCCGGTCCTGGAGATCTGGACGCTGATCCAGGTCGGCCAGGCCATCGGCGGCGGGCCCACCGCCGCCCTGCTGCTCGCCGCCGCCCTGCTGGGCGTCTGGATCATCCGCAGGGAGGGCCGCAAGGCCCTGCGGAACCTGCAGGAGGCCCTGCGGAGCGGCCGGATGCCCGAGCACGACCTCGCCAATGGCGCGGTGGCCGTCGCGGGCGGCATGCTCCTGATCGCGCCGGGCTTCGTCACCGACCTCCTCGGGCTGCTCTGCGTCCTGCCCCTCACCCGGCCGCTGGTCCGTGGACTCGGTGCGGCGCTCCTCGCCCGCCGGATCCGCAGACTCGCCGAGGCGGGGCCGGGCGTGGGCTCGCCGTTCGGCGAGGCGGGCCCGCCCTTCGATCTCTTCGACGCGACGCGCGGCCGGGGTTCGGGCCCCGTCATCCACGGCGAGGTCGTCAGGGACGAGCCGGGCGGCCCGGCCGTCCGCGACTCCGGACGCGGCATCACCGACCGCTGAGGCCCACAGGGAGCCGGCGGAGGTCAGCGGGACACGCTGAGGCCGGCCAGGCGGCGCAGCGAGAGCCGGAACAGCGCCGCGTTCACCGGTCTCACCAGCGGCCAGCCGAGCCGCCCCACCGGCCCGAACGGCAGGTCGAGCTCCTCCTCCCAGACGATGGTGCTGCCGCCGTCCTCGCGGGGCAGCACGCGGAAGACGCCGGTCCCGCGCACCAGGCGGCCGGTGTGCCGGACCGCCACGCTCCTGGGCGGATCCCACTCGGTGATCTCCATGGTGTCCAGGAACCCGACCGGGCCCAGACCGGTGAAGGCCGCCAGGCGGCTTCCGACGCCACGGCCGTCGCCGGCGGTGACGCGCGCGCGGGTCAGGACCATCCACTCGTCGTGGCGCGGCCAGTCGGTCAGCACGGAGAACACCCGTCCGGGACGGGCCGCCGTGTCCACCGAGACGGTGATGCGGGAGTGGGTCACGCCCGTTCCCTCCCCCGGGACGCCCACTCCCGAAACCCCGCCCCCCTCCGTGGAGGCGGCGTCAGGGGGAGGCGGCGACCGTCCCCGAGGTCTGGGCGGCCACCAGGGTGGCGTAACGGCCGCCCCGGGTGAGCAGGCCCTCGTGGGTGCCCCGCTCCACGATCCGTCCCTCGTCGACGACCAGGATGAGGTCGGCGTCCCTGACCGTGCTCAGCCGGTGGGCGATCACGATGCGCGTCTGGGTGAGCCAGCCGAGGTTGGCCTCGATCCGGGCCTCGGTGGTGCTGTCCAGATGGCTGGTGGCCTCGTCGAGCAGCAGGATCTTCGGCCGGGACAGCAGCGCGCGGGCGAGGGCGAGCCGCTGCCTCTGACCGCCGGACAGGCCGCCGCCCTCCACGAGCATGGTCTCGTATCCCATCGGCATCATGCAGATCTCGTCGTGCAGGCAGGCGAGCTCGGCGGCCTGCACGATCTGCTCCGTCGACGCCTCGGGGGCGTTGAGCGCGATGTTCTCCCGGATCGAGCCGGTGAACAGCGACGGCTCCTGGGTGACCACGCCGAACTGGCGCCGCAGGGAGCGGAGGTTGAGCTCCGGCAGCGGCACCCCGTCATAGCTGAGCCGCCCCTCCGACGGGGTGTGCAGGGCCAGCAGCAGCCGGGCCAGGGTGCTCTTGCCCGCCCCGGACGGACCGACCAGGGCGATCTTCTGCCCGGAGCCGATCGACACCGAGACGCCGCGGAGCGTCCACGGGCCACGGGGGTCGTAGCGGAAACCGACCCCGTGCAACTCCACCGATCCGCGCAGTCTGAGCACCTCGATGCCGGAGGTCGGCTCGGGCTCGGAGGCGAGGATGTCGGACAGCCGGTCGAAGTGCGCCCCGGCCTGCTGGAGTCCCTGGAAACTGGTCATCAGTGAGGCGATGGGGGTGAGCGCGGCGACGGCCAGGGCGTTGAGCGCGAGCAGGGTGCCCAGGGTCAGCTCCCCGTCGAGCACCCGCCACGCGCCGACCCAGAGCAGCGCGAGCGGGGCGAGCAGGCGGAGCGTCCCGAGGGCGGCGTCCAGCAGGCCCTGGGTCAGGCCGCCCCGCATGTCGGCGTTGAGCTGGTGGGTGAAGTGCTTCGACCACTGCGCGACCGCGCGGTGCTCGGCCCCGGACGCCTTGAGCGTCTCGATACCGCCGATGGCCTGGACGAGCTGACTCTGGGTGGCCGCGAAGGCGGTGAGCTCCTCCTGGGTGAGGCGGCCGACCCTGCGGGCGGTGACCAGGAGCAGCAGCACCTGCAGGGCCGCGAACCCGAGCAGGCAGGCGCCGAAGACGGCGTCCCGGCTGAACACCAGGATCAGGTAGCCGATGGCGAGCGGGCCGTCCAGCAGCGCCGACAGGGCCTGCCCGGTGAGCATCTCGCGCAGCACCGCCACGCTGCCGGCCCGCGTCATCAGGTCGCCCTTGCCGCGCAGCGCGAAGTAGCGGTACGGCAGGGCGACCAGGTGTGCGACCACCCCGCCGGTCAGCTCGGAGTCGGCCCCGGCGCGGATGGCGACCAGCAGGACCGAGCGGAGGCAGCCCACCACGAACTGCGCCGCGGCGGCGAGCGCCAGCCCCAGGCCGATCACGGCCAGCACCCCGTCCGCCCCCGCGGGCAGGACCCGGTCCACCAGCGCCTCGGAGAAGAACGGCAGCACCAGGCCGAGCAGCTGCAGCAGCAGCGAGGCCAGGACCACCTGGGCGAGCAGCCCCTTTCTCCGCATCAAAAGCGCGCGGATGAACCGGCGGCGCCAGGCGTGGCCGGGGCTGGAGCGTCCGGGGCGGAAGCCGGGGCCGGGTTCGAAGGCGAGCAGCACGCCGGTGAAACCCTCGTCGAACTCCTCGGTGGTGAGCCTGCGGCGCCCCCTGGCGGGGTCCACGACGTGGACCCGGTCCCGCTCCCAGCGTTCGACGACCACGAAGTGGTTGAACTGCCAGTGGACCACGGCCGGCATCGGCACGCGGGCGAGGTCGGCCGGGACCAGGGAGAAGGCCCGCGCCTTCAGCCCGCACTCCTTGGCGCCCTCCAGCAGCGCCTTGGCGCTGAGACCGTCCCTGCCGATCTGGAGCCGGTCGGTGATCTCGTGCAGCGAGGTGCGGCGGCCGTGATGGGACAGGACCATGGTCAGGCAGGCCGCCCCGCACTCCGTGGCGGTGTTCTGCAGCACGACCGGCACGCGTCTCACGGCGCACCCCCCGTCCGGGCCCGCAGCAACAGGGCGAACGCGACCCCGGCGGCCAGCAGCAGCGCCACCAGCGCCCAGAGCGCCACCAGCGTGCCCGTACGGATCGTCAGCGGGATCCCCTCCCGTTCCGAGGAGGCCCGGTGCCGCCGCAGCGACTCCTCACGGAAGACGGCGCGTCCCATCACCAGTGCCACTCGATCGAGGCGTGCCCGCGGCGCTCGGCCAGCCACTCGGCGAACGCCACGCGGCCGGCCGCGGCCAGCGTCCGCTCGTCCGCCGTCGCGGGGGTCGCGGGGACGCGTTCCAGGACGATCCCGGCGATGAAGGCCGCGCCGTGGGCCACGGGCCCGACCACGGTCCCCGGCGAGGCGTCCCTGAGCGGTTCCGGCAGCTCGAAGGCCAGGCGCTCGGCGATCGTCGTCTCGGTCCCGCCGTCCGCCTCCGCGGTGAGGGCGGTCAGGTCACCGTCGCCGATCCGGGCGAGTTCGGCGGTACGGCGGGCGAGAAGCCGCTCGGGGCCGGTGATCCAGACTCCGCGGACCCGGTCGAACGTCCGGGGTCCGGCCGCCAGGCGCACCGGTCCGAGCTCGGCCTCCCTGCGCCGGCGGAAGCTCCGCCGCCTGGCGACACCGGCGATGTAGGTCTCGAACTGGGGCGGGGTCATGCCCATCTCGGCCAGCCAGGCCAGTGTCGAGGCGCGGTCGTGCAGACCCCGGCCACGCCGGAACTCGTCCGCCGCGGCCTGCAGCTCCTCGTCGTCGACCGGCCCGGTGTCGTCCTGGAGTTCGTTGAGGATCAGGCACTGATCGACGATCTCGTCGTGCGGCGTCGCGTCGCGGCGCGACAGCGACCGGATCATGGTCAGCGCCTGGGCGACCGACAGGTGCACGTCGTCGACGCTGACCAGCTGGCCCGCCGCCCAGTGCGTCGAGTGGTCGATCAGCCAGGGCACGCCGTCGTCGGCCTGCGCGGTGAGCGCGACCGTTCCGCCGTCCGGGTCCTCCAGCAGAAGGTCGAAGTCGACCACCTGGGTGCCGGGGCGTTCGTCGACGACGAGTTCGGCGTGGAGGCCGGGATGCCCGGCCGCCCACGCGGCGGCCGCCCGCCGGGCCTCCTCCACCCGGGCGCGCCGCCGGGGCAGGCCGCGCAGCAGCCGCACGCCGGACTCAAGTATCGTCCCGAGATCACTCATGATCCATTCCTGTTGTCCGTCTCCACGAGCCAGTCGGCGATCGCGTCGCCGATGGGCAGTCCTGCGCGCTGCTCCAGGAAGCCCCAGGCCCCGTTGGGGTTGATCTCCAGGAACACGTACGCCCCTTCCGGGGTGAGAATGAGGTCGATCGCGCCGTAGGTCAGCCCCAGTGAGGTGACGAGTTCCACACACCGGCGTTCCAGGTCGCCGGGGAGCCGGTGGGCGGTGTAGAGCACCCGGTCGTCGTCGTAGTGCCGCCAGTCGTCTCTGGCCCGGTGGGACGCCTGCGAGTCGATCTCGGCGGCGAAGACCCGGTCGCCCACCACGATCACGCGGAGTTCCACGGCCTTGGGAATGTACGGCTGCAGGATGACCGGTTCGTGCCGGAGGCGGTGGCGCGAGGTGAGGTGGCGCCGGGTGAGGACGGTGGTGTATGTGCGGTGGTCGACGCCGTCGACGTCGAACTCGCCGGAGTCGATCTGCTTGGCGATCAGCCGCCCGGACGTCCTGTCGTGGAACGGCACCAGTTCGGCCGGATCGTTGGTGAAGACGGTCTCCGGCACCGAGAAGCCGAGCGCCGCCGCGCGGGCCATGTGAATGATCTTGTTGTGTGCCCGGCGCTCGGTGTCCCTGCGCGAGGGCAGCCAGCGGGCCGGTGCCAGCTCCCAGGCTCCGTCGAGCAGGAACTCCGCCTGCCAGACCACGTGCCGGCGGTGGGAGGGCGCGGTCACGTTCCCGGCCGGGGTGGGCGCGTTCGGGCGCCGCCGCCACACGGCGCGCACCGTCGACAGATCCAGCCGCTCGGTGCCGGTGTCGAGCACCATCCGGTGCCCGTCGCCGGTGAGGACGGCGGTGAGCGTGCCGAGGGCCGGGAAGTCGCCCGGGTCCCACCAGGTCACCGGCGCGCCCCGGCGCCTCAGTGCCGGCAGCACCATCTCGACCGCGTCGTCGCGCCGGTCGCTCAGTATCAGGATCACGTTCACCCTCGTCATGGAAGAGACGGCGGGGCGGGAAAGGCCCGCCCCGCGCCACGGCAGGTCAGCTCACGACCCACTCGACCGGTTTGCCGCCCTGGTACCAGCAGACGCTGTATCTGCTGCCGTTCACCTGACCCAGTTCGGCCTCGGTGAGTTCGGGGCCGTCGAAGGCCAGCTCCTCGATCTTGATCTTCTGCACTGCCGGTCCTCTCTGCGCTGTCCCGAACCGCCGGCCGGGCGGGCGGCCCGGCCGGGGCCGGGTTCGTCGGAAACGGTTCGCGGACGGCGCGGCGGGGCGGGGAGCGCCCACCCCGCCGCGTGTCCGATCATCGACCCCCCGCCCTCACCGGGTCCGGTGCCTCCCACCGCGCCGGTACGGCGAGGCGGTGACGCCGGCCTGATCGGCGGCCGGCGAGCGGCGCGCGATCCGGTGAGGGTTCCCGGTCACGGCACTAGCTGACGGTCCACTCGCAGGCCTGGCCCTTGCTGTTGCGCCAGGACACGGACATCCGGCCGCCGGAGACCTCGCCCAGCTCGGCCTCGGACAGCTCGGCTCCCTCGAACGGGATGTCGTCAATGTTGATCTTCGACATTCTTGGTTCCCTTCCGCCGCTTTCACGGCGATGGTCGATCCCCCCGGGGCACCGGCGCGCGGTGACCCGCTTACGTGAGGAGACGTTAGGGACCCCAACTTGTCGATCTCTTGTAGCGGACTTGGAGCCGCGGCTCATCGGGGCCGCCCGGCGGCTTCGGGGCCCGGCCAAACGGAAGGCCGGTCCGGTCGGGGACGACCGGACCGGCCAGGCGGCCGTGGTGTCCTACGGGGTCGTGGACTCCAGATCGTCGACATAGGTCCGGCCGAAGCCGGCGGCCGGGGCGAAGCCGCGGAAGTTACCTTCCACCTCGGCCTTCTCGGCCGTGTTCGGATAGGGGTTGGTGCAGCCGGTGCCGGCGCTCGCACCGGACATCAGGTCTTCGCACAGGCCGGTGCGCCGGTCGGGCAGACCCAGGATGTGGCCGATCTCGTGGGTGGCGATGCGCAGCGGGTCGTGACCCTCGGTGGTGGCCTGTCTGCCCATCCACACGGTGCCGCGCCCGAGGTCGGTGAGCTGGGCGCGGGGCCAGCCGTCGTCGGCGAGTACCACGAAGTCCGCGGGATGACCGGCCACCAGGCGGACATCGGTCACGCTGGAGTTCCAGATCTGGGCCGCCTGGTCCACGGTGGAGCGGAACTCGGCGGCGTGGCCGGCGTCGTACCGGAGTATCCGGACGGCGGCCCTGCCGGTGGATGCCTGAGCGGCCGTCCCGGCCTGGACGGGGACGACGATCGCCAGGGGCGAGAAGCCCAGGACGAACGCGATGACGAAACGGATGACTCTTGACACTTTGCCGGGCCTCCGGGGGATGCTCGTTGATACGAGGCGGAAGAGGAGAGCTGTCAGCCGACGCGGAGCGTGAGCCCGTAGGTCCGCAGGATCTCGTTGATCGGCTGGTGGTAGGTCGTGCCGCCGGACCGGCGGTTTCCGGAACCGCCGGAGGTCACGCCCTGGGCCTGGTCGCCGGAGTCACCCGGCTCGGCGCACACGCCGGTCCGGGTCAGGCCGGTGATCGTGCCCTGCGGGGGCCACGGTGGCCGCCGCGGAGAGGGTGGCCATGGCGGTAACCGCCAACAGGGGATGTTTACATGACATGCGCACTCCTGGTGGGGGGTGCTGTCAAGGTATGTGGCGTGACGCAAGGGGGGGATGTGGCAAAAAACCCCTATCGCCGTGTTATGACATCACGGTGGTATGGCCCTCGGGGGTATGGCTGTCGGGCGTGACACATCCTGAGGTGAACCGGCCGGGTACGGACTCGAAGAGGCCGCCATGACAGCCTTCCGGGGCGCGGGACCGCGATGGCCGCCGGTCCGCGGGCGGATGCGCGCCCTCTGACAGTGATCAAGCGGGACCGAGTCAAGTCGCGGGTTCTGGGCACGCGGTACCCGTGGGGATAGATTGCTGGGTCCCACGGACCACCGGCCGGCTGCGGCGATGACGCCCGGCCGGGGTTCCGCTTGGAGCGTTCCGTTGAGGTTGCCACAGGAGGATGCGCGTCCATGACCCACCAGCCCGCCGACGACGGTGGATCCGGGCACGAGGAGCAGTCGACGTTACCCCGCCGTGACGAGGCGTCCCGCTGTCCCCACACCGAGGCCGGCCGCCGGTGCGTCCTGCCGTCCGGTCACGGACTGGAGCACATATACCCGTACCGGAAGACCGCCCGCTGACCTCCGGTGGCCGCCGCCGCGTCCGCGGGGGCCGTGAGCCGGGGGCGCCCGGTCGAATAGCATGTGATCGCACCTGTACGGCGGGCGGGGTGAGAGGCGGGAGCGGGTTCCTCATGTTCGACGACAAGACGCAGGAGACCCTCCGGCGCCTGCTGGACCTCGCCGAGCATCCCGCGACCTCGCAGCCCGAGCGGGCCCTGGCCGTCGCCAGGGTCAGGGCGCTCATCATGGTGCCCGAGGGGGACGCCCGCCGCGCGCCGGTCACCGCGGCCATGGAGGCCGACATGCTCGGAAAGATCAGGCCGCTGACCCGCAGGGTCGACGAGGACCTGGTGAACGAGGTGCACGGCGATCTCTACGCCTTCGGCACCCGTTACCGTGTGATCGGCGAGGTGGCCGACGAGATGGCCCGCCTGCTCGAACGCTGGAGCGGTGTCGCCCCGGGCAGGCGGCACCGGCACGAGGAGACGGTCCGGACGACGGCCTCGAAGCTCGCCTACCTCCTGGAGCGCCGGGATCTGTTCCGCAGGCCGAGGTGGGGCAGCCGCCCACCGGCGAGGTAGTCCCCGCCCTCCGGCCCGGGCCTTTCCCGCTGTTTCCCGTCGTTTGCCGCCCTCCGGCACCTCGGCTCCGTTGGCGAGGTGGCGGCGGGAGGTGCTCAGATCAGGCCGAGCGAGAGCATCGCGTCGGCGACACGCTTGAACCCGTCGATGTTGGCGCCGGCCACGTAGTTGCCCGGCATGCCGTACTCGTCGGCGGTCTGCAGGCAGCGGCCGTGGATGTCACGCATGATCTGCCGCAGGCGGGCCTCGGAGAACTCGAAGGTCCACGAGTCGCGGCTGGCGTTCTGCTGCATCTCCAGCGCGCTGGTGGCGACCCCGCCCGCGTTGGCGGCCTTGCCCGGTCCGAAGGCGACGCCCGCCTCCTCGAAGATCCGTATCCCCTCGGGGGTGGTGGGCATGTTGGCGCCCTCGCCGATCGCGACGCAGCCGTTGCGGACAAGCCTTTCGGCGTCCCGGCCGGTGATCTCGTTCTGGGTGGCGGACGGCATGGCCACCTCGCACGGCACGTCCCAGACGCTCGCGCCGGGTACGAAGATCGTGTTCCCGCCGCGGCGCTCGGCGTAGGTGTCCATCCGGCGGCGTTCCACCTGCTTGACCTGCTTGAGCAGGTCGAGGTCGATCCCCTTGTCGTCGAGGACGTAACCGGAGGAGTCGGAACAGGCGATCACCACGCCGCCGAGCTGCCGCACCTTCTCGATCGTGTAGACGGCGACGTTGCCCGCCCCGGACACCACCACGCGCTTGCCGTCGAACGACGTTCCACGCGCCCTCAGCATCTCGTCGACGAAGAACGCGCAGCCGTACCCGGTCGCCTCGGTCCGCACCTGCGCGCCGCCGTAGCTGAGCCCCTTGCCGGTGATCACTCCCGACTCGTAGCGGTTGGTGATGCGCTTGTACTGGCCGAACAGGTAGCCGACCTCGCGCTGCCCGACGCCGATGTCGCCGGCCGGGACGTCGGTGTACTCGCCGATATGACGGTAGAGCTCGGTCATGAAGCTCTGGCAGAACCGCATGACCTCGCGGTGGGAGCGTCCCTTCGGGTCGAAGTCGGAGCCGCCCTTGCCGCCCCCGATCGGCAGGCCGGTCAGGCTGTTCTTGAAGATCTGCTCGAAGCCGAGGAACTTGACGATGCCGAGGTAGACCGAGGGGTGGAACCGCAGGCCCCCCTTGTAGGGGCCCAGGGCGCTGTTGAACTCCACCCGGAAACCCCGGTTGATGTGTACCTCGCCCCGGTCGTCCTCCCAGGGCACCCGGAAGATGATCTGCCGCTCGGGTTCGCAGATCCGTTCGATCACCTTCGACTCGGCGTACTCCGGATGTTTGCCGAGCACCGGCCCGATGTTCTCCAGCACCTCGCGGACGGCCTGGTGGAACTCGATCTCCCCCGGGTTGCGGCGCAGTACGTTGTCGTAGACGTCCGACAATCTCTCATGCAGCATTCAGACGGTCCCCTCGCTCAATAAGAGGCATAACTCCGCATACACCTTATGGTCTGACAAACGGTGCATTTTCAAGGCCCCCGTGGTACCCGCCGCGTCCGCCCCACCGGACGGGGCTGCGCGGGGACGGCCGCACGTGGGCGGGGAGCCCCGGAGCGGGCCTCAGCGCCGAGGGGAGGGCCAGGGGTTGGGGCGGCAGCCGGACAGCGACTTGGTCTGCTGGAGCATCACCGGAGCCCGCCTACCCGATCCCGGACACGGTACGTGGCCGTGGCCGAGGCCGTGACCGACCTCGTGGTTGACGACGTACTCGCGGTAGGAGGCGACGTCGCGGCCGTAGCCCTGCGCGCCCGCGTTCCACCGCACCGCGTTGACGACCGCGCGCCCTCGGTTCCAGCAGGACAGCGCGCCAAAGGTGATCAGCGGCCTGCACCGCCGGTCCGTCGTCGCCGGACTGGACAGCGACACCCGGAACCTCACCGGCCCTCGCCCGACCCGCTGGAACCGGAACCCCCAGCCGCGCCGGTCGTTGAGGATCCTGTGCACCTCGTCGGCGAACTCGCGCGGGTCGAACGGCAGCCCGTCCTCGACCTCGACCGTGTACCGGACCGCCTCGCCCTCCCCGTGGTTCCCGGGAGGCCGGGCGCTGCCGGGGACGACGGTGTACCGGCCACTCGCCGACGCGGGAACCCGCTCTCTCAGCGGCTGCCGCCGCCCGTTGGCGAGCAGGAACGTCCGCTCGGGCGCGGGCCCCCCGGACTCGGGCGGGGCCGGGGGCGGGGTGGGCGTCGCGGAGACCTCGGGCAGGCCGGGGGCGGGAAAGTCGGGCGGCGCGGGTTCGTCGCGGGCCGGTGCCGGACGACCGCTCAGCAGTACACCGCTACCGACCATGAGTGACGCCGAAATGCTGACGGCAAGAAGCCACAAAAAGGGCTTACTCTCATGAAGCCTAACGTTCCTCGACATAGGCCGTAAACCTTATTACCGATCGATATAACCCATCGCCGCGGATCCGTCCGGCGGCCCCCGGCCGCGGAGCGGTGCCGCCGCGGGCCGTCTAACCGTCGGCGGCCCAGCCGTGGACCGTCCTCAGCACGGCCGCGACGCAGGCGAACCGCTGGGGGTCCAGGACCGCCCCCTCGCGGCGGATGCCGTCCTCGTCGAGCTCGAAAACCCGGTCCAGGCGCAGGTGGGAGACCCGGTTCTCCCGGTCCCAGCGGCCGGGGCCGAGCTCCAGCCACTCGCTTGGATCGCCGTTGCCGCCGCGGCTGGACAGCATCATCGCCAGCAGCCTCCGCCGGTGGCGGCCGACGACCAGCAGCGGCCGGTCCTTGCCCCTGGCGGGGTCCTCCTCGTAGGGGACCCAGGCCCAGACGATCTCACCGGGATCGGCGAGCCCGTCGAGATCGGGGGAGTAGTCGAGACAGGCCGCCCGGCTCACGCCGTGGACCTCCCGGACCGCGCCGCGAGCCGGTCGCGGGTCTTCATCGAGATCACGCACAAAAGCACCCTATTGGACGGGTACGCGGGGAACCGGGCGCCGCCCGTCCGCCTGTTCTCACCGGGAGGGCGGATGGGCGGGCCCGGTTCTGAGGTGTCCCCGCGTGTTCCCGATGCGCCGGCACGCGTTCGCGGACCTTCGCGCGACCCTGGCGTGTCTCCCGTGTACGCCGGTGTGCCCGCTGCCTCCAGGCCCGTGCCCGTGTGCCCCCACGTGGCCCCGGGTGCCCGGTGACGTGGTGGGGCGGTGTTCGAGCCCGGCTCAGCCGCCGCTCTTGCGGCGGAAGGAGCGCTTGCCCCCGACCGGGCCGTGGGCGCCGTGGATCTTCGAGGAGCCCTTCCCCTTGCCGCCACCGCCCAGCTCCGCCTGGGCGAGCTTCTTGCGCTCCAGTGCCTCGCGGAACTTGCGCTTCAGCTCGTCTTCGGAACTCTCGGGCTCCGGCGTGACGTCAGACATACGGACCTCCTGAATCTGGACGAGCAGTCCAACTCCGGCCAACCGGATCATCATCCTCTCATGTCCCTCATCGGAAGCCGGTTGACGGGAAGCCGGTTGACGGGAACAGGAGAGGCTCTTGTTCACCAAGGTAGTCTGGGCGGAGGCTCGCCGAGCATGATCGCGGCCTCCCGGTTCGGCGGACCGCTTTCATCGAGCCCGGGTGACGCTCCGCGGGCGGTGTTCTCGGTTTCCTCGGCGGTTTTGGGATCTTCGGGGGTTTCAGTGAAGGCCCATGGCCATCAGCAGCAGAAGGCCCGCGATGTGGCCGATGACCACGAAGACGATGACGAAGATGAAGACGAACTTCGCCGGCCCGTGCTCGAAGTGCTTGCCCTCCGTAAGCGACGGGCGCAGGGCCTGACGCTCGGCGATCCGCTCCTCGATCGGCTTGCGGTGAAACATGGAACTCCTTTGCCGGCCGACGGTTGGGGCCACAATAGTTTGTGTACCAATTATCGTACTATGTCGGCAGGAGGGGTGTGTGAGCGACATGACCGACGCCTTAAGCCTGGAGCGCCAGGTGTGCTTCGCCCTGGCGGTCGCCTCGCGCGGCGTCATCGGAGTGTACCGGCCGTTACTGCAGCCCATGGGCCTGACCCATCCCCAGTATCTGGTGATGCTCGCCCTCTGGGAGCACGCGCCGCTGTCGGTGAAGGAGCTGAGCAAGCTACTGCAACTCGACCCCGGTACGCTGTCACCGCTCCTCAAACGTCTTGAGGCGATCGGCTACATCCGGCGGCAGCGGGACAGTCAGGACGAGCGGGTCCTGGTGGTCACGCTCAGCCCGGAGGGCCGGGCGCTGAGGAGCGAGGCTGAGAGGATTCCGCCGTCCGTCGTCGAGCGCCTGGGTATGGACCTGGAGGAGCTGGAGGAGCTCCACCGGTCGCTGACCAGGGTGATCGCCGCGGCGAACGGCGCGCATCATTGATGCGCACAGAAGAGAGGACAGAGAAGGCTCATGGCTGGAAGCCACGGAGGAAGCCCCAAGTCTTGGCTTGCGGTGGTCGTCATTCTGCTCGGGTTCACCGTCGGAGGTGTGGCCCTGTGTATCGGTCCCAGCTGGACGCTTTTCTGGGCGGGAGCCGGAATCGTCGCGGTCGGCGGTGTGATCGCCCTGGCGGTCGACATCTTCTCCGACGTGATCGTGGACGCTCCCCGGGTGCCGCTGGACCACGGTAACTGATCACCAGGCGCTCGCGGCGTGCGTACCCGGTCCTTCGAGGACCGGGAGGACGTCAGAGTTTCGGCGGGACCTCCTCGGCGGAGGGGGAGGGTTCGGAGGCGGTGCGCGGGCAGGCCGGGGGCGCGCCGGGGTGCCGTGCGCCCCGGTGGGGATCGGACGTGTGCCCGGGCCGCCGCCAACTCCCCGGGTCCGTTGAGAGCCCCCGGGCTCTCCGGACTCCCCGGGCGGTCTTCCCGTGATCTTCCCGGGTTTTCGGACTTCCCTAACTCATCGAACTTCCCGGCTGTCCCATCCGAAAAGCGGATAACGCTGACGTGGGGCGAGGCGTGGGTTCTCATGGTTGTCGGACCGGAGTTTCCACAGAGACCGGGGAGGCCGAGCGCCCATGTCCCGAGATCGAACCCGATACCTTTACGCGGCCGTCGTCCTCGCGGTGGCCGCTGGGGTCGCCGTCGGGCTCGCGGCCCCCGGCGTCGCCCCGGAGCTCAAACCCCTGGGTACGGCCTTCGTCGGGCTGATCAAGATGATGATCGGCCCGATCGTCTTCTGCACCATCGTGCTCGGCGTCGGATCGGTTACCGGGGCCGCCAGGGTGGGCCGGGTCGGCGGCCTGGCACTCGGCTACTTTCTCGGCATGTCGACCGTGGCACTGGCCGTCGGCCTGGCCGTGGGCAACCTGGTCGACCCCGGCCAGGGGCTCCACCTCACCGAGGAGCTCCGCCGGGCCGCCGAGACCGAGGCGGTCAAGGGGGGCGAGAGCGACACCGTGGCCTTCCTGCTCGGGATCATCCCGGTCACGCTGGTGTCGGCGCTCACCGAGGGGCAGGTGCTGCAGACCCTGCTGGCCGCCCTGCTCACCGGGTTCGCCCTGCAGGCCATGGGGGAGCGAGGGGCGCCGATCCTGGCCGGTGTCGCGCACGTCCAGCGGCTCGTCTTCCGCATCCTCGCCATGATCATGTGGGCCGCCCCGGTGGGGGCCTTCGGCGCGATGGCCGCCGTGGTGGGCGCGACCGGGGTGGACGCGCTCAGGAGCCTCGCCGTCATCATGCTCGGCTTCTACCTCACCTGCCTGGTGTTCGTGCTCGTCGTACTGGGGCCGCTGCTCTGGCTGGTCGCCCGGATCAACCTGCTGTCGCTGCTGCGCTACCTCGGCCGGGAGTTCCTGCTCATCCTGTCCACCTCGTCCTCGGAGTCGGCGCTGCCCCGGTTGATCGCCAAGATGGAGCACCTCGGCGTGAGCCGTCCCGTCGTCGGCATCACCGTGCCGACCGGCTACTCGTTCAACCTCGACGGCACCGCCATCTACCTGACCATGGCCACCCTCTTCATCGCGACCGCCACCGGCGCCCCGCTCTCGCTCGGTGAGCAGGTCTCCCTGCTGGTCTTCATGGTCATCGCCTCCAAGGGAGCCGCCGGAGTCACCGGCGCCGGCCTCGCCACCCTCGCCGGCGGCCTGCAGGCCCACCGCCCCGACCTGGTCGACGGGGTCGGCCTGATCGTCGGCATCGACCGTTTCATGTCCGAGGCCCGCGCGCTGACCAACTTCGCCGGCAACGCGGTCGCCACCGTCCTGGTCGGCACCTGGACCGGTGAGTTCGACCGGCAACGCGCCGCCGAGGTGCTGTCCGGCCGGCTCCCGTTCGACGAGACCTCCCCGCTGGACGATCCGCCGCCCGCGGACCGGACGGATCCGGCGATGTCGCCGGTCTAGCCGCCTCCCACTTCGGTGAGCCCGGGGTCACGAGGTCCCGCTGAGATAGACCTCCCGGGCCAGCCTCGTCACCTGACCGGTGGAGCGCTGCCAGGTGGTCGAGGTGGGGTAGGCGGTCAGCAGCACCATGATCCAGCGTTCCTTCCGGCCGACGAGCCCGGTGGTGTGAAGCACCGGGTGGCCGAAGTCGGGGACCGGCCCGGCGGCCGATGCGAGGTCGGCCAGGCCGGCGTCCTGTACGGCCGTGACCTGGGTCGCCGCGGCTCCGGCGGCGGGTGCCGCACCGGCGGAGGCCGCCCGCCCGCACGGGGCCGGGGGTGTCGAGCCGTACCCCGACCAGCCCTGTTTGACCGCCCAGGGGGCCGGGACCGCGCGGGGAATGCCGAAGTACTGGTCGAACCCGTCGGAGCCGCACCGCCCGGCCTTTCGCAGGTGGCCGAGGATGAGGCCGCCCACCCTCGGGTCGGCCTCGTCGAGCAGGTAGCGGTAGGTCCGGGTGACGTCCAGCGCGCTGAGCGAGGTGTAACCCCAAAAGCCCGGCCGGTCGGTGGGCGGCGGAGCGGTCTCGGTCAGCCCCAGTCTGCGCGCCGTCCGCTCGACGATTTTCCCCTGGCCGCCCCGGGTCCAGAAAGAGGTCGCGGCGGCGTCGTCGCTGACCCTCAGCATCTTCGCGAGCAGGGTGAGATCGCCCCTGGGGACGCTGCTGTGCGACTCCAGATAGTCGATCGCGATCAGGATCTTCACCACCGACGCCGAGCGGAACCTGCGATGCGCGTTGTGCTGCGAGGTGACCTTGCCCGCCTGCCGGTCGAAGACCACGTATCCGGCGGTCACCCCGGCCGGGACGTGTGGCGTGCCGGGGGAGGCGGCGGACGCCGGACCGGGGGCCGCCAGGAGGGGAAGGGCCGCCGTGAGGAGTGTCAGGAGACGTGTCACCCGCAAATGCCTACCAGATCCCGGCGGTGAGGGCCGGGAAAAGGATGGGACGCGCCGCCCGGCAGGTCAGGCGCGTCTGGCGATGGCGGTGATGAGAGGCTGGACCAGGCGGGCGGCCAGGGGGCCGAACGCGGCGAGGATGAGCACGTAGGCCGCGGCCAGCGGGCCGAGGTCGGGGTGGACTCCGGCCGCCACCGCCAGGCCGGCGATCACGATGTTGAACTCGCCCCGGGGAATGAGCGCGATACCCGCCCGCGCCCGTCCGGCTCTGCCGATTCCGGCCCGCCGGGCGGCGTAGCCGCCGGTGAGCAGCTTGGTGACCATGCTGACCAGGGCGAGCAGCGCGGCGAGCCCGGCCACCGGCCCGATCTTGGTGGGGTCGGTCTGCAGGCCGAAGAAGACGAAGAACACCGCGGCGAACAGGTCCCGGAGCGGGGTCAGCAACGCCTGGGCGTCCTCGGCCAGCTCGCCGGAGAGCGCGATGCCCACCAGGAAGGCGCCGACGGCCGCCGAGACCTGGAGCTGCTGGGCCACCCCGGCGACCAGCAGCGCGAGCCCGACCACCTTCAGCAGCAGCACCTCGGAGTTGGGGCTGGCCACGAACGCCTCGATGAACCGGCCGTAACGGAGCGCGACCAGCAGCACGACGCTCACCGTGGCCAGCGCGATCGCCACGGTGAGCGCGCCGCCGAGGAGGCTCAGCCCGGCCAGCAGCGCGGTGAGGACGGGCAGGTAGACCGCCATGGTCAGGTCTTCGAAGACCAGCAGGGAGAGCACCACGGGGGTCTCCCGGTTACCGATCCAGCCCAGGTCCGACAGGACTTTGGCGGTGATGCCCGAGGAGGTGGCGTAGGTGACCCCGGCCATGGCCACGGCGGCCACCGGGCCCCAGCCCAGCAGCAGCGCGGCGATCGCGCCCGGTGCCGCGTTGAGCACCAGGTCGACGACTCCGGCGCGGGCGTTGCCTTTCAGGCTGGTCATGAGCTCGTCGGCGTTGTACTCCAGGCCGAGTGTGAGCAGGAGCAGGATGACGCCGAGTTCGGCACCGACGGAGATGAACTCCTCACTGGTGGCCAGCGGGATGATCCCGCCGGTGCCGAAGGCCAGTCCCGCCAGCAGATAGAGGGGGATGGGAGAGATGCCGACACGGAGCGCCAGCGCACCGAGTACGCCGAGCCCGAGAAGGACGGCGCCGAGTTCCAGGAAAAGGACCGCTGTGTGCACCCGGCGCCCTATCCGAGGGCGATGATGTCGGAGACGGCGGAGGTGCTCTCCGGGCTGCCGACGACGACCACCACGTCGCCGCCGTCGAGCACGAAGTCGGGGCCGGGGCTGGCGAACACCTGTCCGCCGCGCACCACGGCCACGATGGAGGCGCCGGTGCGGGTGCGGACGCGCGCGTCGCCCATCGGCCGCCCGGCGTACGGCGTGTCGGGAGGGATCGGCAGCTGGAGACTGACCAGGCCCTCGACCTCCCGGTGCAGGGCGTTGAGGCGCTGCACGATGCGCGGGGCGCCGAGCAGCTCGGCGAGCGCGTCGGCCTCCTCGTCGTTCAGCCTGACCGTCTCACACGCGCGATCCGGGTCGTCCAGATCGTATATCACCAGGTCGCGGCGGCCTGAGCGGTGGGAGACGATCCCGATCCGCCGGCCGTTCCGCGTGGTGAACTCGTGCCGCAGTCCGATCCCCGGCAGCGCCGTCTGCTCGACCTCCACAGTGCTAATCCTCCACCTATGCGTACATTGACGGTTTCCAAGAACCTATCAAGTGGCAGGTCCGTCGCCGATATCGCTAATAAATGCTACTGCCGATTGGTTTAGTGGGTTGTTTCCGGGTGTGGGCCGGGACGGACTGGATTCCAAGGGGCGATCGGGTTCGGTGGGACGGGATCGCCCTCACCGCGGCGGGCGGCTCACGGAGGCGGGCGCCCGCGCCGGACGGGCACGGCGGGCGGCGATCACGTCGGCCAGGGCCACCACCAGCGTGACCAGCACGAAGCCGATGGTGACCAGCAGCGCCCACCGGAACGCCAGGGCGTGGTCGCCGCGTGAGGAGGCCACCTGCGCGAAGAACACCGAGCCGATCGCCGCGATGCCCACGGCGGTACCGATCCGCTGGCCGGTCTGCAGCACGCCGCCCGCGGTGCCGGCCTCGGCGACGGGGACCTCCGACAGCGTCAGCGTCTGGTTCGGCGAGATCACCAGGCCGCTGCCCAGGCCGGCGATCAGCAGCGGTACCGCGATCGCCCAGGCCACGTCCTGGCCGGAGACCAGCCGTACGGCGAGCTCGGTGGCGGCCAGCCCGGCCGTTACCAGCACCAGTCCCGCCACCACCAGCGGGCGGCCGAACCGGGTGACGACCCGGCCTCCCAGTACCGAGGCCGCGGCCGATCCCGCCGCGAACGAGGTGCTCGCCAGCCCCGCTCCCAGGGCCGAGTAGCGCAGGCCCTCCTGCAGGTAGAGGGTGAGGATGAAGAAGATCGCGGTGAAGCCCGCGAAGTAGAGCGCCGCGATCAGGGTGCCGAAGGAGTAGGAGCGTATGGCGAACAGGGACAGGTTGACGACCGGCTGACGGCGTCTCCCGTAGTGGCGCTCCCAGCCCACGAAGACGGCGAGTACGGCCACCCCGGCGAGCAGCGGCGGCCACCTTCCCAGGCTGTGCCACCGCTCCCCCTCGACGAGCGGCAGCAGCACCAGGACGACCCCGGTGGCCAGCAGCAGCACGCCGACCGGGTCCACGCTCTCCCGTGACCGTCTCTCCGGCGGCCGGTGTGGGATGTAGCGGTACGCCAGGAATATGGCCAGGACGCCGATGGGCACGTTGACGTAGAAGACGAGGCGCCACCCCTCCCGCGCGCCGCCCAGGCCGATGAGCAGCCCGCCGAGCAGCGGGCCGATCGCGGTGGAGACGCCGATGGTGGCGCCCAGCAGGCCGAAGGCCCGGCCCCGCTCGGCGCCCCGGAAGAGCTGCTGAATCAGGCCGCTGACCTGCGGGTTGATCACCCCGCCCGCCACCCCCTGGACAAGTCGCGCGACGACCAGCCAGGTGGAGCTCTGGGCGACTCCGGCCGCCGCGCTGGCCAGGGTGAAGAGGGCGACGCCGAAGGCGAACACGTCACGCCGTCCGCGCATGTCACCGAACCGGCCGGCGGGGACCAGCACCAGCCCGAAGGTCAGGGCGTACCCGGACACCACCCACTGCAGGTCGCTCTGCGGGGAGTGCAGCCCGGTGCGGATGGCGGGCAGCGCCACGTTGACGATGCTGACATCGAGTAGCGTCATGAAGCCGGCGACCAGGCAGACGGTCAGCGCCTTCCACCGGCGAGGGTCGGCGTTCTCCCGCCGCCGGGTGGGCGGTACCTCGTCCGGCCGGGCTCCGGCGCTCATCCGGCCGCGTACGGGTACGGGTGGGGCGCGGGCGTTCGGCTGGGGCGCGACATGACGGTCTCGGTCTCGACCTCCGGTGGGGTTTTCTCCTCTTCAGCTGGACATACTTACCATTTTTGGGCGGCCCAATCACCGTCGCGGGGTCAGGGCCCGGGGGGAGGGGCGGAGGCGTGCTGCCAGTACGGGTCGCGGTAGAGCACCACGGTTGTGCCGCGGATCAGCTCGTCCGGGGCGGAGATCAGGACGAGTTCGCCGTCGGCCTCCAGCCGGCGGAGGACGTCGCGGACCCGGGGGCCGACGGGCAGGCGCCCAACCGGCAGGTCGAGGGTGGCGCGGACCGTGTCGGCCACCTCGGAGAGCCGGAACGGTCCCGGGAGCGGGGCGATCAGCTCGCGGACGAGGTCGACGGTGATCGTGGCCTCGGCCTCGGCGCAGGCGAGCTCCCAGGTGAGCTGTACCGTGCGCCGGCCGGTTCCGGCGCACGACGTGCAGCTCTGGGAGAAGGACGGGACGATCTGCTCGGTCGCCGAGCCCAGGCAGGTGGTGCACTGGTTGGTCTCCATCGCGTGCGACTCCGCGGCGCTCCGGTCCGCCAGGGGTCTGCCGCACAGGCACAGGTAGGTCCGGAATCCGCCGCGGACCAGGACGAGGTCGTCGGCGTCGTCCGGTATCTCACTCCATCGTGTGGTTATGGTGTGCTTTTTCATGGTCTGGTGACCTTACCCACTCTGATTGCCCTACCGCAGTTCGACGGGCACCACCCGTACCGGAGCGCTCCACAACCATCCCTCGGTGACGTAGGTGGCGGTCAGCAACGTCATCAGGGCCAGGGCTCGTTCCGTCGAGGTCGACGGATGCGCTCCGCAGTCGCCGAACCGGCACATCCACAGCTCGAACAGGCTGTCGTGGCCGAGCTGCTGGTAAACCGCGGGCCGGGCGACGCTGACGCCGTCCCGCCAGATGTCGACCGAGGAACTGGTCAGCGGGAACCCGCCGGCCAGGACTCCGCCGCCCGCGGTGACCAGCCGGGCGACGGTGTCGTGCACCGGCAGGGCGCCGCCGGTCTGGAAGAGCACGACCCCGCCTCCCGGAGGCCCCGCCACCCGCAGGGTCTCGACGGGGGAGTCGTGCTCCATCCTCAACAGCGCCTCGGGCCCGACCGGCGGGCAGTGCTCGGGAACGGCCCCCAGCCGGTGGATCACCTCGTCCTCGCTCACCCCGCCGACGAACGCGACGCAGAACTCCTCGTTGTAGTTCTCGTAGGAGAACATCATCTCGTCCACGGTGTCCTGGATCTCACGGAGCCTCGGGCCGATCCGGGGAGCCCCGGGGAGGTGGACGAACAGGTCCGCCAGCTCGGTGAAGAGCGCCTGAAGGCCGGGAGAGCGCCCGGCGATGCACGGTCTCCAGGGGTCTGCCCCCGCGGCCAGCAGCACCCGGACGGCGTCGTCGTGGCCGTGGCGCACGGCCTCCCAGAGCGGGGTGGCCCCGTCGTCGTCGGCGGGGTCGACCTCGGCGCCCCAGGCGAGGAGCAGTTCGATCAGCCCGGCCGCACCCTCCTGTGCGGCCCGGTGCAGCGGTGTGGACCCCTGCCGGGGGAGCCGCCGACCGGGGCCGAGCCCGCCCGGCGGCTGTTCGCGGACCTCGGCCGGGTTGCTGTCACGCCAGGCATCGATGATCTCATCCCACTCGCTGTCGCTCACTGTCACCCCATCTTGTGGCTCTGACAGGATCAAATCACCCTAAGGCGACATTTTCGATCAAACCTATACGGGAGGGCCGGTCGGTGATTCGGGCCGACCGGCCTAGGGTGCGTAGACGGATGTTCTTGAGGGAGGCGTGACATGTCGGTTCTCGTAGCGTTCAGCGTGACCCCGATCGGAGCCGGGGAGGACGTCGGCGAACTCGTCGCGGAGGCCGTGCGGGTGGTTCGCGCGTCAGGGCTGCCCAACCGGACCGACGCCATGTTCACCACGGTCGAGGGGGAGACCTGGGACGAGGTCATGGCCGTGGTGAGGGGCGCGGTCGAGGCGGTCGAGGCGCGGTGCGGACGGGTCAGCCTCGTGCTCAAGGCCGACGTCCGCGCGGGGCGTACGGGCGGACTGGACGCCAAGGTCGCCACCGTCGAACGCCACCTCGCCTAGACCGCGCACCGGCGGGATCTCCGGATCGGGAACACCGGCGGGGCCGGGATCGGTTACATGATCGGGCGACTTGGGGAGCGTGCGCGGATGGCGGGAAACGGATCGATGGGGCGTGCCCTGGTGGGCGGGCTGGCGCTGGCCGCCGCCGGGTGGGCGCTGCGGGACGTTCCGGCCGCGCTGGGCGCCAGGGCCACGGGCGGGCGGCTGGCGCGGATGCGCCGGTCCCCCCGCTTCCGTGACGGCGCGTTCCGCAACCCGGTGGCCGCAGCCGCGGTGCCGCCGGGCACGGTGCCCAGACTGCTGGGCGAGATGGTCTTCGAGCGTGACGGCCGCCGTCCGCCCGGCCGGATCCCCCTGGTGACCTCTCCCGCCGTCAAGCCGTCCGCGACCGGCCTGAGCGCCGTCTGGTACGGCCACGCCACGACGCTGGTGGAGATCGAGGGACGGCGGGTGCTGTTCGACCCGGTGTGGAGTGACCGCTGCTCCCCGTCCCCGCTGATCGGCCCGCGGCGCCTGCACCCGCCGCCTGCGCCGCTGGCGGGCCTGCCCGTCGTCGACGCGATCGTGATCTCACACGACCACTACGACCACCTCGACATGGCGACGGTCCGGGCGCTCACCGCCCTGCAGGCGGCGCCGTTCCTGGTTCCGCTGGGGATCGGCGCGCACCTGGAGCGCTGGGGCGTGCCCCGCTCGCGGATCGTCGAGCTCGACTGGGAGGAGGAGACCCGGGTGGCGGGCCTGCGCTTCGTCGCCACCGCGGCCCGGCACTTCTCCGGGCGCACCCTGAACCGCAACCGGACCCTCTGGGGTTCCTGGGTGGTGGCCGGGCCGAACCGGCGGGTCTTCTACGCCGGAGACTCCGGATACTTCGACGGCTACGCCGCGATCGGCGCCGCGCACGGCCCCTTCGACCTGACGCTCATGCCCGTCGGGGCCTACAGCCCGAGCTGGCCGGACGTCCACATGACCCCGGAGGAGGCGGTCAACGCCCATCTCGACCTGGGGGGCGAGCTGTTCCTGCCCGTCCACTGGGCGACCTTCACCCTCGCCCTCCATCCGTGGGCCGAGCCGGTCGACCGCCTGTGGCGCGAGGCCAAGGCCCGCGACGTCCGCCTGGCGGTCCCCCGTCCGGGTGATCGCGTCGACGCCGACGACGCGCCCGCTCCGGACGGCTGGTGGGAGCTGCTCGGCGGATGAGCCTCAGGCGCCCCCGTCACCCCGGGGCCGCCAGGCGGGTGCGGGCGACGAGGTCGTGCGGGACCTCCGTGGAGGTCGCGGTGCCGGGATGCGGGGCGCCGGCCCGTTTCCCTCCCGATACCCCCTCGGCTGTTTCATTGAAACTTGGAATAAATCGCGCTCCGGAATATTCCCCGACCTTGTGAGAGGGGCGATATCTGGCTTACCAATCAGAATATGATGTCTTACTGTTTACCGATTTATGGGCCGGTGTTGGCCGTGCCTTCGGGTGGGGCGGCCGGTCTCGTTTTCCATCTGGGGGGACAGTGCCGGTCTTCGTCGTGCGCGCTGCGAGGTCGCCGAACCCATGAGCGCCTCCACCGGCACCGCGAAGATCATCCTCTATGACTACGAGCGGTTCAGCCGGCTCGCCGGTCCGGTGACCGAGCCGGAGCCGGGCCGGCCGTACCGGGTCCGCTACCGCTCCCTGCTGGCGAGCGAGCCGCACCGGGTGCGGGCGGTGCTGCTGATGGCCGCCGCGCTCGTCGTGGAGTTCACCCTGATGGCGTGGCTGCTGCTGCCCGAGCACTGGACGGTCCGCCCCGACCCCTACGGCGTGCTCCCGTGGTACCTGCCGCTGGCCGACCGGATCATGCTTGTGGCGATCGCCCTGATCGAGATGTTCCGCCTGGTCAGCGTGGTCTCCAACGTCCACGCCATGCTCGCGGCCAGGGATCCGGTCCCGGTCGTGCCCGAGTCCGGCACCCGGGTGGCCTTCATCACCACCTGCGTGCCCGGCAAGGAGCCGCTGGAGATGGTCAGGGAGACCCTGTCCGCGGCCCTGCAGATCCGCCACGACGGCCCGTTCGACGTGTGGCTGCTGGACGAGGGCGACGACCCCGACATCCACGAGCTCTGCGACTGGCTGGGCGCGCACCACTTCACCCGCAAGGGCGTGCCCGAGTGGAACCGGCCCAGGGGCTCCTTCCGGGCGAAGACCAAGCACGGCAACTACAACAGCTGGCTGGCCGCGCACGGCGACGACTACGACTTCTTCGTCTCGGTCGACACCGACCACGTGCCGCTGCCCGAGTTCTGCGAGCGCATGCTCGGCTACTTCCGCGACCCGAGGGTGGCCTTCGTGGTCGGCCCCCAGGTCTACGGCAACTACGCCACCGGGGTCACCAAGGCCGCCGAGAGCCAGCAGTTCCTCTTCCACTCGCTGATTCAGCGCGCCGGCAACCTGTACGGGGCACCCATGTTCGTCGGCACCAACAACGCCGTGCGGATCCGGGCGCTCAAGCAGATCGGAGGCCTGTACGACTCGATCACCGAGGACATGGCCACCGGCATCGAGTTTCACCGCGCCCGCGACCCGGAGACGGGGCGGCGCTGGATGTCGGTCTACACCCCGGACGTGCTCGCGGTCGGCGAGGGGCCGTCGTCGTGGACCGACTTCTTCAGCCAGCAGCTCCGCTGGAGCCGGGGCACCTACGAGACACTGCTCACCCAGTTCTGGCGGGCGGCGTTCCGGCTGTCACCCGGCAGGCTGTTCAACTACAGCCTGATGGTGACGTTCTATCCGATGTCCGCGTTCAACTGGCTGCTGGCCGGGCTGAGCGCCCTCCTCTTCATGGCGGTGGGAGGCTCCGGCGTGACCGTTCCCATGGACGTGTGGCTGATGTTGTACGGCGACGCGGCGCTGCTGCAGGTCATGCTCTACACCTGGAACCGGCGGCACAACGTCAGCCCGCACGAGCCCGAGGGCTCCTCGGGGGTGGCGGGAATGGTGATGTCGGCCGTGTCGGCGCCCATCTACGTGGCGTCGCTGGCCGGGGCCGCGCTACGGCGGCCCAGCAGGTTCGTGGTCACCCCCAAGGGCGACTCGGCCAGCCCCGACCGGATCGCCACCTTCCGTATCCACCTGTGGTGGGCCGGTATCTTCGGCGGCGGCCTGCTGCTCACCCTGTTCTGGACCGGTCATGTGCACCTGGTCATGACCCTCTGGAGCGTTCTGGCCCTCGTGATCTGCCTGGGGCCCCTGGTGGCCTGGGCCTGCACCCGCCGGGAGGGCCGTTGAGCCGACTGCGGAAGAACCTGTTCGCCGCCGCCGTGGTGGCCGTCGTCGTCGGGGTCAACCTGCCGGCCGTCTCCGGGTTCGCCTCCAGGAAGTGGCACGAGTACCGGATCGACCAGGACGACTACAAGGCGCGCTACGGCCGGTGGACCTTCCTGAACGTCCCGGACGAGTTCAAGGTCAACGCCATTCACGCGGCGCTGCTCCACACCGGCAAGGTGCTCATTGTCGCCGGCTCCGGAAACAACGCGGCCAACTTCGCCAAGGGCACGTTCAAGACGCTGCTCTGGGATCCGGCCAGGCCGGGACAGGAGGGCGAGTTCAAGCTGATCGACACGCCCGTCGACTTCTTCTGTGCCGGGCATGTGATGCTGCCCAGCGGAAACCTTCTCATCGCCGGCGGCACACTCCGCTTCGAGGTGCTCAAAAGCAGGGTCAAGCGGGCCGGCGGGCCCCTGGTGGTGAAGAACGAGGATCCGGACGCCCAGCCCAGGCACCTGCACCCCGGCACGCTGGTCGCCGCCCCCACCGGGCAGCTGTACCGCACCACCGCCCACATCACGGTGCCGCCCGCGAAGAAGGTCGAGACCGGCCTGCCGGGAAAGGCGCGGATCACGCCCAGCGAGACCAAGGTCTTCGCCGAGGCCGTTGCCGAGGGCGCGCCCGGCCTGTTCACCTCGGCCGAGGGCTCCGTCAGATACCGGATCCAGGGGCTCACCGGCCGGGAGAGGCGGAACCTGTACGCCATGGGTGCGAGCATGACGCTCGAAAAACAGGACTTCCAGGGCATCAGGGACGCCTACGAGTTCGACCCCGTGGCCGAGCGCTACCTCAAGGTCCAGGACATGAACGAGGGCCGCTGGTATCCCACGATGACCGCGCTGCCCGACGGCCGCGTGATGACGGTCTCCGGCCTGGACACCGTGGGCCAGGTCACCAGGGACAACGAGATCTACGATCCGGGGACCAAGACCTGGCGGCCGGGCCCCAAGCGGTTCTTCCCCACCTACCCGGCGCTGTTCCTGCTCGACGACGACACCCTCTTCTTCTCCGGGATGAGCGCCGGGTACGGCCCGGGCCAGCTCGCGCTCCGTCCCCCCGGTGTCTGGGACTACCGCCACGACACCGACCGCCCGGTGAAGACCTCCGGGGGGGCCGGAGGCGTGGCACCGGACGAGATGGAGGCGTTCACCCCGGTCCCCGGCCTGCCCGAGCCCGAGCTCAACGAGACCGGCGCCTCGGTGCTGCTGCCCCCCGCGCAGGACCAGAAGATCATGGTCATGGGCGGCGGCCCGGTGGGGGAGCGCCAGCCGGGCCAGAAGAACGCCACCGACCGGACCGCCCTCATCGACTTCAAGGAGCCCGCGCCCCGCTACGTCCGCGGCCCGAACCTCTCCGACCCGGTGCGCTACCCGTCGGCGGTGCTCCTCCCCGACGACACCGTGTTCTCCTTCAACGGCTCCGGCGACTACCGGGGCCGGGGCGGCAGCGACGTGCTGCGGGCCGAGGTCTACCATCCGGAGAGCAACAGCTTCCACGAGGCCGCCGCGCCCGCGGTGGGCCGCAACTACCACGCCGAGGGGTTGCTGCTGCCCGACGGCAGGGTGCTCGGCATGGGCTCCGACCCGCTCTTCGGCGACGAGGGCGGCACGGTCCCCGGCGCGTTCGACCAGCGGGTCGAGGTCTACACCCCCGCCTACCTGTTCAACGGTGAACGGCGCCCGGTGTTCACCGGAGGGCGGCGGGCGCTGCGCCTGGGCGGCAGGGCGGGTTTCAAAACCCCCGACGCCAGGCGCATCAGGCAGGTGCGGCTGATGCGGCCGAGCGCGGTCACCCACGTCACGGACGTGGAACAGCGCTCCGTCAGCGTCGACTTCACCCGGGTGTCCGGCGGCATCGTCGTCACGGTCCCGGCCAACCCCGCGCTGGTGCCGCCCGGTTGGTACATGATGTTCGGGGTCACCGGAGAGGGAACCCCGTCCCAGGCCCGCTGGGTCCACATCCGGGGAGACCGAGTCCGAGGAGATCGATGAACAGGTACGGCCGCGCCGCCGGCGCCCTCGCCCTCGCCCTCGCCGCGGCGGCCTGCGCCGGCGACCCCACCCCGTCCGGGGGCTCGGCACCCCCGGACGGCTCCACGGGTTCCACCGGCTCCGGGGAGACGCGGTTCTACGTGGACCCCGACGGCGCCGCGGCCCAGGAGGTCCGCAGGCTTCAGCGGGAGGGCAGGACCGGGGACGCGGCGCTGATCCGCAGGATCGCCGACCGGCCCAACGCGATCTGGATCGGCGACCCGGACCCGACGGCCCGGGTCGCCGCCGTCACCGAGAAGGCGCGGCGCGCCGGTCAGGTGCCCGTCCTGGTGGCCTACCACATCCCCGACCGCGACTGCGGCCGGTTCTCGGCGGGCGGGGCGTCGAACTCCGAGGAGTACCGCATCTGGATCCGCCGCTTCGCCGAGGGGATCGGCGACCGGCCCGCGTGGGTCGTCGTCGAACCCGACGCGCTGGCGCACATCCTGGACAACTGCACCCGGGGCGGCCGGGCGGCCGAACGCCTCGGCCTGCTCAGGACGGCGGTGGAGACGCTGAGGAGACAGCCTCGGGCCAAGGTCTATCTCGACGCGGGGAACGCCGGCTGGATCAGGAACCCGGCCGACTGGGTCGAGCCGATGCGGCGGGCCGGGGTGGCCTCGGCCGACGGCTTCGCCTTCAACGTCAGCAACTTCTTCACCACCGAGGAGAGCGTCGCCGTCGCCCGGCGGCTCTCGGACGGCCTCGGCGGGGCCCCCTACGTGATCGACACCTCGCGCAACGGCAACGGCCCGCTGCCCGGCGCCCAGGGCGATGACATGTGGTGCAATCCGGCGGGCCGGGCGCTGGGCGCGGAGCCGACGACGAGGACCGGCCACGAGCGGGTGGACGCCTTCCTGTGGATCAAACGGCCGGGGGAGTCCGACGGCGAGTGCCATCGGGGTGAGCCCAGACCGGGCGAGTGGTTCCCCTCCTACGCGCTGGAGCTCGCGCGCAACGCGGGATAGCCGCCTGATTCGTTACATCTTGGATCTTGCAGGTGGACTTTGCCGTGCAGGACATTGACCGGAGTTGTCAATTTTCATCGATCTCCGGGAGTCCCCCTCGATGAACAGGTGGAAAACAGTCCTCATCGCCTTGGCGGTCGCCCTGCCCTCCGGGGTCCTGCCGGCCGCGGCCGCGCGATCCGCGGTCGCCCCGATCGAGAACGACGAGACCCAGCCGGTCCACTCGCGCGCCGAGGCCCTGACGGAGACCGTGTTCGTCGAGGTCGCCGGGGTCGACAGCGACCACGACGACCGTCCGGACCGGGTCGCCGTTGACATCATGCGGCCCAGGGAGACCGCGTCCGGGCTGAAGGTCCCGATCATCATGGAGGCCAGCCCCTACTACGGGGGCGGCAACGACGTGCCCAACCACGTGGTGGACCTCGACGGCTCCGACCCCGCGGGCATGGACTACCGGCGCAACAAGTTCAACGACCTGCGCGACGAGATGTTCGGCCTCGACGAGGGCCTGAACGACGCCCGCGCGACCGTGCCGCCGTTCCGCGGCTACTACGACAACTACTTCGTCCCGCGCGGCTACGCCGTGGCGCTGGTGGAGAACCTCGGCTCGGGCCGTGCGACCGGCTGCCCGACGACCGGCCTGGACAACGAGACCGCCGGGCCCAAGGCCGTGATCGACTGGCTCAACGGCAGGGCCCGCGCGTTCGACGCGGCCGGAAATGCCGTGGAGGCCGGCTGGTCCACCGGAAACGTCGGCATGATCGGGGTCTCCTACAACGGCACGCTCGCCAACGCGGTCGCCGCGACCGGCGTCAAGGGGCTCAAGACCATCGTGCCGATCGCCGCCATCTCCTCCTGGTACGACTACTACCGCGCGGGCGGCGGCGTGCTGGCCCCCGGCGGATACCAGGGTGAGGACGCCGACGTGCTGGCCCGCTACGTCCTGACCCGGGAGAACGCCGAGCAGGCCTGTGGCCCGCTGATGGACCGGATCGGACACGACCAGGACCGGGTCACCGGCGACTACTCCGACTTCTGGGACCGCCGCAACTATCTCAACGACGTGCGCCGGGTCCGCGCCTCCGTCTTCGCGGTGGCCGGCCTCAACGACTGGAACGTCAAGACCAAGCACACCGTCCAGTGGTGGGACGCCCTCGCCCGTCGGGGTGTGCCGCGCAAGATCTGGCTGCACCAGGGCCCGCACTTCAACCCCTTCTCCTACGCCCAGCGCAACGCCGAGTGGCTGCGCCAGCTCCACCACTGGTTCGACTTCTACCTGTACGGCCTGCGCAACGGCATCATGGACGAGCCGCAGGCGGACGTGGAGTCGGGGCCGGGCCAGTGGGCCAGGCACGCCTCCTGGCCGCTGCCCGGCACCCGTGACGTACGGCTGCGCCTGGCCGCCGGCACCGGCGGCCGCAACGGCACACTGGGCCGGGAACGCTCGGACGGCCACACCGTCGAGTCGTTCACCGACCAGAGCGCCCGCACCGCCGAGCAGCTCGCCGAGAACGTCACCGCCACCGACCCCAACCGCCTGGCCTACCTGTCCGCCACCCTGACCAGGGACGTCCGGCTGTCCGGCACCCCGAGCGTGTCGGTCAGGGCCGCGTTCGCGGGCGGGCGCTCGCCGTACCTCACGGCCCTGCTGGTCGACTACGGCACCGACACCCGCGCCTCGGGCGACGTCGTCTACGGCACCACCCCGGTCTGTTACGGCCAGGGCGTGCCGGGCGACACCGGCTGCGCCCGGCTCGCCGAGCACGTCACGGTGACCGCCCCATACAAGATCATTACCAGGGGGTGGCTGGACGTCCGCAACCGCCACTCCGCCTCCAGGACCGAGCTGCTCCGCGAGGGCGGGTTCTACGACTTCGACCTCGACCTCCAGCCCGGCGACTACGTCGTCAAGGCCGGTCACCGGCTGGGTGTCGTGCTCATCTCCACCGACCGCGACTTCACCCTCCGCCTGCCCCCCGGAACCAGGGTCTCGGTGGAGCCGGGCGCGGGCTCCGTCCGGCTCCCCCTCGTCGGCGGACGGGACGCCCTCGACTGATCCGCGCCGGCGGCCGGACGGCACCGTGCCCCTCCCGCGGTGTCGCCCGGATCGTCCGGTGCCGCTCCGGCTTCCGCGCGGTGACCGGCCGCCCCCCGGGCGCGGCCGGGGACGACCCCGAGGGGTGACCCTGGCTTGTCCCTGACTTCGGCCTCCCGCCCTGCCGCCGGGCCGTACCGGCACGTAGCGTGGAGATATGGGACGAATTCTACTGATCGTGGCGGCCGTGGTGCTCGCCTTCCTCCTGCTCGGCTCGCTCCTGGGCTTTCTCTTCGGCCTGCTCAAGTGGGCTCTGATCATCGGCCTGGTCGCCGTGGTGGTCATGTTCGCGGCCAGGCTCTTCCGCTCCTCCGGCGTCGGCGACTGACACGCGCGGTGTCACGAGGGCCGGCTGACCCGCCCGCCGGCGACCACGCAGGAGAGGTCGCAGTACCGGGCGGCCAGGGCCAGGTCGTGGCTGATGACGACGAGGGCCAGGTCCCGCTCACGGCGGAGCCGGGCCAGCAGCCCCATGAGGGACTCCGCGGTCGCCGGGTCGAGCGCGGAGGTCACCTCGTCGCAGATCAGCACGTCCGGGTCGGCGGCGAGCGCGCGGGCGACCGCCACCCGCTGGCGCTGACCGCCGGAGAGCTCGTGCGGCAGACGACCGGCGGTCTCCGGCGGCAGGCCGACGTCCTCCAGCAGCCGGCCGACCCGCGCGGATACGTCCGAGGCGCGCCGGTGGAGCCGTAGCGGCCGCGCGAGCGCGTCGCCGACCGTACGGACCGGGTTGAGGGTGCCCAGCGGATCCTGCGGGACCAGCTGGACGCGGCGGCACTGCTCGCGGCTGCGCCGGGCGGCCCGCAGGGGGAGCGGGCGGCCGTCGAGCTCGACGACGCCCTCCGCCCGGGGGTGCAGTCCGCCGAGCACCCTGGCCAGGGTGGTCTTCCCCGAGCCGGAGACCCCGCTCACCGCCAGTGACGTGCCCCGGCACAGGTCGAGATCGACACCGGACAGGATCGTCCGCGCGCCCGCCCTGGCCGACACCCCTCGCACGATGAGCAGCGGCGGTCCGCCCGGCGGGGCCGCGCGCCGCGCGGAGGCCGTGGGCGCGGGCCCGCGGGAGGAGGAGCCGACCGGCACCACCTCGTCGGCGATCCCGGCCACCAGCTCCGGGTCGTGGGAGGCCAGCACCACGGCCATGTCGTGCCGGTCGGCCAGCTCCCGGATCAGCTCGCCGATCTCCGCCGCCAGCGCGGCGTCCAGCCCGGCCGTCGGCTCGTCCAGCAGCAGCAGAGCGGGGCGGCGGGACAGGGCCCGGGCGATGGCGACGCGCCGCTGCTGCCCGCCGGAGAGCTGGTGCGGACGGCGGGCCAGCATCTTGTCGGTGCCCGGCAGCCGGACCTCGGTCAGCAGCCGGCGCAGGTCGGCGCGTGACGGGCGTCCCGGGGAGAGTTCGCCGAGCAGCCGCCCGACCCGCATCCTGGGGTTCAGACGCGACGCCGGATCCTGGTCGACGGAGCCGATGTGGTCGCGGCGCAGCGCGCGCAGCCGTACCGGATCCAGTTCGAAGACCTGGTGGCCGAGCACCCGCGCCTGCCCGGAACGACGGACCAGGCCGGTGGGGAGCGCGCCGAGCAAGGCGCGCAGCAGCGTGCTCTTGCCCGCTCCGGACGGCCCGGTGAGCGCCACGACCCGCCCTCGGACGGCGGTGAGCGGCGGCCCCGTCACCACGGCCGCGCCCGTGGGAGCGGCCAGCACCAGTCCGTCCAGTTCGGCGACGACGGTCCCCGGGCGGTTCCGGGGCTCCGGCCCGCTCGATTCGGGCCCGCTCGATTCGGGACGGCCGGGGTCCGTCGCGGCCGTGGCCGTCCGGCCGCGCGCCGCCGGTCGATCCGGCTCCGGGCCGCCCGTCAGGGCGGAACACGGCGGACCGCCGGAGCCGGTCGTGTGCCGGCCGGTGGTGTTCAAGGTCTCCGCACCGCCTGTCGCCGAGTTCCCGGCATCAGCGTGGCCGCGGCCACCTGCACCGCTCCCGCCAGCAGGCCGATGGCCAGGCTGGGCGCGACCACCGACCACGGGTTGAGCATGACGCCCGGCCCGTTCTCCCGGATCATGAGCGCCCAGTCGGCGGCGGGCGGCGTCGGGCCCACCTCCAGGAACGCCGCCGTGGACACCACGTAGACCGCGGCCACGAAGCGCAGCCCCAGCAGGGTCAGCAGGGTCGCGCGCAGGTTGGGCAGCACCTCGCGCCAGATCAGCCGGGGCAGGCGCTCCCCTCCGGCCAGCGCCGCCTCCACGTAGCCCGACCCCGCGACGGGCGCGGCGGCGCCCGCCACGACCCGGACGGCGTACGGCAGGCCGGCCGCGATGGCGGCGACGACCAGGGCGACCCTGCCGCCGCCGTCCCAGGACAGCACCACCAGCAGCACGGCGAGCACGGAAGGAAGCAGGATCATCACGTCGGAGGCCCACTCGACGACCCGTCCGACGACCGGGCGCAGCACCGCGACGGTGCCGAGCGTCGCGGCGACCAGCGTGACCAGGCAGGCGACGACGGCGGAGGTGACCAGCAGCTCCCCGCCCCCGGCCAGCAGCCGGCTCAGCACGTCCCGTCCGAGCTGGTCGCCGCCCAGCGGGGCGCCGGACGACGGCGGGGCGTAGGGGGCCACGACCGGCGCGTCGATCGGATGCGGCGCCAGCACCGATCCGGCCAGCGCGAACCCGATGACCGCGGCCGCGGGAACGAGCCGGTACGGCATCCGGGCGCGGCGCCGTACCGGCACGGCCCCGCCCGGCTCCGGAACGGGGGACACGGGGGACACGGAGGTCACGGCCGCCTCACCGAGGCCCGGTTCCTGATCAGGTCCGAGGAGATCAGCACGGCGAGGATCACCGCGCCGGTGACCGCCACCACCCCCGCCACCAGGGGCGTGTCGCGGTTGCGCACGGCTCCGGCGAGGACCGTGCCCACGCCGGGATAGTTGAAGATCGCCTCCACGGCCACCGCGCCGCCCAGGAGCATCCCCACCGAGGTCGCGGCGCCCGCCGCGATCGCGGGCAGGGCTCCGGGGAGCACGTGCCGCAGGAGCACCCGCGCGGGTGGCAGGCCGTCCAGGATCGCGGCCTCCACGTGCGGGGCCGCCGACTCGTCGGCCAGTGCGGCGCGGACGATGCGGGTGTTCCACCCGATCTGCGGCACGGCCAGCGCCAGGACGGGCAGGATCAGCATGGACCAGGAGGCGGGACGGCCCGCCGGATCGGTCAGCGTCACCGCGGGGAGCAGACCGGCCCAGAGCGCGAGGAGCAGCACCAGAACGCTCGCGACCACGAACTCCGGCAGGGCCATGACGACCGTCGAGGTCGCGGAGACCGCCCGGTCGAGCCGGGAGCGGGGGCGCAGCGCGGCACCGCCGCCCAGGGCCAGCGCCGCGGCCACCGTGACGGCCAGGGCCGCGCCGCCCAGCAGCAGCGTGTTGGGGAGGTGACGGCCGATGACCTCCGAGACCCGATCCCCGCGCGCGGTCACGCCCAGGTCCCCGGTGGGCAGCGCGGTCATCCAGCCGAGAAAGCGGGTCCAGAGCGGCCGGTCCAGTCCCAGCTCGGCCCGCCGGGCCGCGACGTCGGCGGCGGAGGCGCCCCGGTCCACGGTGAAGGCCGCCGCGTCGCCGGGCAGGAACTCCATCGCCGCGAAGACCGTGGCGAGCAGCACCGCGAGCAGTGCCACCCGCCCGGCCAGGAACGCGGCGAGGAGGCTCAGCCGGCGAGCCACGCGCGCTCAAGCTGGACGCGGCCGTAGCCGGGGAGGGTGGGCAGGTCGCGCACCTTGGCGGCGGCCAGGTCGATGCCGTCGGCCATGCCCCACAGGAGATAGCCGGAGCGCTCGTGCTCGATCCTCTGCAGCTCCCTGAGGAACGGCGCCCGCGCCGCGGCGTCCGCCGTGCCGACGGCCCCGCGGTAGGCCGCGTCGAAGTCCCCGTTCTTCCAGCCGGCCTCGTTCTGGGCGGCCTCGGAGCTCAGGGTCTTGCCGGCGAAGAAGACCACCGAGTCGTTGGTGCCCCAGTAGGTGGTGTAGAGCGGGGCCTTGAGCCAGGTCCGGTCCCAGAAGACGCCGGGGTCCTGCTTGACGACCTTGACGTTCACCCCGGCCTCGCGGACCTGGGTGGCGAACAGCGTCGCCGACTCGGCCAGACCGGGGATGTCCTCGGTGGTGAACAGTTCGTAGGTCCTGGCCCGGTCGAAGCCAGCCTCCTTCAGGAGCGCGTCCGCCCGGGTGAGGTCGCGGGTGCGCTGCGGCAGGTCTTTCGCGTAGGCGGGGTCGGCGGTGCCCAGGATGTCGTTGGCTACGGTGCCGTAGCCGGACAGGACCTGCCTGACCATGGCCTCGCGGTCCACGGCCAGCCGCAGCGCGAGCCGTACCCGCTCGTCGGCGAAGGGGCCGTCCGCGGTGCGCATCACGATCGGCATGGACATGTCGTGGGGGCGGCGGACCACCTGGATGTCACCGCGTCCCTCCGCGGTGCGGGCGGCGACCGCGCCGACGTTGGAGGCCAGGTCGATCTGGCCGGTGAGCACGGCGCCTGCCATGGCCTGCGGAGACTCGAACATCCGCACCTCGACGGCGTCCGGCGCGACCTTGCCGCCGTGCCACCGGTCGTTGCGGACCAGGCGGGCGTTGCCGTTCTGGAAGGACTCCAGGCGGAACGGGCCGGTGCCGGGCGCGCCCGTCACGTCCTTGGTGTCCTTCTTCAGGGTGAAGGTGGTCAGCCGGAGCAGCAGGGGGAGCTCGCTGTTGGCGTAGGACGAGGTGAGCACGACCGCGCCCCCGTCGGTCTTGATCGCGTCCGGCCCGACGCCGGGCATCCGGGACTGTCCGGAGGGCGTGGCGCGGAGCCTGCGCAGAGACCAGGCGACGTCCTCGGCGGTGACCGGGGAGCCGTCGTGGAAGGCCGCGTTCTCGGCGAGGACGAACCGCCAGCGCTTCAGATCGTCGCTCGGCTCCCACGAGGCCGCCAGGCGCGGCGCCACGTTGGGCGAGGCGCCGGGGACGGTCAGCGCGTCGTGGGTCAGCGCGAGGATGAGGTAGTCGCTCTCGTTGGCCTGGACCCCGTGCGGGTCGCGGGTGATCGAGGACGCCTTGCCCAGCGCCCCCACCCGCAGCACTCCGCCGCCGCCCGGCCGGGGCGCCGCCGCCGAGCCGGTGGGCGCCGGACCGTCCGACGGGGACCCGCAGGCCGCCAGCAGCAGACCGGCTCCCACCCCGGCACCGGCTCCGAACAGCTGCCGCCTTGTCAAGGTCACGACCATCCCGCTCTCACATCGGCAGTTCAAGGTAAGGTATGCCTATCCTAAAATCACGGACGCGGCAAATAAGGATGTGACGGTGCTCCAAGAGAGCCGGAGGCTCGCCGGGCTCGCCCTGCCGCTCGCCCTGACCCAGCTCGCCCAGGTCGCCCTCACCACCACCGACATGGTGATGATGGGCCTGCTCGGCACCGAGGCCCTGGCCGCGGGCGGCCTGGCGATCGTGCTCTTCAACCAGTTGCGCACCATGGGGGTCGGCCTGGTGACGGGGCTGGGCAACCAGGTCGCCGCGGCGTCCGCGGTGGGCGAGGGGCCCGGGGAGCTCCGTGCCCTCGTGCGGGCGGGCATGGCGCTGGCCACCCTGGCCGGAACGGCCGGAGCCCTGCTCATGGTGGGCCTGGGCCACGCCCTCGCCTGGCTCGGCCAGGACCCCGGGGTGATCGAGCTCGCCCGGCCGATGCTGCTGGCCCTCGCGCCCGGCCTGGTGCCGTGCCTGTGGTTTCAGGTGATCCGGCAGTTCACCGTCGGCATGCGGCGGCCCGGGGCGCTGGTGTGGATCACCGTGGCGTCCATCGCGGTGAACGCCGGCCTGAACTGGCTGCTCATCCACCCCTTCGGTCTCGCCGGGGTGGGCCTGGCGACCGCGCTGGTCCACCTGCTGTCCTTTCTGGCGCTCCACGCGGTGACCCGGCGCGACGCCGAACTCGCCCCCGTGCTCGCGCTGGACGCCTGGCGGGTCCGCCCCGGTCACCTGCGCGGCCTGGCCCGCCTCGGCGCGCCGATCGCGGCGACCTACGGCTCGGAGGCCGGGTTCTTCTCGGTGGTCGCGCTGCTCATGGGCGGCTTCGGCGCCGCGGCCCTCGCCGCGCACACCGCCGTCAGCCAACTCGTCTACATCGTCTTCCAGGTGAGCGTCGGCCTCTCCCACGCCGCGTCGATCGGCGTCAGCGGCGCGGCGGCGGTGGGAGGGTACGGCTCCGCGGCGCGGGCGGGCCGGACCGCGCTCGTCCACGGCGCCGTGGTCGCGACCGTGATCGCCGCCGTCTACCTCCTGATGCCCGGTGTGGTGCTGGCCCCCTTCCTCGACGCGGAGCAGGGCGCGTCGGCGGTGGCCGCGCACCTGCTCGTGGTGGCCGCCGTGCTGCAGTACTTCGACAGCGCCCAGAACATCGGCGTCGGCCTGCTGCGCGGCCTCGGCGACACCGGGTCCGGCCTCCGCATCACCCTCGTCGGCTACTGGGCCGTCGGCCTGCCGGCCGCGTGGCTGCTCGGCCGCGTCGCCGGGGCCGGGCCGGTCGGCGCGTGGACCGGTCTGCTGGCCGGGCTCGCCGTCACCGCGGTCCTGCTGCTGCTCCGCTTCCGCCGTACCCTCGCCGTCCTCGCCGTCCGTGCCGGGGCCGGCTGAGGGGCCGGGGGCGGGCCGCGTCCGGCGGGGCTCCTACCAGCGGCGGCGTTCCGTCCCCAGGCCCAGGGCCCTGGCCACCTCGCCGATGTTGTGGAACTCCCCGTCGGGCAGGTCGCGCAGGCTCGCCACGAGGCTGTCGGGGGCCATCTTCGCGTCGGCGTGCTCCAGAAGGTCGTCGCGGTCCGCGGGCCACCGGGCGTCGCTCAGCCATTTGGCGAGGGAGCTCCGGCGTTCGACGTCCGCGGGGGTGATCCCCCGTGGCGTGCCCGGCTCGTGCCCCGGTGGATATCTCCTGGGCGCCGTCTCCTCGTCGGCGTCCCGGAGCGGTTCGGGCTCCAGCCACTCCTCGGCGTGGGTCGGGCCGCCGCCCCGGACCGCGCCCTCCACCTCGTGCTTCTGCCTCTCGTCCACGCGCGGGCCGTGCTTGGCGCTGCCACGTTCAGCGTTCATGCCCCCACCTTCCGAAATGTCAAGGAATGGGTTGTCATGAGGTGGCCGTACCCATTTCGGCGATCCCAAACTCCGGCCGACCGGCCGACATAAGCGGGATATGTCCTGAAATGTCGGGGAGAAGACTAGGTGGGGCGTCCGTGTCGGCCCCCGTCCAGCAGCTCTCGATTCCGACGGTCCCGCCGCCCGAGGGTGACGGCCGTCGAGGAGGTACTGATGGCGATCGCGACGATCAATCCGGCCACCGGTGAGACTCTGAAGACCTTCGAACCGTTCGGCGAGCACGAGGTGGAGGAGCGGCTCGTGCTCGCCACCGCCGAGTTCGGGACCTACCGGGGCACCGACCTCGAACAGCGGGCGGCCTGGATGCGGAGCACCGCCGACCTGCTGGAGGGCGAGCGGGAGGAGGTGGCGCGGCTGGTGACCACCGAGATGGGCAAGACGCTGGCCGCCGCCCGCGCCGAGGCCGCCAAATGCGTGCTCGGGATGCGCCACTACGCCGACCACGCCGAGGAACTGCTCGCCGACGAGGTGGCCGACGCGATGGTCGTGGGCGCGCGGCAGGCCTACGCGCGCTACCAGCCGCTGGGGCCGGTGCTCGCGGTGATGCCGTGGAACTTCCCGCTCTGGCAGGTGGTCCGGTTCGCCGCGCCGGCGCTGATGGCCGGCAACGTGGGACTGCTCAAGCACGCGTCGAACGTGCCGCAGACCGCGCTCTACCTGGGTGAGCTGTTCACCCGGGGGGGCTTCCCCCCGGGATGTTTCCAGACCCTGCTGATCGAGTCCGCGCGGGTCGAGCCCGTGCTGCGCGACAGCCGGGTGGTCGCGGTCACCCTGACCGGCTCCGAGGCCGCGGGCCGGGCGGTCGCCTCCATCGCGGGCGACGAGGTCAAGAAGACCGTCCTGGAGCTGGGCGGCTCCGACCCCTACATCGTGATGCCGTCCGCCGATCTCGACGCCGCCGTCTCCACCGCGGTCACCGCGAGGGTGCAGAACAACGGCCAGTCCTGTATCGCGGCCAAGCGGTTCATCGTGCACGCCGACGTGTACGACGACTTCGCCGACCGCTTCGTGGCCCGGATGGAGGAGCTGCGGGTGGGCGACCCGATGGACGAGTCGACCGACGTGGGGCCGCTCGCCACCGAGCAGGGGCTCGACGACGTGGAACGGCTGGTGGCCGACGCGGCCGGGCGCGGCGCGCGGGTGCTGTGCGGAGGGGTGAGCCCGGACAGGCCGGGCTGGTTCTACGAGCCGACCGTGCTCACCGACATCACCCCGGAGATGCGGGTGTTCGACGAGGAGGTGTTCGGCCCGGTGGCCTCGCTGTACCGGGTCGGGGACATCGACGAGGCGCTCGCCCTGGCCAACATCACCCCGTTCGGGCTCGGCTCCAACGTCTGGACCACCGACGAGCTGGAGCGGGAGCGTCTCATCACCGACCTGGCGGCCGGAATGGTCTTCGTCAACGGCATGGTCGTCTCGTATCCCCAGCTGCCGTTCGGCGGTGTCAAGAACTCCGGGTACGGCCGGGAGCTGGCCGCGCATGGCATCCGCGAGTTCTGCAACGTCAAGACCGTCTGGATCGGCTGAGGCCCGGCGGGAGGAACCCCGGCCGGTGAGCCGCCGGTGGACGGAGCCGCGGGGGAGCCGGCGGACCGGGGCGCGGGGTGGTGACGGGCGGGGCGGCCGGGTCCCGGCCGGGCCCGTCCGGCCCCGCCCCCTCCGTCCCCTCCGTCCCCTCCGTCTCCCGCGCCGCCCCTCCGGCCTACCTGACCTTGACGTGCCCCACCGGCAGGTGGTCGCCCAGGTGCGGATCGTCGCCGGCGGCCTCCCCCGTGTCGTGCGGAAACTCGTGCTCCTCGTTGAGGAGCAGTGACAGTCCCGGAGCGTCCTTGACGAAGCGCAGGGTCTTCTCCAGGCAGACGATCGAACCTAGGTCGTGCCGGTTGACGAAGCGGATGTCGTCGGCCAGGGCCTTCATGATGAGCAGGCCGCGGCCGTGCTCGGAGGTGGGGGAGGGCGAACGCGCCCCGGAGAAGTCGAAGCCCTTCCCCGCGTCCACCACCTTGATCACACAACGGTCGTGGAAAAGCTCGGTACTCACCATGTAGTCGTCGCTCGGGGCGGCGTGCTGTATCACGTTCGAACACGCCTCAGAGAGCATGAGCTGGATGTCCTCACGGATCTGCGGTTCCACCCCCAGCGTGCGGAGCGACGCATCCAGCAGTTGCCTGATGACGGGAACACTCGCGGCGTCGCGCGGTAGGCGCAACGCGATCGTGGCCTCCACAGTCCCTCCTTCACAGCTGACCTCTAGAGCCTTGCCCTGCCTGGCCCGTCCTAATCGAACGGGAGGAGGTCGTGTCCGGACGCGGGCCCGGCGGATATCGGATGATCACGGTACGGATCGGGTCGATCATGGCGCGGGACCGGTGGATCTCGGTGTGGGACCCGAGCGGACAAGGGACCGGGAGCGGCGGGCGCCTACTCCGCGAACGCGTCCACGGCCGCCTGGTCGAACGCCTTGAGGTCGTCGGGCATCCGGCTGGTGATCAGGGTGCCGGGGCCCGAGGTGCAGACCACGACCTCCCTGTCCTCCCAGCGCGCCCCGGCGTTGCGCAGGTCGGTCTTGAGGCTCGGCCAGGAGGTGACCGTCCGGCCGCGGACCACGTCGGCCTCGACCAGGATCCAGGGCCCGTGGCAGATGGACGCGACGGGCTTGCCCGCCTCGAAGAAGTCCTTCACGAACCGGACGGCGCCCGGCACGGTCCGCAGGATGTCCGGGTTGGCGACGCCGCCGGGCAGTACCAGCCCGTCGAAGTCGGCCGCGGAGACCTCGTCGACCGTCGCGTCCACCCGGAAGCGGTCGGCCCTGTCGAGGTGGTGAAACGCCTGGATCTCACCGGGCCGCGTGGAGATCAGCCTCGGGGTGCCTCCCGCCTGCTGGACGGCCTGCCAGGGCTCGGTGAGCTCGACCTGCTCAACCCCCTCCGGGGCGACAAGGAAGGCGATCGTCTTGTCGTTGAGCATGATTTTCCCTCTCTGACGTGTGGCTCTGCCTGTCAGGGGGCGGTCATGCCCACGCTGCGGGAATCCATGTGGGAGGTGTCGATTCCGGGGCGAATCTTGCGCCTGCGCAGACCCGAGGCGATGAGCCTGGCGAGGAGCTCGCGCGAGGGCACGGGCTCCGCGCCCAGCGAGACCGCCCGTTGGTGGACGGTCTCGGGAACGTCGTAGTGATCGCGGTCGAACGCCCGCCGCGGCACGCCCAGCAGGGCCGCGAAGGCGTGCAGTTCCTCGATCGAGTCGTCGCTGACCAGGTGGGACCAGAGCAGGCCGCGGGGACCCGGCCAGTTCGGCGGGTCGATGAGGACGCTCACCGGTGCAGGAGTTCGAGCGCGACCTCCAGGGCGGCGGCCCGGCGCTCGTCGTCGGGGATCGCCTCGTCCTTGAGGACGAACCAGGAGGCGTGCAGGGCGAACAGGGCCATCGAGTTCCGCAGCCGGGTGGTCGCCGGGTCGTCCGGCTCGACGAGGAAGGTGAGCAGGTCGAACATCTGGTCGCGGACCCTCTCCATCACCGGGTGGCTCTTCAACGCGGTCTGGTTGCGCTCGAAGAACCGCATGACCTCGTGGTGCCGGCCTCGGTGCAGGCCGTCGGAGTAGCGGCGGAGCAGCTCGCGGCGGGTCTCCTCGGAGGGGGGCCGGGTCGCGGCCCAGGCGATCAGCTCCTCGACCGCGTGCAGCCGGTTCTCCATCAGGCTGGTGACGATCTCGTCCTTGCTCTTGAAGTGGTAGTAGAGGGCGGCCTTGGTCACGCCGAGGGCCTCCGCGATCTCACGCAGGGAGGTCGCCTCGTAGCCCTGCTCGGCGAAGAGCTCCAGGGCGATCTCCTGGATACGCGTCCGGGTGTCGACGTTTTCCCTCATGGTCCCCTCTGCCGAGAAATCAACGTGACGGGTGATACGTAGTGGTCCTACCTTCCAGCATAGTCGAAACTGGCCGGTCGGCCAGTAAGGAAGATCATTTCCTGAAAGACGGCGGAGGACGGGGGGTGGAGACCACTCAGGCCGCGGCCGTGCCGGCGAGGCGGCGCGAGGTCACGACGGTGCCGCCGGCCGCCCCCGTCGAGAAGATCCCGCCGCGCGGTGCCGCGGAGCGGCCCGACGACGTCGAGGCCCGGTCCCGGGCCGGGCAAGTCGTGACCCAGTGGAATCCAAGTCCCCCCGGACAGACTGGGCGACATGGAAACAACCGCTACCGCCGCCGGATATGTCACCCGGCGGCCCCTGACCGAAGACGCCGCCGACATCCACGAGCTGATCTCCCTCTGCGACACGCAGGTGATCGGCAAGGCGGACATGACCCTGGACGACGTCACCGACCAGCTGAACGAGCCGTCCTTCGACAGGGAGGCCGACGGCTGGGTCGTCCACGACGGGGCGGGACGCCTGGTCGGCTGGGCCTGGGCCTGCCGCAAGGGCGTCGGCGACAACGTGGACATCGACGTGGTCGTGCATCCCGATGCCGCGGGACTCACCGGTCACCTGTGGGACACCGTGATCGAGCGGGCCGGCCGGATCGCGGCCGAGCTCGGCCACGACGCGGCCGTGGTCGACGTCGGCCTGTACCGGGAGGACAGCGGCAAGCGCGCCATCGTCTCCGCCCGGGGGTTCGCGGCCGCGACCAGCTTCATCCGGCTCCTTGTCGACCACGGGACGCGGGTCCCGGAGCCCGATCCGCTGCCCGGCCTCTCGATCCACCACGGGGACACCGAGGAGGTCCGCCGTCAGGGGCACGCCGTCCAGCAGGCCGGTTTCGCCGAGCACTTCGGGTTCAGCCCGGTGGGGTACGACGAGTGGTACGCAGACCTCGACTCCTCGGCCAGCACCGACTGGGCACAGCTGGCGGTCGCCCGCGTCGACGGCGAACCGGCGGCGATGCTGCTGGGGACCAACGCCTTCGCCGGGGACGAGAACTGTGGCTACGTGCGCCGGCTGGCCGTGCTGCCGGGGTTCAGGGGGCGTGGACTCGGCCGGTTCATGCTCCGCAGGGCGTTCGCCGCCGACGCCCGGCGCGGCAGGGTCGGCACCTACCTCCACGTTGACGCCAACAACAGCACGCCCGCGCTGGACCTCTACCTGTCGGTGGGCATGCGCCAGGTGCTGGCCATCGACGTCTGGCGCCGCGAGGTCTGACCCTCTCCGGCGCCGAGGAAACCGGCCGGCGGCGGATCCGCCGGTAAAACCGCCGGCGAACCTACCGGGGAGCCGGGACCACCCGGTGTTTGGCGAGGTGGGCCAGGACGGCCTGGTTGGCCTCCCAGCCGTCGGGAAACCTCACCGGCACGCCGAGCTGGACCGGCTCGGCCGACGGATGGGCGTCCAGCAGTTCGGGGATGCCGGCCCTGGCGACCACGACGCAGGCGTGCCGGTGGCGCGAGGTCAGCACGCACAACCGCCCCGACTCCAGGTGGAAGGCGGTGGCGTCGCGGCGGCCCGACAGCGGGTGGAGCACGATCGTCACGTCGTACTCCCGCCCCTGGAGCCGGTTGGCCGTGTCCACCGTGATCTCCTCCGGCACCCCGGCGGCGCGGATCGCGGCGACCTGGTCGCGGTGCGCGGCGCCGATGGCGATCCGGCCGGCCGTCACCCGGTGGCTGCCACGCTCGGAGTGCGCCACCGGCGCCCGCTGCAGCAGCCGTACCGCCAGCACCGCCACCGCCTGCACGGCTTCGGCGTCGGTGCGCACGGTGTGACGGCTCGGCAGCTCGTACAGCGCCCAGCCCGAGGCGGCGGCCTCCTCCAGAGCCCGGTCGTAGGAGGTCCGCATGCCGTCCACCGTCAGCTCCAGCGACCGGTCGCCGTGTCCCGTCCCGGACCGGAACGCGGTGAACGGGTAGAACGCCTCGGAGACCACCGGCGCCGCGGAGGCGGGCAGCCGCCAGGACACCGGCAGCCGGTGCACCGGCAGGTCCGGGTTGTGCCGCAGCAGCACCGAGACCGCGCTCTGCACCGGATCCCACGACAGTCCCGCCCAGCGGTCGCCGTCCACCACCGAGAACGGGTCGAGCTGGCCGGGGTCGCCCACGAACAGCGACCGCTCGAACAGCGAGGCGATGCGCAGCAGCTTGTCCGACCGCATCTGGTACGCCTCGTCCACGATCGCCCACGGCCAGGTCCGATCGCCGACCCAGGCCCACTTGTCGGCGGTGGCGACCACCACGGCGGGGTCGCCGAGATCGGGCAGCCTGCCCGCCACCGAGACGTTGGAGTGGGCCAGCACGCGGCCGGGCGTGACGTAGCCGCTCGCCGACAGGCGGCCGATCGTCAGGTCGGGATGCCCGGCCGCCAGCCTGTCCACCAGGTCGTCGACCTGCTCGTTGGTCTGCGCGACGATCATCAGAGGCTCGCCGGTCCCGGCGATGTGCCCCGCCGCCCTGACCACCAGGGTGGACTTGCCCGCCCCGGGCGGCGAGTCCACCACCACGCCCCGGTGGCGGGGCAGGTCGGCCATGACCGCGTCGACGACCGCCGCCGCCTCCTGCCCCGGCGTGACGCCGCCGCCCGGGTGAACGCTCACGACCACTCCTCCTGCGCGTCCTCGTCGCCGGGCACGTACTCCTGCGGCGGCCCGCCGTGGGTCCACGGCGTCAGCTCGGGGTCGGGGAGCGCCGCCGAGGACTGGAACTCGTCGGTCAGCGAGGTGTAGGTGACCCGCTCACCCGGCTCGGGCACCGAGCCGGGCGCCGGCGACCTGCCCCGGCCCATCCCCTTGACGATTTTCAATGTGATCTCGCCCGCCGAGGCCCCGACGATCTCGGCCGCGTGCCCGCGCCGGTCGGGGCTGCCGACCGTGGTGCCCGGTGCCAGCCGTACCGGGTCGGCGGTCCGCACCGTGATCAGCGGCCGTAGCCTGCGTGAGCGCCCCTCGCCCTCGGTGTGCCCGGGGTCGGCGGTGGTCACCGTCCCGGCGAACGCCTCGCCGCTCAGCCGGTACTCGGCCATGACCAGCGGATCGTCGTAGGCCCGCTGCACGTCGTAGCCCGTCCGTGCCCGCTCCAGCCCCGCCAGCCGCGCGGCGGCGCCGACCGCGCCGTCCCGGCGCGCCTGGGGTGGCCCGCCCTCGGCGATCCGCTCGGCGAACCGGGTGAACGACCCCCGGTCGGTCTCCCAGCGGTCGCGCACCCGAGCCCCCTCCGGCAGGGCGCGCAGAACCTCGGCCGCCCGCCACATCAGCCGCCAGGTCGGTTCGAGCTGGGTGCGCAGCGCCTGGGCGACGCGCTCCACGGCGCGTTCGGTGGGCGCCTCCTCGTAGGCCCGGATCGCCGGGCCGAGCACCTCGTTGTCGAAACCCGGATCGGTGGCGGGCCCGGCGGGAGGCCAGAGCAGCGGATCCTCCCCCTCCTCGGCGGCTCGCCGCCCCGTCGTCCCCGGCGGAGGGTCGATCCATCCGAGCAGCGCCGCCAGGTTGGCGTCCTCCAGGCCGCTCTGACCCGTCGCCCAGTGCAGGCTCAGCGCCTCGGTCGCCGTCAGCAGCAGGCAGGAACCCGGCTGCTGCGACCGGTCGGCGAAATAGGTCAGCCAGCGGCCGAGCAGCGGCACCGACGGGTGCACCGGATGGGGGCCGTCGGCCCGGCGGAACCGGGTGGAGCGGCCCAGCAACCCGAGGAAGCCCGCGGCGGGCCGGTTCGGCACCAGGATCTGCGGCGCCTCCAGGCACCGCTCGTACGGTTCGCCGCCCTTCCTCTCGACCGTCTCGGTGGTCTTCCCGAACCCCTCGATGTACGGCAGCAGCACCTCGGCCAGCTCGGCGGCGAAGGAGAACCGCAGGTCCCGGTTGCGCGGCTGGGGGACCACGAGCAGCCGGGGATGACCGGGGTCGGTGCCCACCACGGCCCCCAGCGGGGCGGCGGCCTCACCGGCGAGCCCGAGCGGGACGATCACCATCGGGTTCGGGGCGAGGTGGCAGTGCCGGACGGTCGTGACGGGCTGCGCGACCCCGTCCCTGACGGCCCGCAGTCGCGCCAGCGCGGTCAGCGCGCTCAACGGAGACACTCCTCGCGCAGCCGGTCGGCCGTGCGGAGCAGGCGGGCGATCTCCTCCTGGCCCTCGGCGGCCTCCAGGGTGCCCTCGGCGATGCCGAGCGCCTCGGCCATGCCGGAGACGCCGCCGAGCTGGTCGCGGACCTGGCGGCCGAGCAGGTCGGTGGAGCCGGCCTCGCGGGCCTCGTCGCGGCAGAACACGCACATGTCACAGGTGGACAGGCAGTCGGGCGCGTAGCGGGCGGGCACCCGGTACAGCGCCTCGGCCAGTTCCCCGGCCGGCCGGGTCGGCACGCCGTCGCCGTCCGGGGCCAGGTCGAAGGTGAGCCCCTCGGGGAGCCCCTCAAGCAGGTGGTCCACCCGGGTCATCCGGGTGAGCTGCCGTTTGAGCACCGCCAGCTGCCTGCGCACGTCCACCGGCGTGACCACCGGCCGGTTGGCGAAGTTCTCCGGGCAGACGAGCAGCACCTCGTGCGAGACGCGCCCGGGGTCGTGCCCCAGGTCGGACAGGAGCGCGCGCAGCGCCAGCACGTAGACCGCGGCCTGCCTGGCCGCCGCCGAGACCTTCCCGGGCTCGGCCTGGCCGTCGATCACCGCGAACGACTTGATCTCCACGATGTGGAAGCGCTCACCGAGCTGGAAGGCCACCACGTCGGGCTCAAGGTAGGAGGTGTGACCGGCGATCCTCAGGCTGAGGAGCGGATGGTCGTAGAAGACGGCCGTCCCCTCGCCCGCCCGCGCGGCCCGGTCGATCAGCGCCCGGGTGTGGGAGTGGCGCAGGTGGGAGCCGACGCTCTCCACGTCCTGGTAACCGACCTGGGCGACGGGCAGCCCGAGCAGCTCGCGCAGCAGCCGCAACAGCTCGGCGCAGCCGTTCTCCTTGACCAGCGCCTCGAACACGTTCCCCCGGGCGATCGCGAACTGCGACTGGCCGAAGGGGGCGGGGAAGCCGAGGTGCCGGGCCGTACGGTCCTTGTCCACCCCCGCGGCGTCCATCAGCGCGCGGCGGGCGCAGCCGGGGTTGGCGGCCAGCGCCGCGATGGCGCGGGCGTCGTGCGGGCGCGCGGGCACCGGCCCGCGCAGTTCGTCCAGTCTGTTCACCGAACACCTCCGCCGGTGCGGGTGGTGTGCCGCCCGCCGTTCAACAGGCACCTCTCAGCGTGCTCAGCGCGGCGGCGCCGAACAGCCGCTCCACGTCCGGCAGCCTGCTGCCCATCCGCTCCGCCACCTCGGCCCGCTGCTCGGCGTCGGTGGCGCGGTGCACCTCCAGCTCGGCTCGGGCCGCGCGGATCGCGGTCGCCGGATCGGCGGGGACGAGACCCTCGACGGCGCCGGGGATGTTCTGCGCCATCCGCGACAGCAGCCGCAGCGCGCCGGGCGGGGGGTCGGCCAGCCGGGTCAGGTGCTCGGCGATGCGCATGGTCGAGGTGAGGAAGTCGACGCGCGGGCTCAGCGGCCCGAGCGCCCGCCGCTCGGGCGCCCAGGTGCTGTCGGCCAGCAGCCCCCTGGCGGGGGAGAGCCGGTCGGTCAGCGCGGCGCACAGATAGTACGGCCGGGCGTAGGGGTCGCTGCGGAAGGAGCGCTCCTCGTCCCTGCGCAGGCTGGTGAGCTGGGAGCCGCGCAGCGTGCGGGAGAAGAGCGCGTCGTTCACCGCCACGATCAGCTTGGCCGAGGTCGGCACGCCCAGCAGGGCCAGCGCCTGGTGCGCCTGTTCCCTGATGGGCAGCAGCGACGTCCCGGGGCCGGAGGGGGGCGGTGCGGGCTCCTCGGCGGTGATGGCCGCGTCCCACGCCTGCTCGGCCCGGCGCAGCTCCCCGCGTAGCGATCGGGCGAGTGAGTTCTCCCTCACCCTGAGCGCCCGGCGCACCTCGGCGCGGAGTTCGGCTATCCGCCGCTCCAGCGCGTCCAGTGATTCACTCACGGCCCGGAGCGTAACAGGAGTTCCCCCGGTCTCCCTTGAATTCCAGCGAATTCCAGCATTAAAGTGCGAGCTATGGTGTGGTAATGGGCGGACAAAAGGGGCATTTAATGCGGAACCTATCGCAAGGACGGGCCGTTCACCTCCTCGACGTCGAGAACCTCGTGGGAGCCGCGCGTCCCGCCACCGGAGTCGTCCGGACCATGATGAGCCGCTACCGCGAACGGGTCCCCACCGGAGGCATGGACCAGTACGTCGCCGCGGTCAACCACGGAGCCATGGTCTCCGTCGGCCTGGCCCTGGCCGGCATTCAGCTCCTGGTCCGCTCGGGCCCCGACGGAGCCGACCACGCCCTGATCGAGGTGATCCGCCTGGACCGTCTCGCCGACCGGTTCGAACGCGTGGTCATCGGCTCGGGGGACGGCACGTTCACCGAGTTCGCGGGCCGGCTGGCCGGGGTCGGCGTCCAGGTCGTGGTGGTCTCCCGTCCCGGCGCGCTCAACCACCGGCTGCGCCGTACGGCAGGTCAGGTCATCCCGCTGGACCTGGCCGCCTGACCACCGGGCAGGGTCGCCCCGGCCGCCCCGGCGGCCCCGGATCGCTGCCCGGCGGACGGGCTCCGGCTGAGATTCTCCATGATCATCAGCCCTACCCCCGCCAGCAGCAGGATCACGAAGGCCACCGCCACCGCGACGAACACCCGGGTGTTCGACGGGCCGGAAACACCCGGGGCGGCCCTCGCCGGCGACCGGGTCTCCCCGAGCCCCCGCAGGTTCGGAGAGGTCGCGTGCGCGCGCACCGGTTCCATGCCCCCCGCCTCCCCGCCCGCCGTGAGGTGACCGGGCGGCATGCCGTACGGCGGGGGCGGAGCGAGGGGGGCGGCAGCGGCCGAGTGGGGCGTGGGAGTGACGGGACGCGCGGAGACCTGCCTGAACCCCCGGTCCAGACGGAGATCCGTGAGAGCGTCCCTGAGCGCCGCCACGGACGGGGTGCGCCGCGCCGGATCGGTCGCCATGGCCTGGCGGAGTACGGCCGTCAGCTCCGGCGGCACACCCGGGATCTCCGGGACCGGCAGGCGGTGCAGGGCCATGATGACGGCGATGTTGACCACCCCGCTCTCCGGGAACCTCGGCGGCCGGCCCGACAGCAGCGCGTAGAGCGTGGCCGCCAGCGAGTAGACGTCCCCGGCGGCGGCCGGATCGGTCAGGTCGAACGCCTCGGGCGGCGCGTAGGCCGGGGTCAGCGACTCGCGGGTCACCGAGACCTCCCCGCCCGACGACGGCATGGTCGCCAGGCCGAAGTCGGAGAGCACCACGTTGCCGTACCGGTTGATCAGGATGTTGGCCGGCTTGATGTCGCGGTGCAGCACCCCCGCGGCGTGCGCGGCCGACAGCGCGTCCGCGATCCGGATGCCGATGTCCGCCACCTCGGCGGGCGGCAACCGCCCCTCGGCCCGCATCCGGTCCAGCAGCGACCCGCCGGGACAGAGCTCCAGCACCATGTACGGCCGGCCGTCGGCGAGCACCCCGGCGTCGTAGACGTGGGCGACGTGCGGATGGCCGGAAAGGGCCCCGGCCGAGGTGACCTCGCGCATGAAACGGCGCCGGTCGCGCTCCGAGACCAGCACCCGATTGTCGACCTTGAGGGCAACCTCGCGCTCCACCGCCAGCTGCCTGGCCCGGTAGACGATCCCGAAACCGCCCTGGCCGAGCACGCCGGACACCTCGTAGCCCGGTACCGTCAAGGCACTCGCCTCGGTCACCCGCCACCTCCTGACGACCGGCAGGTTACCGGAGTTTCACCTCCATTCCGGTTGCGCGTGCCCCCACCTCGGAGCGGAGGGCCGGTACCGTCACCCCGGCCCGTGCTCGCACCAGATCCGCCAGCAGCGCGTCCCACCGGGCGCCGACGGCGTCCAGGCCGTATCCCGCGGCGGTGCGCACCGCGTTGCGGCCGAGCCCGGCCCGCAGCTCGCGGTCCTCGATCAGCCGGCAGACGGCCTCGGCGAGAGCCGCCGGCCGCTGCGGGCGCACGAGCAGGCCGTCGTGCCCGTGGGTAATGATCTCCCCGGGGCCGTGCGGGCAGTCGAAGCTCACCACCGGCACCCCCTTGCTCATCGCCTCCAGGATCGTCATGCCGAAGCCCTCATAACGCGAGCTGACCACGTAGATCGACGACTTGGCCAGCTCGACGCCGATCTCCGGAGAACTGCCCATCAGCAACACCCTGTCGGCCAGGCCCGCATCCTCGATCCTCGCGCGAAGCCGCCGCTCGGCCTTCTCCGTGCCGCCGCCGTAGACGCGCAGCACCCAGTCCGGGTGCGCCGCCGCGACGTGCTCCCACGCCGTGACCAGCCGGTCGAACCCCTTGGCGTGCACCAGCCTGCCGATGGCGACCACACACCTCTCCTCCAGCGCCGAGACGCCTCCCGCCAGGTCGGGCACGGCATTGGGGATGCGCAGCAGCCGTCGCGGCGGATCCGCACGCAGAGCCTCGGCGTACTGGTCGAGATCGGCCCGGGTGAGCGTGACGAAGGCGTCGAGCCTGCCGTACCGCCGCCTGATGAGCCGCCGGACCTCGGGGGAGTGGACGTCGAGTGCCACGTGCTCCTGGCCGATCGTCAGGACGTCCGGAGGCGCCAGCAGCGCGGTGACCAGGTTGAAACCGGGCCGGGTGGAGATCAGCACACCGCCGCGCAGCGACCGCAGGAAGGCGGCCAGCCGCAGGTCGGTCCAGAGCGTGAGTGAACGGTAGACATTCTCCTGCTTCGGGACCAGCACACTCGGCAGCCGTGACAGCAGCCGGGCGATCCAGCCGCGCGGCCTGGTCCTGTCGTCCAGGAACGACACCCGCACCCCCTCCGGGATGGGGAAGAACGGCTCCTCCGCGGCCCGGACGACGGACACGATCTCCACATCCCGCTCGCGTGCCAGATACCCCGCGAGGTTGAGCACGGTCCGGATGGTGCCGCCCATCCCATAGGCGTGCTGCAGCAGAATCCTGACCGTCGCGGTATCCGGTGCGGGCGCGCGGCGGGCCCGTCTCCCGTTGACCGCCTTCAACAGCCGTAACACCGCGCGCCTGGCCACGTCACCGGCCGTGTCACGCGCCTTCGCCGACAGCGTGCCCCGCCTCTTCCCCGGCCTTCTTCCCGATTTCCCCGACTTCTCTTCCGGCAACTTCGGAGCCCCCTGCTCAACTGGTTTCCCGCCGTACGGCGTGCCTCGCACCCGCCGGCTTCCCCTGCCCCGCGAACACGCGGGATATCCCACCGTCGGGATGTGAACACCGCCGCCCGTCACCCACCCCGGCGCACGTCGCGCCAGGTCCCGCCAGGAGACCCGGTGCCACCCGTGATCCTGCGACTGAGTCCGGGAACCACCGGTTCACGGTTCGCCGACACCCTGCCGGGGTTCACCTCCTTCTCGGGATTTTCCGGATTCCCTGATCTGCTCGATATAAAGGAATGTAGAAAACCCGCCGATGCCATTGTCCTTAAACAGCAGACAATGGCATCGGCGGCCCTCGGCGTTTTTCAGCGGCTTCGGCGGTTCACGGCGGGGCGGTCGGGACGCGAGCCGGGGGGCCGTCCGGGCGGGGTAAGACCGCGCGGGAGGCCAAGGAGAGGGGGTTCCGGGCGATGCCGCCCCGGTCCGCTGTCCCGGCGCGCCGGCCTGGGGCGCCGGTCGCCGCCGGGCTCGCGGTCCCCGAGGCTCCGGCCCGGTATTCGACTTCAGATGCTCCGGCATCCCTCGCGGACGTGGCATAAGAGGTGTCTTATCCGCTGGAGCCCGACAGTCTGCGGTGCGTGTGGGCGCAAGGGTGCCTCCCACCGGAGGTGGTTGATTTGACGAGGTGGAGCGCTGTCCATACAGTTCACCCCACCTGGTGGAACCGGCGTCGTAGCCGAGGGCCCCAGGGAATCCTTCCAACCAAAATTCCCGCACTGGGATCTCCGTGTCCCGGTGAGGTTCGATTCGACATGGATCGGGCGTCGGAGTAAATTGGAGGGGTTGCTCCGGAGACGGAGGAACGAAATTCGAGGATGGTTCGCCGGGTCGCGTCAATTTGACTCGGGAAAGCGGGCCTGAAAGAATAAAGGCACAACGAAGCAAACGAAACGCCCTGGAAGCTCCGGCCGATCGGCTGGGTGACCGGTGAACGCGTCCGTTTCTTGAGAACTCAACAGTGTGTTAAAAGCCAGTGCATGATGCACAACCCCGCCCCTGTTCCGCGCTGTTGTGGTGTGGA